>JBOHZT010000007.1:0-32915 GCA_050738535.1 Steroidobacteraceae bacterium
CTGGCGCACCGCCCGCGGGCCCGCGGGCCGGCGGCGACCCGGCGGACCCAGGCCCCGCGAGCTTCGGCCCGGCGGTCGCGAGCCCAGGTTCGATCCTGCCGCGCGAGCGGATCAGCGCGGCGATTCGCGGCGCGGGCCGCGCCGGCGTTCCGGCGCTCGTCGGCTATCTCACGGCCGGCTTCCCCAGCCGGGAGCGCTTCGGCGAGCATCTTCACGCGCTCGCGCGCGCGGCCGACGTGGTGGAGGTGGGCGTTCCCTTCACCGATCCGATGGCGGATGGCGTCACGGTCCAGAGGGCGAGTCGTGTCTCGCTCCAGCAGGGGACGACGCTCGAGTGGATCCTCGAGGCGCTCGCGGCGGCGGCTCCGGTGCGCGCGCCCTTGCTCCTCATGAGCTACTTGAATCCGCTCCTCGCTTTCGGCCGCGAGCGCCTGACCTCGGCCGCGGCCCGCGCCGGCGTGAGCGGTTTCATCGTGCCGGACCTGCCGTTCGACGAGCCCTCGCCGCTGCGCGACGGACTCGCCGCGGAGGGGCTCGCGCTGGTGCAGATGGTGACGCCGGTCACCGAGCCCGAGCGACTCGCGCGAATCTGCGCGGCGAGCACCGGCTTCGTGTACGCGGTCACCATGACGGGAACCACTGGCCACAGCGTCTCCGTGCCGCCGGCGACGCTCGAGTACCTGGACCGGGTGCGGGCGCGCAGTTCGGTCCCGGTGTGCGCGGGCTTCGGCATCCGCGGCCCCGAGCAGGTCGCTCGGCTGCGCGGCCACGTCGATGGTGTGATCGTCGGCTCCGCCCTCGTCGAGGTGCTGGAGCGCGGCGAGGACCCGGCGGCCTTCATCGCGGCGCTCCGCGGGTAGAATTAGGCTCGGGTGCGTTCGTTCGGGCATGACTCTTGCGGTGCCAACCGCAACGCTCGAGAGGCGCGTGCCTCGTGGGTTCAACTTCCGGAGGCGACCCTTGATCCACGCAATTCGCATCGCTGTGGCGGGTTTGATGCTCGGCTCGCTTCTCGTCACGTCGGGCTGCGTGATCGCGCCGCAGCACGAGGGCTATTACGATCGGGCGCATCATCGCTACTATCACGATCATCACTGGCACCGGTGCACGAGGAACGACGCGCACTGCCGCTGAGCCGGCGCGCTACGGCGCGAGGATGCCGTCGATGGCCTGCAGATCCTTCGGCGGGAGGTCGAACTCCAGGATCGCCAGGTCCTCGAGCATGTGTACGTCCGAGCGCGTGCCGGTGAGCGGGACGACCCCGCGCTGCGTCAGGTAGCGGAAGAGCACCTGAGCCGGCGTTCGCGCCATGCGCGCCGCGATGGCCCGCAGCAGCGCGTGGCCGACGATCTGCGGGTTGGCGGTGAGCGTCCAGAAGCTTTGATAGACGATGCGCTGCTGCGCGCAAAAGGCGCGGATCTCCCGATCGTAGCCGGTATCGACGTAGAAGCGGTTCTGAAGCACGGCCGGCCGGACGCGCGCGACCTTGCACAGTGCCGCGAGCTCCTCCAGACGATAGACATTGCTGAGTCCGATCTGCCGGACGGCGGCTGTGTCTGCCACTGATTCGAGCGCCCGCCAGGCCTCGAACGTGCGCTCCTGCGTCGCGAGCGGCGAGTGCAGGAGCAGGCCGTCCAGATAGTCGGTCCTGAGATTCCGCAGCGACGCGGCGAGCGACTGGGCGACCTGTGCGGCCAGCGGCACCTGCGGATCGTAGGGAATGGTGAGCGTGTCCTGGCCGGAGGCCGGCGTGAATTTCGTCTGCAGATACAGGTCGGCGCGGCCGAGCGTGGCTCCGAGACAGACGGCGATGCCCTCCCCGACGCCCGCCTCGTCGTAGTGCCGCGGCTGGCAAGCCGTGTCGATGCCGCGGAAGCCGTGACGGATCGCCTGTGCGACGAGCTGCGCCGTTGCGCGCTTCTTCCAGGCCGTGCCGTAGAGGATCGGTGGCATGCGGGTGCCTGCCGCGGGGCTGATCGGGTCATCCATGCCCCATCTTAAAGCGCAGCCGGGGCCGGGCGGCGGGTTCATACTAGCTCGACGGCGCGCGGCGCCAAATCTCGACCAGGCGGGCTCACATGCACATTGCCATCATCGTCGTGATCGCCATTCATCTGCTCGCCGGAGTGTACTGGGCCGGCTCCACCTTCGTGGTCGCCTGCTCGAGCGGCGGGCAGGCGCGCACGCTCTTTCGGTCGCAGATGATCGCCGCGGTCCTGACGGTCGCGGCCGGCGTCTTCCTGTGGATCGAGCTCATCGGCAATGCCGTCGGGCCGGCCGAGACTTCGCTCAGCATCGGGGCGGCCTGTGCCATCGTCGCCGCGGGATTCCAGGGGTCCATGCGCAAGCGGCCGGTGCTCGGACAGCGCGTCGCGGCAGTCCTGCTCGCCGCTGCGGTGGTCGCCATGGCGATCGCGCCCTATCTGACGTAGTCACCGCGTCGGCGCGGGGCTGCCTCGGTCCCTCTGTCGGGCCACGGGCAGCGCCGGGTCTTTAGCCCATTCCGAGCGGCTCGCGGGCACCGACGCCGGCTTCCGGATGCTCCATCATGCTGCGTATCTCGCGCCACCGGCCGAAGCGGTAGTACAGCACCGAAAGCACGAGCGCGATCGCCGAGGAGATCGGGAAGCTCCACCAGATCGCGTCGGCCCCCATGGGCCCTTGCATCACGAGCGCGAGCGGGAAGCGAATCCCGAGCAGGGCGAACGCGAGAATGATGAGCGGCGGGACGACCGCGCCGTTCGCGCGCACCACGCCAAGCAGCACCACGGCGATGCCGAAGAAGATGAAGTTCCACGCGCCGACGCGATTGAGGTGCACGGCGATGGCGAGCGCCGAGGAGTGGGGCGGCAGGAACAGGCCGAGCGACTCCGCGCTCAGCACGACGATCAGCAGGACGAGGAAGGTCGTGAGCGCGAACATGAACACAACGCCCACGCGAGCCGTCGCGGTGACACGGTCCCACTTTCGGGCGCCGATGTTCTGCGCGACCATCGAGGAGACCGCCATGCCGATCGCGAATGCCGGCATCTGCACGTAGTTCCACACCTGCAGCGCAGCCCCGAACGCCGCCGTGGTGTCGATGCCGTAGCGGTTGACGAGCGTGATCATCAGCACGCCGCTCATCGAGACCACGATCATCTGGAGCGCCATCGGCACGCCCTTGGTGATGAGCGTGCCGACGATCGCCCAGTCGACGCGCAGCAGGCCGAGCTCGTTACCGTGCAGGCACAACGGATCCTTGCGGCGGTACAGATGGACGATGAGCGCGACGAGGCTGATCGCCTGCGCCGAGAGCGTCGCGAGTGCGGACCCCGCGATACCGAGCCGCGGGAACGGCCCCAGCCCGAAGATGAGCAGAGGGTTGAGTCCGACGTCCAGCGCCACGTTGAGGATCAGGAAGTACAGCGGCGTCTTGGAATCCCCGGCGCCCCTCAGGACCGAGGTCGCGAAGATGTAGAGGACCAGGAACGGCAGCGAGAGGAAGATCACCCGCATGTATGCGACGGCAAGCGGCAGCGCCGCGGGCGGCGTCTTCATCGCTTCGAGCAGCGCTCTGCAGACCACCCAGCCGACGGCGGCCATCACGATGGCGATCACGACGGAGAAGCTCGTGCTAGTGCCGACCACGCGCTTCGCGTCGTGCAGCCGGTGCGCGCCGAGATACTGTCCGATGAGGATGGTGGCCGCCAGGGAAGCGCCGAACAGCGCGCCCAGCATGAGGAACAGCACCACGTTCGCGTTCGAGCTCGCGGTGAGGGCGGCCTCGCCGAGGTACCGCCCGATCCAGACCGAGTTCACCGAGCCGTCGAGGGACTGCAGCACATTGCCGAGCAGGATCGGCATTGCGAAAAAGAACAGGCCGCGGCTGATCGAGCCTTCGGTGAGCGATCGAGGGGATGACATCGGACGAGAGATCCCGAACGGGCGTCGCAGGCTAACCCACCCGTATGGAGCCGTCCACCGGCAGGTCGCGGTTTGTCCGCGGTAAAGCGCTGACGCCCGCGGACGGCCCCGGCCGAGCCCGGGCCGCCCCGGCGGCTTACCGGCCTAGCCGCGCCTCCCCAGGAGAACCCACACGGCGCCGATCGCCAGCATGGCCCAGCCGGGCCAATCGACCGGCCGTCCCGCCGCGAGCCACACGAGCCCGCCGAGGAGGATGGCGGCGCCGACGATCGTGCTCTCCCGGCGCCGGCTGGAGACGTGGATCGAGCGCTCGAGCGACTCCAGCCTCGACAGATCGAGCTTCAGGCGCAGCGCCCCATTCTGGGCACGATAGGCGGCTGCCTTGGCGAGCGGCGCGAGCGTGCGCACGGCCTCGATCAGCTCCGGCAGCTCCGAGCGCAGGCTCTGCAGCACCGCGCGCCCGGTCATCCGCTCCCGCATCCACTGGCGCAGGATCGGGCTCGCGGTGTTCCATATGTCGAGCTCCGGATAGAGCTCTCTGCCGAGCCCCTCGACGTTGAGCAGCGTCTTCTGCAGCAGCACCAGCTGCGGCTGGATCACCATGTTGAACCGCCGGGAGATCTCGAACAGCCGCAGCAAGATGTGGCCGAAGGAGATGTCCTTCAGCGGGCGGTCGAATATCGGCTCGCACACGGTGCGCACGGCCGATTCCATCTCGTCCACCCGGGTGTCTGGGGGCACCCAGCCGGACTCCACGTGCAGCCGCGCGACGCGCCGGTAGTCGCGATCGAACACCGCGAGGAAATTGTCCGCGAGGTAGCGCTGGTCGCGGGGGTCGAGCGTGCCGACGATGCCGAAGTCCACGGCGGCGTACCGCGGATTGCGGGGCTCGTCGGCCAGCACGAAGATGTTGCCCGGGTGCATGTCGGCATGAAAGAAATTGTGCCGGAACACCTGCGTGAAGAAGATCCGCACGCCGTTCTGCGCGAGCTTCGGGATGTCCGTGCCGGCCTCGCGCAAGCGCGCCATGTCGCTGATCGGTATGCCATGGATGCGTTCCATCACCATGACGCTGTCGCGGCAGTAATCCCAATAGACCTCCGGGACGTACAGCAGGTCCGAGCCGGCGAAGTTGCGCCGCAGCTGCGCGGCGTTGGCCGCCTCGCGCATGAGGTCGAGCTCGTCGAGCACCGTCTTCTCGTATTCCGAAACCACCTCCACGGGGCGTAGCCGCCGGCCCTCCGGCCAGTATTGCTGCGCGAGCCGGGCGAGCGCATAGAGCACCTCGAGGTCGCGCTCGATCACCTGGCGCATACCTGGCCGCAGCACCTTGATGACCGCCTCCTTGCCGCCGGGCAGCCGCGCGGTGTGCACCTGGGCGATCGAGGCGGCCGCGAGCGGCGCCTCGTCGAACTGCTCGAAGACCTCGGAGAGCGGCCGGCCGTAAGCCCGCTCGAGGCCGGCGCGGGCTACCTCGGCCGGAAACGGCGGCACCTGATCCTGGAGCTTCACGAGCTCGTCCGCGATGTCGGGCGGGAGCAGATCGCGGCGGGTCGAGACGGCCTGCCCGAACTTCACGAAGATGGGGCCGAGCTCCGTCAGCGCGAGGCGCAACCGCGTGGCGCGGGTGAGCGCGGCGCGCGCGAGCGCCCGGTCGCTGCCGGACTTCCCCGGCTTGCCGGATGGTCCGGGAAGCGGCGCGCCGCGACGGTTCTTGCGGCGCGCGTGCCAGATCCAGGGCGAGACGAGCACGATCAGCCGCAGCGGCCGGTACAGATGCGTCGCGCGGACGAAATCGTCGAGCCCATACTTGAGCAACACGCGCTGGATCTGGAAGAGCCGCACGAGCACGCGCAGCTTCACGGCAGGCGCCTCCGCGGGGTCGCCGGCTCGCCGCTCGGGCGCTCCCCGTCGAGCGCCCCTGCGTCCCCGCTCACGGACGGTGGCCCGCGGGCCGCCTTGCCTCAGCCCGCTGCTCGAGGAGCCCGACCCGGGCCTCGATCCGGTCGATCCGGTCGCGCGTCTCTGCGACGCCGTCGAGGAGCTGCCGACCTTCTGCCCGGGAGACGAGATCTCGACGCTCGTGCGCCAGATATTCCGCGACGTTGCGGACCGTCGTCCGGGCGGCGTCGCGCCACCAGCCGGCGGCCGTCTTGGCGAGCCGCGCGAGCTCATGCGCGGGGATATCCCCGATTGCGAGCGCCAGCTCCTCCTCGACATCCGGTCGCAGGAGGCGCGCGAGCTCGCGGAAGCGCTCCGCGAGCGTCGCATCGCCGTCGATCTCGATGCCCTCGCGCTGCAGCGCCTGCGCCGAATCGGAGCCTGCGAGCGCGATGAGGCTCAGCGGGCCTGCGCGCACGCGTGCTTCCCATGCGGCAGCGGCGCCCGGCTCGGCTTCGCCGAGGCGCTTCACCTTCAGGCCGTTGCCGTCGGACTCGACGAGGAAACGTCCCATGCCGTGCGACTCGACACAGACCCGCCGGCCCGCGAGCTCGGCGCACAGCTCGCGAGCGCGGGGCGAACGCGGCAGGCCGCGATTGAGAACGTTCTCGATGAGGGCGGTGAGCATGATCGGTCTACGAATCTCAGGTGGCGGGGCGGTGTACAGTAGCAAGCCATGATGGTCTGCCGCGAGCCATGCGCCCCGTCATGCCGCGCATTTTACCGAATGGGGAGGCGCTCTCCGGCATGAGCGGGCCGGTCTTGCGGGCCAGCCTCGCGCCGCATCCCTCCACGCCCTGCGCCGCGGTGCGATCCATCGACGTGCGTGTGGTTCGGCATTCGGGCCGTATCGAGCTCAGCTACCGGATCGAGGCGGATCCCGGCCGCATACGCCTGCCCCGCCGCGCTGCTCCGCGGCAGGCGGACGAGCTCTGGCGCCATACGTGCTTCGAGGCGTTCGTGATGCCCGATCCGGGCCCTGCGTACGGCGAGCTCAACTTCTCGCCGTCGGGGGAGTGGGCCTGCTATGGCTTCGAGCGCTATCGGGAAGGTATGAGCCGCCTTGCGCCGGTGCGCGCGCCGAGCATCATGATTGCGTCGCAGGGACGGACGACCCCGGCCGAGTCGAGCGGCTCGATCCCGATTTCCGATCGCCGATCGGACTGCGCCGCCGAGCCAGGGCGTTGGCTCCTGCGAGCCTCGGTCGAACTCGACGCGCTAGCGGGCGGCGCCGCGGCGCGAGCCGCTCTCGCCGCCGTCATCGAGGAATCGGACGGCCGCCTGTGCTACTGGGCCCTCGCGCATCCGCCCGGCGGACCGGACTTTCATCACGCGGCCGGATTCGCGCTGCGGATATGATTGAATGATGACTGCCGCGCCGCCGCGATGAGATTCGGCATAGATCGGCTGCTGGAGGAGCCGCAGCTGCGCAGGCCGCTTGCGGGGCGGCGCGTGGCCCTGCTCGCGCACCCGGCATCCGTCACGCGCGATCTCACGCACACCTTCGATGCGCTCGTCGCGTCCGGCGGCATTCGTCTGACGGCCGCGTTCGGTCCTCAGCACGGCCTGCGCGGCGACAAGCAGGACAACATGATCGAATCACCGGATTTCATCGATCCGGTCCACGGCATCCCTGTGTTGAGCCTTTACGGCGAGGTGCGCCGCCCGACGCCTGCGATGATGGATCTCCTCGATGTCGTCCTCGTCGATCTGCAGGACGTGGGCTGCCGCATCTACACGTTCGTCACGACCCTGCGGTACATCCTCGAGGAAGCCGCGCGGCACGGGAAGTCGGTCTGGGTACTCGATCGCCCGAATCCGGCGGGCCGGCCCGTCGAGGGACTCAAATTGCGGCCGGGTTGGGAGACTTTCGTCGGCGCGGGTGCGTTGCCGATGCGGCATGGCCTCACGCTCGGCGAGCTTGCCCGCTGGTTCGTCCGCGAGCTGCGCCTCGACGTCGATTGCCAGGTCGTCGAGATGGAGGGCTGGATGCCGAACGCCGGTCCCGGCTACGGCTGGCCCTGCGCCGAGCGCAGCTGGGTCAATCCCAGCCCGAACGCCTCGAGCCTCGGGATGGCGCGCTGCTTTGCCGGCACCGTGATGCTCGAGGGCACGACGCTCTCCGAGGGCCGCGGCACGACCCATCCCCTCGAGCTGCTCGGCGCGCCGCAGCTCGACTGCAGCGCGCTGCTCGCGCAGATGCGCCGCCTCGCTCCACAATGGCTGGCGGGCTGCCGTTTGAGGCCCTGCTGGTTCGAGCCGACGTTTCAGAAGCACGCAGGCCGGCTGTGCTCGGGATTCCAGATCCACGTGGACGATCCCGCATACGATCACCGGGCGTTCCGGCCCTGGAGGCTCGTCGCGCTCGCGCTCAAAGCGTTGCGTGCGCTCGCGCCGAGTTACGACCTCTGGCGCGACTTCCCCTACGAGTACGTGACCGGCAGCCTCGCGTTCGATGCGCTGAACGGTAGCGATCTGCTACGCCGCTGGATCGACGATCCCGCCGCCGATTCTGCCGATCTCGAAGCGCTCGCCGCGCCGGATGAGGCGGCGTGGGTCGACGAGCGCCGCGCCGTATTGCTCTATCCCGAGTGACCGCGGCCGGTGCAACCGCGGTCTCGTCCCGCGGGCCCCGCAGCGGGTCTCAATTCAATATTTGTATCCCCGGTGCACCGCGACGATGCCACCCGCGAGGTTGTGGCAGCGGCAGTCCTCGAGTCCTGCCTCACGCATCAATTCGAGCAGATGCGCCTGGTCGGGATGCATCCGGATCGACTCCGCGAGATAGCGGTAGCTCGCCTCGTCCCGCGCGACGAGCTTGCCGAGGAGCGGCAGCACCCGGAAAGAGTAGGCGTCGTACAGCGGCCTGAGCGCAGGCACCGGGCGGGAGAATTCGAGGACGATGAGCTGGCCGCCGGGCTTCAACACTCGGCGCATCGAGGCGAGAGCCGCCGCCTTGTCGGTGACGTTGCGCAGTCCGAAGCCGATCGTCACACAATGAAAGCTGCCGTCCGCGAATGGCAGCGCCTCGGCGTTGGCCTGCGCATACTGGACGTTGCCGACGAGGCCTTGATCGGTCAACCGATCGCGCCCGTGCCCGAGCATGGCCGCGTTGATATCCGCGAGCACGACGAGTCCGGTCGGCCCGACCTGGTGGGCGAGTCCCGCGGCGAGATCTCCCGTGCCGCCTGCCACGTCGAGCGCGCGCTGTCCCGGGTGCAGCCTCGCGATATCGAGCGTGAAGCGCTTCCACAACCGGTGCAGGCCGCCCGACATCAAATCGTTCATGAGGTCGTAGCGGTCGGCGACCGAGTCGAAGACGCCGCGGACGCGGCGAGCTTTGTCCCCGCGGGGAACGCGCTGATATCCGAAATCTGCGAGCGGCTCGTCAGTCATCGGTTCGGATGCTCGAGGGTGGGGCTGGGCGCTTCGGCGTCGCTGCGGCCCGCCTGCATGGCCGGAGAGGTCCACAAAACCCTCGCTTGCAATTTGCGGCGGACGCTGCGCAGAATCACCCGATCGCCTCGGGGATGCAAGTCCCGGAGGCGTTCCATAAAATGGGGGTCTTGAGGCCGGAGGGGCCGAGCCAGCGCTCGGCCCCTTCTTTGTATTCCGTGTTGGCTTGTCAACTCGAGCGATCCGACTCGTGCCGCCGCAGCGGCCGCGGGGGGCGCGCCAACGGACCGCTCGGCGGCGGCGCCGGGGGCGCCGCCTGAAATGCACGGACGCGCGCCTGGTATTCGGCCCACTTCGAGGCGTGCTCGCTGCCGAGCTCGTAGAGGTACTTCCAGCCGTAAAGGCCGGTGTCGTGCCCGTCGTCGAACTTCAGCCTGACGGCATATTGTCCAACGGGCTCGATCGCCCGGATGCCGACGTTCTCCTTGCCTAGAACGAGCATGCCCTGCCCATGGCCGTGCCCCCGAACCTCGGCGGAGGGGGAGTGGACCCGCAGATACTCGAAGGAAAGCTCGAAGCGGCGCCCGTCATCGAAGGTCAGCTCGAGGAGCCGCGACTGGGTCCTGAGCTTGATCTCGAGCGGTACAGGAGTTGCGGGTGCAGTCATTGCGCGTACGGGCAGGCGGGTATGGGCGTGAGAACGCACCGGCCAGTATAAGTGCTTGCGCGGTGCGCCGGCTCTATACTCCCGGTCCTGCTCTTCGAGCGGGGACTGGCAGGCGGACACGGCATCCCATGCAACCCACAGATACGTCCCACCCTGACTATTACCATCGGATCGTCGATTGCCAGTGGGCTTGCCCGGCCCATACCGACGTTCCGGAATACATCCGCCTCATCGCCCAGGGCCGCTTCACCGACGCCTACATGGTGAACCGCGAAACGAACGTCTTTCCCGGGATCCTGGGGCGGGTGTGCGACCGGCCGTGCGAGCCGGCTTGCCGCCGGGCGCGGGTGGAGCAGAAGCCGGTCGCGATCTGCCGCCTGAAGCGGGTCGCGGCCGATCACCGCGAGGATATCGCCGGGCGGCTGCCGCGCGTTCCCAAGGTCAAGAACGGCAAGCGGATCGTGTGCATCGGCGCGGGCTGCGCCTCGCTCACGGTCGCGAACGATCTGCTGCCGCTCGGCTACGAGGTGACGATCCTGGAGCAGTACGCCGAGCCCGGCGGACTGATGCGGACCAACATCCCCTCGTTTCGTCTGCCGGCTGCCGTGCTCGACGAGGAAATCGGCCAGATCGTCGGCATGGGCGTCGAATTGCGGCTCGGCCACCCGGTCCCGAGCCTCCGCGCGCTCCTCGACAAAGGCGAGTTCGATGCCGTGTTCGTGGGCTCGGGCGCGCCGCGGGGCAAGGACCTCGACCTCCCCGGGCGCACGCAGGCGGCGGAACACATTCACATCGGGATTGCCTGGCTCGAGTCGGTCGCGTTCGGCCACGTCGAGCGGATCGGCGAGCGCGTGCTCATCATCGGCGTCGGCAATACGGCGATGGACTGCTGCCGCACGTCACTGCGGCTCGGGGCGGCCAGCGTCAAGGTGATGGCCCGCAAGCCGCGCGGCTTCTTCAAAGCCTCCGACTGGGAGCTCGAGGACGCCGAGGAGGAGAGCATCGAGATCGTCGTCAACCGCTCGCCGAAGGCGTTCGTGATGGAGAACGGCAAGCTCGCCGGCATGCGCTTCGAGCGCATGGAGTATGAGCTCGACGCTCGGGGGCGCATCGTCGCCGAGCGCGTCGCCGGCGAGGAGTTCCTGCCTGCGGATGACGTGATCCTCGCCATCGGGCAGGAGAACGCCTTTCCCTGGATCGAGCGCGACCTCGGCATCGACTTCGACAAGTGGAGCGTTCCGGCCGTCGACCCCGTGACGTTCCAGTCGACGCGCCCCGGCGTCTTCTTCGGCGGCGATGCCGCGTTCGGACCGAAGAACATCATCTGGGCAGTCGAACATGGGCACCAGGCGGCGATCTCGATCCACAAACACTGCCAGGGGGAGTCCGTCACCGAGCGGCTCGCGCCGGGCGTCAACCTCCAGAGCCGCAAGATGGGCATGCACGAGTGGTCGTACGCCAACGACTATGCGCCGGTCGAGCGTCGGCTCATGCCGCACGTATCGATCAAGGAGCGCTTCAAGAAGCTCAATATCGAGGTGGAGCTCGGCTTCACCGCCGAGCAGGCGGCCGCCGAGGTGCAGCGCTGTCTCAACTGCGACATGCAAACGGTATTCACCGCCAAGCTTTGCATCGAGTGCGACGCGTGCATCGACATCTGTCCCGTCGATTGCCTGACGATCACGGGCAACGGTGAGGAGGCGGATCTGCGGTCCCGCCTCAAGGCGCCGGCCCGCAACCTCGACCAGCTGCTCTACGTCTCCGCGGCGCTCGCCCAGACCGGTAGGGTCATGGTGAAGGACGAGGATCTGTGTGTGCACTGCGGGCTGTGCGCCGAGCGCTGTCCGACGGCCGCGTGGGACATGCAGAAGTCGCTCGTCCGCTGGCCCCGGGCCGGGGACGAGGCCGCGGCATCGGCCGCGAGGGAACCGAAGATCGCCTGAGCGCTCGCAAGTCGCGCACACCCCCCTTCCACGGAACCGCCCGCCGACCCATGTCTGAAGCGCCATCGCCGCCTACCTCCTCGTCGAGCCGCACCAACGATTTCGCCATCAAGATCGCCACCGTCAACGGCACGGGATCGGCGAGCGCGAACACGCTGCTCATGAAGTCGATCTTCCGGACCGGGATTCCCGTCATGGGGAAGAATTACTTCCCCTCGAACATCCAGGGCCTGCCGACCTGGTACGAGATCCGCATCTCCCGCGACGGCTACGTCGCGCGGTCGGGCCGCATCGACATCATGGTCGCCATGAACGCCGAGACGTACGCTCGCGATGTGCAGGAGGTGGCGCCCGGAGGGTACCTGCTCTACGACTCGACCTGGCCGCGCCCGGCGCTCCTGAAGCGCGACGACATCACGGTTCTCGGTGTGCCGCTCGCGCAGCTGTGCAACGAGCACTTCGACGGGGTGCGCACGCGCATCCTCATGAAGAACATCTGCTACGCGGGCGCGCTCGCCGCGCTGCTCGATCTCGACCTCGGGGGCATCCGGGCGCTGCTCGCCGAGACTTACGCCAAGAAGCCGCAGCTCGTCGACAGCAACATGCTCGCGATCCAGCTCGGTCATGACTACGCGAAGCAGCACTTCGCCTGTCCGTTACCCCTGCGCGTGGAGAAGATGAGCGGCACCGCCGGGCACATCATGATCGATGGCAACACGGCCGCGGCGCTCGGCTGCGTGTATGCCGGCGCGACGGTCGCCGCGTGGTATCCCATCACGCCGTCGACGTCTCTCATGGATGCCTTCAAAGGCTTCTGCGAGCGCTTGCGCACCGATCCGCAGACCGGCCGCAAGCGCTTCGCTTTCATCCAGGCGGAAGACGAGCTCGCCGCAATCGGCATGGTCGTCGGGGCGTCCTGGAACGGCGCGCGGGCGTTCACCGCGACCTCCGGGCCCGGCATATCGCTGATGAGCGAGTTCCTGGGCCTCGCCTACTACGCCGAGATTCCCGTGGTGCTGTTCGACGTGCAGCGAGTCGGGCCTTCCACCGGCATGCCCACGCGGACGCAGCAGTGCGACCTGCTCGCCTGCGCCTACGCATCGCACGGCGACACCCGCCAGGTGTGTCTGTATCCCGCGAACCCCGAGGAGTGCTTCTACCTCGCCGCGCAAGCGTTCGATCTCGCCGAGCGCCTGCAGACCCCGGTCATCGTGCTGTCGGATCTCGACATCGGCATGAACGATTGGATGTGCCGCGATCTCGAGTGGGACGACACCTACCGTCCGGATCGCGGCAAAGTGCTCGGTCCGCAGGAGCTCGCGAAGCTCGAGAAGTTCCACCGCTTCCTGGACCGGGACGAGGACGGCATCGCGGCGCGCACCCTGCCCGGCATCGATCCGAAGGGCGCGTACTTCGCCCGGGGCTCAGGACACAACCAGTACGGCACCTACACGGAGGATGCCACCGAGTACCAAGCCGTCGTCGACCGCCTGCTGCGTAAGTGGGATACGGCCAAGACGCTCGTGCCGCAGCCCATCGTCGAGCGTCAGGCCGGCGTCGACATCGCCATCGTGACGGCCGGCAGCTGCGAGGGCGCGGTGCGCGAAGCCCGGGACGGGCTGAGAGCGCGCGGCGTCGCCGTCAACTCGCTGCGCGTGCGCGGCTTTCCGTTCGGCGCCGAGGTGGAGCAGTTCCTGGCCGCGCACCGCGTCGTTTTCGTCGTCGAGCAGAACCGGGACGCCCAGCTGCGCTCGCTGCTCGTCCTCGAGACAGCGGTGGAGAAGGGCAAGCTGCGTTCGCTACGCCATTACAGCGGCCTGCCGATCTCCTCCAGGTTCATCGTGGATGGCGTGCTGGCCGAGCTCGCGGGCACGGGCACGGGCACGGGCACGAGGCCTTCCGTCCGGCCGCGCCCGCAGTCACTCGGAGCAGGCGCATGAGCTATCTCGCGAAGCCCAAGGTGCGCCATCCCTCGCTGCCCCGGAACGATCTCGGCCTGACGCGGCGCGATTACGAGGGCTCGCTCTCGACGCTGTGCGCGGGGTGCGGCCACGATTCGATCACGGCCGCGTTGGTCGAGGCCTGCTGGGAGCTGTCGCTCGAGCCGCAGAACGTTGTCAAGCTCTCGGGCATCGGCTGCTCCTCGAAGACGACCGCCTACTTCGTCGCGGGCGGACACGGCTTCAACGCGGTTCACGGGCGGATGCCCTCGATCGCGACCGGCGCGAGCGCGGCCAACCGCACGCTCACCTACATCGGCATCTCGGGGGATGGGGACACGCTCTCGATCGGCCTCGGTCAGTTCTGCCATGCGATCCGGCGCAACCTCGACATGCTCTACCTCGTCGAGAACAACGGCGTGTACGGACTCACCAAGGGCCAGTTCTCGGCGTCGGCCGACGTGGGCAGCAAGGCGAAGCGCGGCGAGGTGAACGAACAGCCGCCGATCGATCCGGTGCTGCTCGCGTTGGCGCTCGGCGCATCATTCGTCGCACGCAGCTTCTCGGGCGACAAGGAGCAGCTCGTGCCGCTGCTCGAGGCCGGCATGCGGCACAAGGGCTTCGCCCTGATCGACGTGCTCTCGCCCTGCGTCACGTTCAACGACCACGAGGGCTCGACGAAGAGCTATCGCTACACGCGGGAGCACTACGAGCCTGCGGTGAGCGTCGACTTCGTGCCGCGCGAGCGGGAGATCACGGTGCGGTATACGCCAGGAGAGGCGCGTCCGGTCGTCATGCACGACGGCAGCCGCATCGTGCTGCGCAAGCTCGACGCCAGCCACGATCCGACGGACCGCAGCGCAGCCGCGGCCCACGTTCAGGAGCGCATGAAGGCCGGAGAGTACCTGACGGGGCTGCTCTACGTGGAGCCTTCCGGGCGGGACTTCCACGACATCAATCGAACGACCGACGAGCCGCTCAACCGCATGGCGTACGAGCAGCTCTCACCCGGCGCGCAGGCGCTCGAGCGGGTGCTCGCGCGCTACAAGTAAAAGCGCGAGGCAAGACGAAGCGCGCCGCAGCCCTCGCGGGCGGCGGCGCGCTTGCGGAAAATCGGTCTCGAGGCTTACCAGCGCTTGGGGCCGCCGCCGCGAGCGCCGCCGGTGCGCTCCTGCGCCTCGTTGACGCGAAGGGGCCGGCCGCCCAGGTCCTTGCCGTTGAGATTCTGGATCGCCCGTGAGGCGTCCGCGCGCGGCATCTCCACGAACGCGAACCCGCGCGGCCGTCCCGTGTCGCGATCGGTGATCACGTTCACGGACTCGACCGTTCCGTGCTGTGAGAAAAGGGTACGAATCTCGTTCTCGTCCGTCGAGAACGGCAGATTTCCGACATAGATCTTCGTCATTGAATCGAGCTCCTGAAAGCGAGGCCGGTCCACGAGCTATTACGTGGACTGCAGGCCCAATCAAGGCAGGGAGGCAGCCGAATGCAGTTAATCGGCGGCGGCACACTGCCACCTGGGTCGACAACGATTCGGCTTTTCTCGACTCGAAAGCCGGGCGTGGTAGCGCATCGCGGCAAGCGGCAGGGAAAGGGAAAGGTCACGAACCGCGCCGAACTTTACGGGAAGCCGATGCGGCAAACAAGCGGCGGAGCGGCGGATCGCGCGCCGGGATGCTGCCCCGTCGGCCGACGGGCCCCCCGCCTCGGCAAGCCGCTCCCTCCCGAGTCGCGGCGCGGGGCGGGCGCGGCTGCTAGACTCCGCGCCCGGATTCCCGGCCAATCGGAGTGAACTCGCATGGGTAAAGGTGATCGTAGGACCCGCCGCGGCAAGCTGTACCGCGGCTCGTTCGGCAAGTCCCGGCCGAAGGACCGACCCGCCAAGAAGCAGGCCGCGCCCAAGCGGTAGCGTATTGCGAAGCCCGGAAGCGCAGCTGCGCTCCCGGGGCTGCGGGGCGCGGACTGCGCAGCGGCGTCAGCCGAGCGGCAACGGCCGCTCGCCGGACGCGATCTCGGCCAGCACCCGGACGACGAGTGCCCGCTCGACTTGCTGCACGCGAGCGGCGAGCGAATCGGCCGTGTCCGCCTCCCGGACGCCCACCGTCGCCTGCGCGATCAGCGGGCCGGAGTCGTATTCCCCATCGATGAGGTGAACGGAGGCGCCGCTCAGGCGCTCCCCGGCGGCGAGCACGGCCCGGTGGACCGCCGCGCCGAACATGCCGCGTCCGCCGAACTTGGGCAGCAGTGCGGGGTGGGTATTGATGAGCCGGCCCGCGAACCGCGCGAGCGTCTGCCGCCCGAGGCGCTTCATGTAGCCGGCGAGCAGCACGATGTCGATCGCATGGGCTTCGAGCGCTGCGCAAATCGCCCGATCGAGCGCTTCGGGATCCGGATGAGTCGCGCCGGAGAGGCACAGCGCTGGGACGGCGGCGGCGCGCGCCCGGCGCAGTGCGCCCGAGACCGGATTGTTGCCGATGACGAGCGTCACGCCCCCGGCGATCGTGCCGGCCGCACAGGCGTCGAGCACGGCCTGCAGGGTCGTTCCTTCGTGGGAGGCGAGGACCGCGATGTTCACGGCGCAGGGGAAGCGAGGATCGCCTCGAGCAGCGTGGGATCCATCGGTTTGGTCAAATGGTGGTCGAAACCGGCCTCCTTCGCCTTGCGCTTGTCGTCCTCCTGGCCCCAGCCGGTCACCGCGACCAGCAGCATCCCGCCGCCCCAGGGCTCGCTGCGGATGCGAGCGGCCAAGTCGTAGCCGCTCATTCCCGGCATGCCGATGTCGAGCAACGCCACGTCCGGCCTCACTCGAGCGGCGATCTCGAGCGCCTCGAGGCCGTCGTGCGCGACGTGGACCTCGTGGCCGGCGAGTTGCAACAGCGTCGCCAGAACGTCGGCGCCGTCGGCATTGTCGTCGGCGACGAGCACGCGATGCAGCCGCGCCGGCGGCGCGTCGGCGGCAGCCTGATCGCGCGGCGCGGCTTCGCTCGCAGCGACGATGGATTTCGGCAAAGTGACCGTGAACGTGCTCCCTGCGTCGCGTCCGGCGCTTTGCACGCCGACGCGTCCGTCATGCAGCTCCACGAGCGCCTTGACGAGCGCGAGACCGATGCCGAGACCGCCGTCCGTGCGCTCGGCGGCCGGCTCGGCCCGCACGAACATCTCGAAGATCTGCTCCTGCTGCTGCGGCGCGAGGCCAATGCCGTTGTCGCGCACGAACAGCTCGAGCGCCTCGGGCTCGAGGCGGAAGCCGAGAACGATCGCGCCGCCCTCGGGAGTGTACTTGGCGGCATTCGTCAGCAGATTGCTGACCACCTGGGTGAGTCGGACCGAGTCCGCGACGATCCTCGGCATCAGGGGCGGGAAATCGAGCTCCAATCGGTGATGCCTGGCGCCGATGAGAGGCTGGGCGGCCTCCACGGCCGCATCGAGCACTTGCCTCAGCGGAACCGTCGAGCGCTTCAGCGTGAGCTCGCCGCGTGTCAGCCGCGAGACGTCGAGCAGATCGTCGAGGAGCGAGCCCAGCTGCCCGACCTGGCGCGCGATGATCGTCCGACAGCGCTTCAGGTTCTCCTGGCTGAGGTCGCGCGATTCGAGCAGTCGGGCCGCGGTTCTGATCGGCGCCAAGGGATTGCGAAGCTCATGCGAGAGCGTCGCGAGGAAGACGTTCTTGCGGCGGTCGGTTTCCGCGAGCGCGGCCTCCGCGCGCTTGCGCTCCGTCACGTCGCGGACGACCGAGACGGCGCCGATGATCTCCCCGTTCGCGTCGCGAACCGGCGAGGAGCTCACCTGACGGTGACGCAGACTGCCCGTGCGCGGGGTGCGCACGATCTGTTCCTCGTCCTTGATGACCTCGCCTTGGAGTGATCTCAGCGGCGGAGCTTCCTCCATCGGACGCGGACTGCCGTCGGCCCGCAGCACGAGCATGTGCGAGATCACCTTGCCCACCTCGACTCCCACCACCGAGAGGTGGCCGAATTCCTTCAGCGCCGCCTGGTTCGCGAACACGTACCGCCCGGCCGCATCCGTGAAGTAGACCTCGTCGCCGATGTTGCCGAGGACGAGCGAGAGCCGCTCCTTCTCCGCGTGTACCGTGTCGTAGAGCTGCCGCGCCTCTTCCACGGCCTGCTGCCGACCGGCGCGTGCCGCTTCCTGCGCACGGCGGGCGCGCCTCAGGCGCTCGGCCACCGCGCAGATGACGACGCTCATCGCGGCGAAGATGCCCACGGCGATCTTGTCGCCGGTGGTCGGAAGGACGTAGCTGTGAGCCGGCGGTATCCACAGGTAGATCGCGAGCGCGACCGAGACGATGATCGCGAGAATGCCCGGGCCGCCGCCGGCGATGATCGCGACCAGCAACACCGCGGGATAGAACGTGACGAACGGCGGCAGCGTGCCGAACGCCGCGGTGAGCCACCAGCGCAGCGCGCCTGCGGCCAGCACCGCGGCAACGGCGATCGCGTACCGGTAGGCTGCCGGCCAGCCGCCGCCCGCCGCGCGAGCACCGCTGCCGAGAGGCGCATGCGCCGGGAGAATGCCGGGCGCGCGCTCCCGGGAGCCCGTCCGAGCCTCTTCTTGCCGAAGGAACGCGTTCAAGGATGACCTCGTGCCGCGCAGGTTCCGTTCGTGGCAGTCATCTGCCCGCTATCCTACGGCTTTCACGGCCTGTATGAGCTCGGAGCCGGCTTTCTGGGCGTCGCCGTAGAGCATCCGCGTGTTGTCCAGATAGAACAGCGCATTCTCGATCCCCGAGAATCCGGCGCCCTTGCCGCGCTTGATCACGATGACGTTCTTCGCCTTGTCGGCGTTGAGGATCGGCATTCCGTAGATCGGGCTCGACCGGTCCGTGCGCGCGACGGGGTTGACCACGTCGTTCGCGCCGATGATGAGCGCCACGTCCGCCGTCTCGAACTCGGCATTGATCTCGTCAAGGTCCGCGATGAGGTCGTACGGGACGCCCGCCTCCGCGAGGAGCACGTTCATGTGGCCGGGCATGCGGCCGGCGACGGGGTGGATGGCGAACCTGACATTGACGCCCCGGTCGATCAGCAGCTGGCACAGCTCCCAGATCTTGTGCTGCGCCTGGGCGACGGCCATGCCGTATCCGGGCACGACGATCACCTTCTGCGCGAAGGCGAGCATGACGCCCACGTCCGATGCCTCGATCGGCCTGAGGCTCCCGGTCACCTCACCCGTCGCGGCGCCGCCGGTATCGCCGAATCCGGAGAAGAGCACATTGCCGAGCGAGCGGTTCATCGCCTTCGCCATGAGCTGGGTGAGGAGCGTTCCCGCGGCGCCGACCACCATGCCCGCGATGATCATCAGCGGGTTGTCGAGCACGAAGCCCTCGAAGCCGACCGCGAGGCCGGTCAGGGCGTTATAGAGCGAGATGACGACCGGCATGTCGGCGCCGCCGATGGGCAGCGTCATCGTGACCCCGAGGATCAGCGCCAGCACGAAGAGCGCCGTGACGGCGCTCGCCGATGCGTCGATGTGCAGCACGATCGCCACGCCGATCGCCGCGGCCGCCGCGAGGATCAGCACATTGAGCACTTGCTGCCCCGGGAACCGCAGCGAGCCCTTGATGAGTCCCTGGAGCTTCGCGAATGCGATGAGGCTGCCGCTGAAGGAGACCGACCCGATGATGCCGCCGACGACGGCGAGCGCGGCCACCGCAAAACTCTGCGACTCGCCGCGGTAGAGCTCGACCGAGGCGATCGAAGCCGCGGCGCCGCCGCCCATGCCATTGAAGAGCGCGATCATCTGCGGCATGTCCGTCATCGCGACGCGCTTGCCGCTCACCCACGCGACGACCGCGCCGATGACGATCGCGGCGATGATGAGGGGGTAGTTCGTCATGCCTGGGTAGAGGAACGTGACGAGGATCGCGAGCAGCATTCCCGCGCCGGCCCACACGATGCCGTTGCGCGCCGTGACCGGCGAGCTCATACGTTTCAGGCCCACGATGAACAGGAACGCGGTGACGAAATAGCTCGCCTGGATCACCTCGGACGAGGCGGCCCCCGGTGCGATGCCGCCCATCTAGCGATTACCCTGGCCGGGACGCCGGCTCGACTTGAACATCTCGAGCATGCGCTCCGTCACCACGTAGCCTCCGACCGCGTTGCCGGCCGCGAGCAGCACCCCGATGAAGCCGATCGTTTTCTCGAGCGGCGTTTGCGCGGAGCCGAGCGCGGCCATGGCGCCGACGAGCACGATCCCGTGCACAAAGTTAGAGCCGGACATGAGCGGCGTGTGCAGGATCACCGGCACGCGCGCGATGACCTCGTAGCCCGTGAAGGCCGCGAGCATGAAGATGTAGAGCCAGATGAACCCGGTCATGACTTTCCCCCCCCATTTGCCTCGATGCGCTGGCGCGTCGCTTCATGCCGTATGACGCCGTCGTGCGTGAGGCAGGCGCCGGCGAAGACCTCGTCGGTCCAGTCGATCGCGAGCTCGCCCTTCGCGAGCGCGGGCGTGAGGAAATTGAGCAGATTGCGCGCGTACATCTCGCTCGCGTTGTACGCGAGCTGGCCGGGCAGATTGACCGGTCCGATGATACGCACGCCTTGGTGCTCGACGAGCTCGCCCGCTCGGGTCAGCTCGCAGTTCCCGCCCTGCTCGGCCGCAATGTCGACGATGACCGAGCCCGCCCGCATGCGCTCCAGCGCTGCGCGGCTCACGATCCGCGGCGCGGGCCGTCCCGGCACCGATGCGGTGGTGACGACGGCGTCGGCCGCCGCGATGCGAGCGTCGAGCGCTTCTTGCTGCTTGGCACGCTCCTCGGAGGTGAGCTCGCGGGCATACCCGCCCTCACCCTCGGCGCTCACTCCGGTCTCCACGAACTTGGCGCCGAGCGATCGGACCTGCTCGCGCGTCGCGCTGCGCACGTCGTAGGCCTCGACGACCGCCCCGAGCCGCCGGGCCGTGGCGATGGCCTGCAGCCCTGCGACCCCGGCGCCGATGACGAGCACCAGGGCGGGACGGATCGTCCCGGCGGCCGTCGTCAGCATCGGCAGGAATTTCGGCAGGTGATCGGCCGCGATCAGCACCGCCTTGTAGCCCGCGATGGCGGCCTGGGAAGACAGGGCGTCCATCGACTGCGCGCGCGAGATTCTCGGGATGAGCTCCACCGCGAAGCTCGTGATGCGTCCGTCGCGCAGCGCCTCGATCTCGGCGTCGCGGGCGTACGGCTGGAGGTAGCCGACGACGACCGTCCCAGGCTTCAGGCGCCGGATCTGCTCGAGCGTCGGGCCCTGGACCGTGAGGAGCACGTCCGACTGCTCGAGCACCTGGGCGCTCGAATCCCCCCAGTCGACGCCGCTATACAGCCGGTCCGGGAAGTTGGAGCGCTCGCCGGCCCCGTGCTCCAGCACTAGTCGAGCGCCCGCGCGCGCGAGCTTCGCGGCTATTTCGGGCACTAGGCTCACACGGGTCTCCGCGGGTGCGCTTTCGCGGAGCGCGCCGATCGTCACTGGCATCAAGGGTGCCTCGGGGGCTCCCTGGCGCCGCGAGACCGTGGCCGGTCGGCGGCGCGATTTTGGAAACCCCTGTTAAATGAAAGTGTTGTAACGTTGAATTCTGGCACACAGCTGCCGTATCTTACAGCATCGTGCTGGGCATCGATCTCGAGAAGGCCGACGATGGCCTCACTTCCGACCTGCGCATCGTCATGAACCCTGCCGCGCGCGGGCTCTCCCAACTCGTGCTCCGCACGGACGTGGCCGGCATGCCGCTCGAGTGGATCGACTACCGCGAGGCCGCGAGGCTCTACCACCAGGAGCAGGTCGCCTACACCTGCGGCTCGCTGCTCTACTCCTTGTACGGCGGGGTCAATGCGCGCAGCGGACGGCGCACGGTCGTCCGAGTCAACTCGATCGTCGCGACGCTCGGGACTTCCGGGAATCCGGGCAACACGCGCCACGACTACGTCCCGCCGCTCAACAACCAGACGCTGTTCCGCCGCGACGGCTATCTGTGCATGTACTGCGGGCTGCGGTTCCCGACGCGGGAGCTGTCGCGCGACCACATTCGGCCCTTCAGTCAGGGGGGGGTGGACACGTGGAGGAACGTCGTGGCGGCCTGCCGCAGGTGCAACAACCAGAAGGCCTCGCGCACGCCGGAGCAGGCGAAGATGCAGCTGATCGCGGTGCCGTTCACCCCGACCTACGCGGAGTACATCTTCCTCAAGGGGCGGCGCGTGCTCGCCGATCAGATGGAGTACCTGCTCGCGCACTTTCCGCGCTCGAGCCCCCTGCACGACCGCATTCAGCGCTGGCTTTCCTGACCGCCGCGCTGCGCATGACCGCCCGGCCGCGCGCCTCACGGTCTCACGGGGCTCACCCGCCTGGAGTGCCGGCGATGCAGCCCCGGGGATCGACCGTCCCGTCCGCACTGCGCGCCTCGAGACGGATCGGGTGCGCGCGGACCGTCGCCGCTTCGAGGCGGATGAGCCAGCTGCCGTCGCTCTGGGTGCGGACGGAATAGGCCTCGGGCGGCAGATCCCTCCCGTTGCCGCCGACGGCGACGAGCTGTTCACTCGCGAGGGCTCCAGGCACCCTCAGCGCGATCAGCGACACTCTCGGGCCGAGGTCGACCGCGACGCAATTCGCCGGTCCGCGAGTGACGGGCGGCAGGTCATAGAATCCGATGCTCCCCCCGTCGAGGGGCGGACCTTCAGCCGTGCGCAGGTACCAGCCGCCGGCGGCGCCTGCGAGCAGGCCGAGGGTGATCATGGAGGCGAGGCGCCAGCGCAGCGCCGCATGGGTCGGCCTCGCCGGCCCACGGCGCGTCTCAGAGGGAAGTCTCGCCGGCCGACGGACCGGGGCAAGCGCTTCATCCGCGGGCGGCGCCGGGCTCGCGCGAGTCTCGAAGGCCCCGCGGCCGAGCTGGCTTTTGATCGCGCGCCAGCCCTCGACGGCCTCGACGCACTCGGGACAGGACATCATGTGGAGCTCGAATTGCTCCATGCTCCGCGGGTCGAGGTCGCCGGCGACGTAAGCGGCCGCGGTTTGCTCGCTCTTGAATCGCAGATGATCCATGAGGTCGCCCTTTGCGACTGCTCGCGCCTCGATCAGCGCGCTCGGGAGACGCCGTTGCGGCGCAGGATCACCCCGAACCGCTGCCGCGCCCGCCACAGGACTTGATTGAACTGCAGTCCGGAGAGCTCCATGTCACGGCACACGGACGCCTTCGGCTCCTCGTGCAGGTAGAAGCGCACCAGCACCTCCCGATCGCGCGGCGCCGGCAGCTGTGTCATGAGCTCTCGGACACAGCGGGCCAGCAACTCGTTGTCGATCCGTTCCTCGAGCGAGAGCGCGCCGTCGGAGATCTCCCCGAGCGCCTCTCCCGCCGCATCCTCGCGCCGGGAGAGCTCGCCGCGCCAGTACTGGGTCGCAAGATTGCAAGCCGTGCGGTGGAGATAGCCTCCGAGCTTCGCGGGCTCCGTCAGCCCCTCGGCGCGGATCTTCTTGATTGCCTGGAGGAATGTCCGCTGGACGAGGTCCTGCGCCACGTCGGCGTTCACGCGCCGCTGCAGGAATACCTGCAGCAGAGGCCGGCGGTACTTGACGTACAGCGCCTCCTGCAGCGAACCGCCTTCGCTGATGGCGGCGACGAGCAGTGAGTCGGCGAGCGAAGTGTCGTCCGAGCCCATGTCGCCGCCCACCGGCGTCCCCGTGGCGGAATTCGCGCAGCTCACTGTTCCCCGCATCCCGAGCCCGTGGTCGGGACTTATTGGTATTACATAATTCGAACGCGGGTGCCTCGTAGGGCTCCGGCCCCGCAGCAACGTCGGCGGGCATCAATTTAGCACAGCGGGGAAGGCTAAGGAGGCAATGCCTGCGCCCGGGCGTCTCGTCTATCTTGCCCGGACGCCGACGAGAATCAGCTGGGCGCCTGATTTGCGATCCGGGCGGCCGCGTCGACCCCGCTCGCCCAATGCCGGTAGGACGGGACCCGCCGCGTGCAGGGCGCGGCCACCGGCTCGGGTACCCTCCACGGGCGCGGTAGCGCGTACTTACGCGCAATTCTTACGAGCGCCGCCTCCTCGGCATCCCATACCGCGAACGGCTCGTCGGAGGAGGTCCAACGATGGATGAACGCTGCCCGCGCGTCGATCTCGGCGCGCAAGACGTCGCGGTATTGAAGGCTGCTCGAGGGGCTGCGCGACGCTGCCGCGGCCGCGCCGCTCAACAGCTCACGGAGGCATCCCTGCGTCAAATAGATCCGCACGCCCTGCTCGCGCAGGGATTCCTCGAGCCAGCGCCGGCCGGCGCCGCGGCCGGGAACGTGCCGGCGCAGCAGGGAGCTCATGAGTCGCATCGCGTCACCTCCAGCGGCTTCCTGGAGTGCGAGCCAGTCGGCCGAGCTGTCGCCTGCACGGGCCGTGCCAGAGCTTCCGTTTGCAGCGCTATGCGTAAGGCTACGCTCGCCGCGCACCGACCGGCCGAATGAGCGCCATGCAAGCGAGCGTGAGCGGCGCGATCAGACAGGCGAAACCCGTGGTGGGGGGACCACGAGGCGTCACCGGCCCGATCGCGCCGCCCGCAGACTGAGCGTGATCAGTGCGTGAGAATCGTGCCGCCGCCGTCGTATCCGGACGTGACGTGCGTGAGGATCGTGCCGCCGCCGTCATAGCCCGACGTGACGTGCGTGAGGATGGTGCCGCCGCCGTCGTATCCGGACGTGACGTGCGTGAGGATGGTGCCGCCGCCGTCGTATCCGGACGTGACATGCGTGAGGATGGTGCCGCCGCCGTCGTATTGGACGGGCTTGGCCTGAGCCGTGGTGAATGCTGCCGCGAGGCCGAGTGCGGCGATGCCGCTGAGGACGAAAGAGGTCTTGCGAATCATCCGAGTCTCCTTGAAAGCAGGCGACGAAAGGGCCGCCATTCACGTACCTGCTCTCAAGGGCTCGGCTATCTCACCCTCGACTCACTTTTTTTGAGGTTCTCGGCTGCTGACGGCGGGCTCCAGGAGCTTTCAGGCACGCGAGTCCGGTTCGCCGTAGAGGCTGAACGCGGCCCAGCCGTAGGATCCGCTGCGCGCGAGATCGAGCTGCGTGCGACGCAGCGCCTCACCTACCGGGAGCCGATCGCGAAGCAGATAGCGGTAGAACGTCTTCATGAAAGGAACCGTCGCGGCGTCAGAAACGCGCCAGTAGCTCGCGACGACCGATCCGGAGCCGGCCTGCAGGAACGCCTGCGCGAGCCCGAGCACCCCCTCGCCCGGGAGCAAGCGTCCACGGGAGGTGTCGCAGGCGCTGAGGACCACGATCCGCGCCTGCAGCGGCAGGCCCATGATGTCGAGCAACCGGAATTCCGCGTCGCTGGCCGAGGGCGGATCCGGCGTCAGCGCGAGCGCGGAGAGCCGCGGCCGATGGGCGTCCACCAGCCCGTGCGTGGCGATGTGTAGGACGGTCGCCGCGGGCGCGGCACGGCGGAGCGCCGCCGGCGTGGCCTCGCACCCGAGGAGCGTCTCGATGCCCGCGGACGGCCGCCATCGCCGCGCAATGCGCGCGATCCCCAAGACCTCGGCGCGGCTGCCGGGCAGCATCGGCAGCGAGCGGCTCCAGGCGAAGGCCGCCCGGATCGCTTGCGGCACCCGTTCTCGGGCCGCGAGCCCGCTGCACGTCCGGTACCAAATCGTATCGCGCAGGACTGGATCGCCGAGCAGCACGAAGCGCTCGCCTCCCGAGGCGTGGGGCGGCGGCGCGGCGCGGCGCGTGAGGAGCAGGGCGGAGGGGACCGTGGAGATCTCCAGGTGCTGCAGCACGAGGGAGCTCGATGTCGCGGCCGACCAGGGCAGAACCGCAAAGGGAATCGTGTGCAGCGCGCCTGCCGGCACGAAGATGACTCGCGGGCGCGTGAGCTGCGACCGGATGGGCCACAGGACCAATGCGGCGAGTTGCTTCGCGGCCGCGCGGATCTCGTCCGGCACTTCCTCGGGTGCTCGCAGACGCTCCGCGAGGCTCGCGGCGGCTCGCGCGATGCTCGCGCGGCTTGCGAGCCGGGTCACGTGCATGGTCGCGCCATCCGTGACGAAGGCGAACATCGCCTCTCGGCCTGCGGCGTACTCGACCAACACGGCATTCGTCGAGCGGAGCTTCGCGGCAAGCGCGACGCGATCGACCGGCGGCGCCGCACCCGCCGTGGGCGCGGCGAGCTCGATGATGCGGCGAAGCAGCGGAGCCGGCGGCGGTTCGCCAGTGCCCGCACGTGGTTCGCCGCTCTCCTGGCCGCGGCCGTTGCCGGCCTCTCCAGAGGACGCGCTCACGCTCGGTTTAGGGCCGGCCTGGCGCGCGGCGGCCGCGAGCGTTCGCAGGAGCGATCCGTACCTCGTCGTGCTGGTCGCCGGCCCTCGAGCGGTTCGCGGGCCGGTCTCGGGGCCGGCCGCCCGCTCGTGCGCGCTCTGTTCACGCGCAGCCCGCTCGCGTGCAGCCTGTTCCAGCGCGTACCGCAAGCTGCGGGCGTGACCTCGCTCGGCGACGGCGAATGCGCTCCAGGAAGCCTCACTGCCGCGCTCCGCGGCGCCCACGGCGAGCAGGTCCATCAGCTCGGCGAACACGCCGTGCTGCGTCGCGAGATAGGTGGCGCGACGTGCTGCGTCGAGCTCGCCGGTCGGAAACTGCTCGATGAGCCCGATGGCTGCCCGCAGGGTGCGAATCGCGAGCGCACGCTTGCCCGCGGCTGCGTACGCGGCGCCGAGGGTACGCAGCGAAGCGATGATTTGCGTCATGTCCGCGCGGCGGCTCGAAAGCCGCAGCGCCGCCGAGGCGTGCCTCGTCGCCTCCGCGTCCGCACCGGTGTCGAGCTCCGCCGCGGCGAGCCCGAGCTCGCTCACTCCGGCGAACTGGGTTGCCTCGGTGAGAGCCGCGGTGCGCGAGAGCTCGAGCGCGCGGCGGAATTCGGCGGCCGCGCGCCGCGGATGACCGAGCTCGCTCGCGAGCGCGGCGCTCGCATTGACGAACCGGATCTGTGTCCGCGCGTCGACGGAGTATCGCCGCGCGGAGCCGAGGCAGGTCGCGGCGGCCGAGAGATGCCCGTCGAGGCGCGCGATCTCGCTCATCGACAGCAGCGCCTCGAAGACCGCGATATCGCCGTTCAGCGTGGCGCCGCTCGTCGGCGTCTCGGCGCACGCCGCCGCCGGGCTCGCCGGCGCAGGCGAGCCCGCCTGATGCTCGCCGTCGAGGGCATCCGCGGACGGCTCCGCCGGGCTGCTCGATACTGCGAGGAGTCTCGAGCAGCTGAACGTTGCGGCGCGATCGAGATAGGTTTGCGCATCGCCGATGCTGCCGACGTGCACCAGCATTTCGCCGAGGCTCGCCGCGCTGCGGCGTACGTGGTCGCATTGGCCGAGACCGGCGTAAAGCCGCATGGCGGTCCGCTGCGCCTGCGCGCTGCGGCCGAAGAGCCCGATCCGGCCGGCGAGGCGCGCGAGATTGTAGGAGATGTCCGCGCTCAGCATCGGCATGCGCGCCGGATCGAGCGAGCGCAGCGCCTCCTCGTAGGCCGCGAGTGCGGCCGGGTAGTCCTGCTGCTCCTCGGCGAGCGCCGCGAGATTCTGGCGCGCCTGCGCGAAGCACTCCCAGTCCCCGAGTGCGCGGCAATCGGCTGCCGCCTGCTCGAACAATTGCCGTGCGCCGGCGAGGTGTCCGGCGCGGTACTCGAGAACGCCTTCGACGCTCTCGAGCCGCGGGAGCTCGCGTCGGCCGAGCGGGCTCGAGCGCAGGAGCCGGGCCGCCTCGGTGAGCCGCGCGCGCGCGTTGCCGACTGGCGCAGCGCCCCTCGATGAGCCCGCGGCGGGGAGGTTCATCAGCGCCTTCGCGAGCAGCACGAGGCGGGCGCCGGTGATGGCCCGCGCTGCGGGGGCGTCGCGAGCCGTCCCCGCGGCGCTTCCCGCGGAGCTCCGTGCGGCGGATGCGGTAAGCGCGGCCGAGACGAGCGCAATGCTGTCGCGCCCGCGGCGTATGAAGCCGTAGGCGAGCTCGGCCATCGCGTGGCGCGCTGCGGCCGCGGCGCCGGGCAGACCGAGGTCATCGAGGAGCCGCGCCGCGTCGCGATAATCATCAAACGCGGTCTGCCACTTGTGAGCGCCGGTGGCCTCGCTTGCCTGCGCGAGGTGGCGCTCGGCGCGAGCCCGCGCCCCGCGCGCGGGCCGGATCAGCTCGGCGGCCAGGCAGACCTCGGCCGTGATATCGCTCGAATCGACGGATGCGACATGGATCGGAACGGACTGCCCTGCGAGCACGCCGGCCGCAAGGTCGATCGTGCCGAGCCGGTCGATGGGCGTCGCGGCGGGCCGCCCGGCTTCCCCGCTCCCGAAGCTGGCCACAGCCGAGATGCCCCGCTCCCGCACTTCCACGTGCAGCAAGCCGCTCGCCGGCAAACTCACGCGAACCGTGATCTGCTGGCGGGCACCGCCGAGCCTCTCGCAGTGTGCGGTGAGGATCGGCTGGACGGACGCCGTCTGCCCGCAGCCGGCGGATAGCAGCGCACCGGTCGCTGCCAGCGATGCGGCGACGGCAAGGAATGGCCTCGAGGCGCATCGCACCCATCCCGCTCGCCCGGCCCGTCCCGCCGGTCGCGGCGGCTCCGCGGATTCCCGCGGTTCCGCTGATCCCGGCGGTTTCGTCAGTCCCGCCTGATGAAGCCAATGCATCGCGCCATGACTCATGCCTGCAGTGTGCCGCCTTCAGGCAAGGTTCGCAGACGCCGCGGCCCGCGGCCAGCGCTGCGTGCACGCTTTTGGTACCGTACGAAGCTGGAGCCGCCGATGGCAAGGGCCGGGACGTATTCATGAGCACCGTGAGCACTCGCCGAGACCTGAAATCGATCCTGCTCGAGAAGCGGGTGCTCGCCCCGCCGCCCGATTTCGCGGCGCGCGCGCGGGTGCAGCCGCGTGATCTCGAGGCGCTGCGGCGCCGGGCCGCAGCCGACCCGGAGGCATTCTGGGCGGATCTCGCTCGCAGCGAGCTCGCGTGGCAGACCCCGTTTACGGTGACCCTCGACGATTCGCGGGCGCCGAGCTTCCGGTGGTTCACCGACGGACGACTCAACGTGTCGGTCAACTGTCTCGACGCTCACCTCCCGGAGCGCGCGGATCAAACTGCGATCGTCTTCGAGGGAGAGCCCGGCGACACGCGCCGGTTGAGCTTCGCGGAGCTGCACGCGGAGGTGTGCCGGTTCGCGAACGCGCTGCGCGGCGCGGGCGTGCAGCCCGGCGATCGCGTGGTGATCTACATGCCGCTCGTGCCCGAGGCGATCATCGCCATGCACGCGTGCGCGCGCATCGGCGCCGTGCACTCGGTGGTCTTCGGAGGATTCTCGGCGCTTTCATTGAAGGAGCGGATCGAGGACGCAGGCGCTCGCATCCTCGTTACCGCGGATGGCGGCTGGCGCGGCGGGCGCATCGTGGAGCTGAAGGCCGCCGCCGACAGGGCGCTCGCGGCCGGCTGCCCGAGCATCGAGCAGGTCGTCGTGTACCGCCGCACGGGCAGGCCCGTGCCCATGAGGTCCGGGAGAGATGTGTGGTGGCACGATTTCGTCGAGGGCCGGGAGGCCGTCGCGGAGCCGGAATGGGTCACCGCGGAGCATCCCTTGTTCCTTCTCTATACCTCCGGTTCGACCGGCAAGCCGAAGGGCATTCAGCATTCGAGCGCCGGCTATCTGCTCGGTGCGAAGACGAGTTGCGAGTGGGCGCTCGACGTTCGTCCGGATGACGTCTTCTGGTGCACGGCCGATGTGGGCTGGGTCACGGGACACACCTACGTCGCGTACGGGCCGCTCGCGGTCGGCGCGACCGTCGTGATCTACGAGGGCTCGCCCACGTGGCCCGACGGCGCGCGCTTCTGGAAGATATGCGAGTCGCACCGCGTGACGATCTTCTATACCGCGCCGACCGCGATCCGTGCGCTCATGAAGCTCGGGGACGAGCTGCCGCGACGCCACGATCTGTCCCGCTTGAGGCTACTCGGCAGCGTTGGGGAGCCCATCAATCCGGAGGCCTGGATGTGGTATCACGAGGTGATCGGCCAGGGGCGCTGCCCCGTCGTCGACACCTGGTGGCAGACGGAGACCGGCGCGATCCTCATCGCGCCGGTGCCGGGCGTCACGCCGACGAAGCCTGGGTCGTGCACCGAGCCGCTTCCCGGGATCGACGCGGACATCGTCGACGAGCAGGGTCAGAGCATCACCCGGCCGGACACTGGCGGGTATCTGGTGATCCGCCGCCCCTGGCCGCACATGCTGCGGACGATCTGGGGCGACGATGCCCGCTATCGCGCGACGTACTGGGAGCGGTTCGGGCATCGGCTCTACGTCGCCGGCGATGGCGCGCATCGCGACGAGGATGGCTATTTCTGGATCATGGGCCGCATCGACGATGTGTTGAACGTCGCGGGCCACCGGCTCGGCACGATGGAGATCGAGTCGGCCCTGGTGGCCCATCCGCGAGTCGCCGAGGCGGCGGTCGTCGGCATGCCGCACGAGATCAAGGGCGAGGCGATCCTCGCCTTCGTGATCTGCAAGGGCTCGAAGCCGGCAGGACCGCAGGGCGCGGCACTCGCCGAGGAGCTGCGCGCCTGGGTGGCGGATCAGCTCGGCGCCATCGCGCGGCCGGAAGAGATCCGGCTCGCGGAGGCGCTGCCGAAGACACGCTCCGGCAAGATCATGCGCCGGTTGCTGCGCGCTCTCGCGCGCGGGGAAGAGCCGTCCGAGGACATGTCCACGCTGGAGAATCCAACGATCCTCGAGCAGTTGCGCGGCGCCGGCTCGCACCCGCCCGAGGCGGCCGACACCTCCAAGCCGAAATCCGCCGCGCCTCGCAAGCGCGCGGCTGTGCACGCCCGCTCCGCAGGTTCCGCGGGCTCTGGCAAAGCGCCCGCGCGCAAGAAGGCCGCGGCTCGTAAGCGCTCGGCGCCTCGCCGGCAGGGCGCGCGTAAGTCCGCTGCCGCACGCAAGCCCACCCGCGCACGCAAGCCCGTCGCCGCACGCAAGCCCGTCGCCGCGCGTAAGCCCGTCGCCGCGCGTAAGCCCACCCGCGCACGCAAGTCAGTCGCCGCGCGTAAACCCACTGGCGCGCGCAAGTCCGCACCAAGGCGCAGGTCGGGGAGCACGCGCCGGCGGCCGGCGGCCGCCGGACGAGGCACGAGCACGACGGCGCGCAAAGCCACATCTCGATCGACCTCTGCGGCGCGTGCGTCGCGTCGCGGCCGTTCGCGGCGGAGCGCGCGCTCGAGGCGCTGATCGCGTCCGCGGCAGGAGATTTGCGGCGCGGCTCTCGCGCACCGACACGCGGGTTGCCGCGAGAGCGCGCGCACGCCCCGGCGAGGCCGCAGCTTCGGGGCACGGAAATTGCGGAATGGATCGTGGGCCTGCCGGATCGCGGTGCAACCTGATCGGGAGACAGTGGCCATGGGTGAGGTGATTCACGCCGCCTTCGGCGCGGAGCGCGAGTGGGAGCAGACGCGCTCGCGGACGGCCGACGGACTGATCGCGATAGGCGGCTTGTTCGGCGACGACGAGGACTTGATGCGCGCGAAGGCCGATCGGGTCTACCGGCTGCTGCGCGAGATCGTCGAGGACGTTCCGTCGCTTCAGATCACGACGCGGCTGCCCGAGAACCTGACGGACGAGCAGCTCGAGCAGATGACCGCTGCCATCAAGGAAGCCGCGCTCAAAGGCATCGAGGTCGCCATGACGCACTCCGTGTGCATGCTGATGAGCTCCATCTACGACCTGTGCACCTCGAAGCTCCAGGACGGGGCGTCCTGACCCGCGGCTCGAGGAGCGCCTTGGCCGAGCGTCTCGCGCGAACTCAGGCGGATGTGCCCCGCGCGGCTCCCGCGGGCCGAAACCCGAGCTCCACGTGAGTCCAGCCCTGGCAGTGCTGGGCGATGAGGTCGGCGAGGAAATTCGCGTGCTCCGGCCGCGCGTTGAGCGCGGGCACATACTGGAACTCGCGCCCGCCTGCCTCGAGGAACAGCCGGCGGTTCTCGATGTCGATCTCCTCGAGCGTCTCCAGGCAGTCGATCGCGAACCCCGGACACACGACGGTCACGCGGTCGATGCCGCGCGCGGGGAAGCCGGAGAGCACCTCGCTCGTGTAGGGCTGCAGCCATTTGACGGGTCCCACTCGAGATTGAAAGCTCACGCTCCATTCATGCTCTTTGAGCATGAGCTCGTCCGCGAGCAGGCGCGCCGTCTTCTGGCACTTGCAGAAGTAAGGATCTCCCTGGTGGAAGTAGCGCTCGGGCACGCCGTGGAACGAAACGAGCAGATGGCGCGTGCGGCCATGCTCTTGCCAATGCCGCTCGACGCTCGCGCGCAGCGCATCGATATAGCCGGGGTAGTCGTGGTACTCGGCGACGAAGCGCAGTTCCGGAAGCCAGCGCCAGCGGCGCAGCTCGGCGGACACGCCGTCGTACACGGAGCCCGTCGATGCCCCGGAGTACTGCGGGAACAGCGGCACCACGAGGATGCGCTGGGCGCCGAGAGCCCGCAGGCGCTCGAGGGCGTCCGCGATCGTCGGTTTGGAGTAAAGCATGCCGAGCTCGAGCGAGAAGGGCGCGAGCACGCGCTCCGCGAGCGTGCCGGTGAGGCTCGAGCGCAGCTGCGCGGAGATCGCGGCGAGCGGGGAGCCCTCCGCCGTCCAGATCTTCGCGTACTTGCGGGCGGAGCGCCGCGGCCGCGTGCGCAGGATCACCCCATGCAGCAGCGGCAGCCACAGCGCCTGCGGCAGCTCGATGATGCGCGGGTCGCTGAGGAAGGCGGCGAGGAAGCGCCGTACCTCGCGCACCGCGAGCGAGCTCGGCGTTCCAGAATTGGCGAGCAGCACGCCGATGCGCTCGGCGCCGTCGTGCCGGAAATCCGGAGAGCTCACGTAGCGCATGGCGTGACTCCCCCGACGCAGAGGTACTTGATCTCGGTGTAATCGAGGATCCCGTACTTCGAGCCCTCGCGTCCGATGCCCGACTCCTTGATGCCCCCGAACGGGGCAACCTCCGTCGAGATGAGTCCGGTATTGAGGCCGACGATCCCGTACTCGAGCGCCTCCCCGACGCGCCATGCGCGCGCGAGGTCGCGCGTATAGAAGTAGGCGGCGAGACCGAATTCGGTATCGTTGG
>JBOHZT010000008.1:0-30936 GCA_050738535.1 Steroidobacteraceae bacterium
TGCCAGGAACCTTCCGGACGGCCGGGTCCAGGTGCTCGCGTGGGGCGAGGATGCGGCCGTGCAGGCCTTCGTCGAGTGGCTTTGGATCGGATCGTCCGCGAGCAAGGTGACCGCCGTGAAGGTCGCCGCCGCGCCGCCGGGGAGTGCTCAGCCGCGGGGCTTCGAGACGGGTTGAGACACGTCCGCCCAGCCGAGGTCGTCTGCGCCCCGCCAGCGCGTCGCCCAACGGGTGAGTACGAGATCGGCGTAGTGGAGCCGGCCGATGCTCCCGTTGTAGTGCGCGAGCGCTCGGGAGTAATCGTGGTGCTCGAGCCTCAGATAATATCGCAGGATCGCGCACCCCATCTCGATGTTCGACTCGATGTGGGTGAGCTCGTATCGGGGCATGCCGAGCCGCACCGGCCAGAAGGGCATCACCTGCATGAGACCCACCGCTCCGGTCGAGGAGACGGCCCAGCGGTTGAAGCCGCTCTCCACGTCGATGAGGGCCATCACTAGGCCGGGGGGCAAGCGGATCTGTCCGGGGCGGTGCGTCTCGCAGTACACGGCCTTGAGGATTGCAACGCGCTCGTGCGCATCGGGCACCTCGGCCCGCAAGCGCGGCCCCATCATTCGATACCACACGGCCGAGTCGAAGCGATCCGCGAAGCACTGGGCCTGGGCGATCGCGTGCGCCACGATGCCCTGGAGCGCCGGATCGCGCTGCTGATCGGCCCGCGCCGGGGCCCAGATCTGCAGCGAGGCGAGGAAGGCGAGGGCGAGCCACAGCGGGCTGAAGGGGTGCCGCGAAGGTCGGTTCATGGTCGTTGCCTTGCGCTTCCGGGCCCGCAAGGCCCCGGTAAAGCTCCGGTGCGGCGATCGTGTTTCAATTCGGGACGGTCCGCTGCGACCGGCGTCACCTTTGCGCCGCTGCGCCGTGCTGCGGTGGCACTTCCAGTATCATGCGGGCTCTCCGCGGCCATGCCGGGTATCGAAACCCCCCAAGAGACGTGCTGACTCGAGCGATGCAAACCGACCCTTCGGCTGAGAAGTCCCCCCCCAAGGGCATCTATCTGCTGCCCAATCTGCTGACGACCGGATGCCTCTTCTCCGGCTTCTATGCCGTCGTTGCCGCGATCGACAAGCATTTCGCCCCGGCGGGGATGGCCGTGTTCGTGGCGATGATCTTCGACACGCTCGACGGCCGGATCGCGCGGCTCACGCGCACCGAGAGCGCCTTCGGCAAGGAGTACGACAGCCTCGCGGACATGGTGGCGTTCGGGCTCGCGCCCGCGATCGTCTCCTACCAGTGGGGTGTCGTGCGCATCGCGGAATACGGCCGGACCTGGGGCCGCTTCGGGTGGCTCGCCGCATTCTTCTACGCCGTCTGCGCCGCGATGCGGCTCGCGCGCTTCAATGCCCGGTCGGGGTCGGCCGACAAGCGGTTCTTCGAGGGGCTGCCGAGCCCTTCGGCAGCCGCGATCGTCGCGGCGTTCGTGTGGTTCTCGAGCGAGTGGCGCGAGCCGGGCCTCACGGGGCTCATCGCCGCGTTCTGCATCACCGCGGCGGCGGGCGCGCTCATGGTGAGCCGGTTCAGCTATCCGAGCTTCAAGCAGTTCGATCTCGACCGGCGCATCAAATTCGCGTACATGCTCCTGGTCCCGCTGTTTTTCGTGCTCGTCGCGGTGGATCCCCCGACGATGCTGCTCTCGATGTTCGCCACCTACGCGATCTCGGCGCCCGTGCTCTGGGGAGCGCGCCGGCTGCGGCGGATCCTGCGGCGCCGGCCTGGAACCTGAAGCGGTGGATGCGGAGCGCCGGGTCGCATATCTCGAGGCGCTCGGGGTCGAGGCTTGGCAGCTTCGTCGCGCGGTGGCCGCCGACGAGGTCCGCGGCGAGCCTCCGCAAGAGCGGCCTGCGGCGCAGCCGTGGGCCGCGCTCCGCGCGGAGGTCGAGCGCTGCACCCGCTGTCCGCTGCACCGCTCGCGAACGCAGACGGTGTTCGGCGTGGGAGACCCACGAGCGCAGTGGCTCGTGGTGGGGGAGGCGCCCGGCGCCGAAGAGGATCGGCTCGGCGAGCCGTTCGTCGGCCGAGGCGGGCAGCTCCTCGATGCGATGCTGCGCGCCATCGGCCTCGCGCGCGGTGAGAACGTCTACATCGCCAACATTCTGAAGTGCCGGCCGCCCGGCAACCGCGACCCGAAGCCCGAGGAGGTCGCGAGCTGCCTGCCTTACCTCGAGCGCCAGATCGAGCTCATCAAGCCCCTCCTGGTGCTCGCCGTGGGGCGGATCGCCGCCCAGAATCTCCTCGGCACCGCGGCCTCTCTTGGGAGCCTGCGCGGCCGGGTGCACCGCTTCGGAGCGCTGAATATTCCCGTCGTGGTGACGTATCATCCGGCCTATCTGCTGCGTACTCCCTCCGAGAAGCGCAAGGCGTGGGAGGACCTCAAGTTCGCCCGGAGCGTTTTCCGTGAGCTTACGACCTCATCCTGAGTCCAATGCAACGATGGCCGCCGTTCCGGAACGCATCGCGAGTCTGTCGCACCTCGAGATCCGCGCCATGGTCGAGCGGGACGTGCGCACCGTCATCGCGATCGAGCGCGCCTCCTACCAGTTCCCCTGGAGCGAGGGGATCTTTCGCGACTGTCTGCGCGTCGGCTATTTCTGTCGCGTCGCGATGCTCGGGGAGGACATCGCGGGGTACGGCATCATGAGTACGGGAGCCGGCGAGGCGCACATCCTCAACGTCTGTGTGCGCGAGAGCTGCCGGTCCTGCGGGATCGGCAGAGCCGTGCTCGAGCATCTTCTCGTCCGGGCCGGCGCGACCGGATCGACCGATGCTTACCTCGAGGTGCGCCCTTCGAACGGGACTGCGATCCGACTCTATCAGGCGATTGGTTTCGAGCAGGTGGGGCTGCGCCGCGGCTACTACCAGGCGGTCGGCGGACGCGAGGACGCCGTGGTGCTGAAGCTATCGCTGCGGGGGCGCCGCGCTCACGCGAGCTGAGCGGAACCGCGCATGACCGACCTCACTGCCGAGATCCGCCGGCGGCGGACGTTTGCGATCATTTCGCACCCGGACGCCGGCAAAACCACCCTCACCGAGAAGCTGCTCCTGTTCGGCGGGGCCATCCAGATGGCCGGCACCGTCAAGGGGCGCAAGGCCGCGCGGCACGCCACCTCCGACTGGATGCGGCTCGAGCAGCAGCGCGGGATCTCGGTGACCTCCTCGGTCATGCAGTTCCCGTACCGTGACTGCATCGTGAATTTGCTCGATACCCCGGGCCACGAGGACTTCTCCGAGGACACCTACCGCACGCTGACGGCGGTCGACTCGGCGCTCATGGTCATCGATGGAGCGAAGGGCGTGGAGGAGCGCACGATCAAGCTGATGGAAGTGTGCCGCATGCGCGCGACGCCCATCATGACTTTCATCAACAAGCTCGACCGGGACGGCCGCCCTTCCATCGAGCTTCTCGACGAGATCGAAAAGGTGCTGCACATCCGGACGGCGCCGGTCACCTGGCCCATCGGGATGGGGCGGGAGCTGCGCGGCGTCTATCACTTGCTCGAGGACCGGATCTACGCCTATGCCGCCGGGGAGCGCGGCCGCATCGGCGAGAATCACGCGATCGACGGGCTCAGGAGCGAGGCGGCGCGCGAGTTCCTCGGGGGTCTCGCCGCGCCGCTTGCCGAGGAGATCGAGCTGGTGCGGGGCGCGACCGAGCCCTTCGACCCCGAGAGCTACCGCGCCGGCCGCCAGACGCCGGTCTTCTTCGGGTCGGCCATCAACAACTTCGGCGTGGAGGAGCTGCTCTCGGCCTTCGTGACCCACGCTCCCGCGCCGCTCGCGAGGACGGCCCGGGAGCGCACGGTGGAGCCGCTCGAGCCGCGGCTCACCGGCTTCGTTTTCAAGATCCAGGCGAACATGGATCCAGGCCACCGCGACCGCATCGCCTTCCTGCGGCTCACCTCCGGGCGGTACGCGCGCGGCATGCGCCTCTATCACGCACGGCTCGGCAAGGAGATCCGGGTCGCGGACGCGCTCACGTTCATGGCCGCGGACCGCGAGCAGGCCGAGCAAGCCTACGCCGGCGACATCGTGGGCCTGCACAATCACGGCACCATCAATATCGGGGACACGTTCACGGAAGGCGAGCGCCTCGCATTCACCGGCGTGCCCGATTTCGCGCCGGAGATGTTCCGGCGCGCCGTTCTCAAGGACCCGTTGCGTGCCAAGGCGCTGCACAAGGGCCTCGCACAGCTGTGCGAGGAGGGCGCGACGCAGCTCTTCCGGCCGCTGCGCAACAACGACTTGATCCTCGGCGCGGTCGGCCCGCTCCAGTTCGAGGTGGTCGCCTTCCGGCTGCAGGACGAGTACGGCGTGCAATGCGCGTTCGAGCCGGTGGGCATCCATACCGTCCGGTGGCTCGCGGCGGAGCCGCGCAAGCTCGAGGAGCTGCGCGCGCGGCTCACGGAGAGTCTCGCGCTCGATCATGGCGGGGCGCTCGTCTACCTCGCGCCCTCCCGGGTCAATCTGGCGCTCACCCTCGAGCGCTGGCCGGACATCGAGTTCCTCGAGACGCGCGAGCACTCCGGAGCCGACGGCGCGGAGCGTTGAGCGCTACAGCGCGCGGATCCGCTCGAGCTGCAAGGTGAGCCCGGCGAGCGTGCGCTCGAGGTCCGTTTGGCGGCGGCGCTCCTGCTCCACCACCGCTTGCGGCGCATTCCTGACGAAGTGCTCGTCCGCGAGCTTCGAGCGCGCCTTCGCGAGGTCCGAGCTCGCCCGGCCGAGGAGCTTCTCGAGCCGCCCGATCTCCGCGACGGCGTCGATGAGCCCGGCCATCGGTACGAGGACGGTCAGCTCCCCGACCAGTTGCGCGGCGCAGGCTGGCGCGGCGGCGTCGGGCGCGAGCTCGGTGATCGACTCGAGGCCCGCGAGGCGCTCGAGCGAGTCCCGGTGACTGTCGAGCAGCCTGCGGTCCGTGTCCGAGGCGCCCGTCAGCAGCACGGGAATGCGCCGCGAGGGCGCGAGATTCATCTCGCCGCGCACCTGGCGCACCGCGAGCACGAGCGCCTGGATCCAGGCGACCTCGCGCTCGGCTTCCGTGTCGACCGGGAACTCCTCGGCGCGCGGGTACGGCTCGAGCATGATCGTGGGTCCCGAGCGGCCGGCGAGTGGCGCGACCCACTGCCAGATCTCCTCGGTGATGAACGGCATGATCGGGTGCAGCGCCCGCTGCAGCGCCTCGAGCATCTCGAGGAGGTTGCGGCGGGTGGCGCTCTTGCCGGCATCCGTTGCGGCCGTGGACTGCAGCAGCGGCTTGACGAGCTCGAGATACCAATCGCAGAACTCGTGCCAGGTGAGCTCGTAGAGCGCGTTGGCCGCGTAGTCGAACCGATAGTCACGCAACGCGGACTCGACGGCCGCGACCGTGCGACCGAATCGTGAGCGGATCCAGCGGTCCACGATACCGAGCTCCCGCAGCTCGCGCGCTGCGACGGCAGCGTCGGGCTCGGCGCCGCCGACGGCGAGCGTCACGAAGCGGGCCGCGTTCCACAGCTTGTTGCAGAAGTTGCGGTACCCAGCCACGCGCTCGAGATCGAAGCGCAGGTCGCGCGTCGGAGCGGCGAGGGCCGCGAACGTGAAGCGCAGCGCGTCGGTACCGTGGGGGGGGATGCCGTTGGGATATTGCTTGCGGGTCGCTTTCTCGACCGCGGGAGCGCGCTGCGGCTGCATCAGGCCGCTCGTTCGCTTGGCGACGAGCGCCTCGAGGTCGATGCCGTCGACGATGTCGAGCGGGTCGATCACGTTGCCCTTGGACTTCGACATCTTCTCGCCGTGCTCGTCGCGAATGAGGCCGTGGATGTAGACGTCCCTGAAGGGAACGTCGCCCATGAACTTCAGGCCCATCATCACCATCCTGGCGACCCAAAAGAAGATGATGTCGAAGCCGGTGAGGAGCACGCTCGTCGGGTAGAACTTCGCGAGCTCCGCGGTGGATTGCGGCCAGCCGAGCGTCGAGAAAGGCCACAGCGCCGAGGAAAACCAGGTATCGAGCACGTCCTCGTCCTGGCGCAGCGGCACCTCGGGCGCGATTGCATGTCGCGCCCGCGCCTCGGCCTCGCTGCGCGCGACGTAGACGTTCCCCGCGCCGTCGTACCACGCCGGGATGCGATGACCCCACCATAGCTGTCGGCTCACGCACCAGTCCTTGATGTTGCGCATCCACTCGAAATAGGTGCGGCTCCAGCTCTCCGGCACGAACCGCACCCGGCCCTGCTCGACGGCGGCGATCGCCGGCGCGGCGAGCGGCGCGATCCGTACGTACCACTGGTCGGTGAGGTAGGGCTCCAGCACCGCGCCGCTGCGGTCGCCCCGCGGCACCATGAGCTTGTGCTTCTCGATCTTCTCGACCAGACCGGCCGCCTCGAGCTCGCCGACGATGCGCTTGCGGGCCTCGTAGCGATCGAGACCGCGGAAGCGCTCCGGCACCTGGTCGTTGAGCGCGGCGCGCGGGGTCAGAATGTTGATCTGCTCGAGGCCGTGGCGCAGCCCGATCTCGTAGTCGTTGAAGTCGTGCGCCGGGGTGATCTTGACGCAGCCGGAGCCGAACGCGGCGTCGACGTAGGTATCGGCGATGATGGGAATCGAGCGCTCTGCGAGCGGCAGACGCAGGCGCTTGCCGATGAGAGACTGGTAGCGCTCGTCATCGGGATTCACCGCGACCGCCGTGTCCCCGAGCAACGTCTCCGGACGGGTGGTGGCCACCACGACGTGGCCTGACCCGTCCTGCAGCGGATAGCGCAGATGCCAGAGGTGCCCGTTCTCCTCCTCGCTCTGCACCTCGAGATCGGAGAGCGCGGTGAGGAGCACCGGATCCCAGTTGACGAGCCGCTTGCCGCGGTAGATCAGGCCCTCCTCGTGCAGGCGCACGAACACCTCCGCGACCGCGCGCGACATACCCTCGTCCATCGTGAAGCGGTCGCGTGACCAGTCGACGCAATCCCCGAGTCGCCGCATCTGGCTCGCCATGATGCCGCCGGACTGTGCCTTCCATTGCCAGACTTGCGCGACGAAAGCCTCGCGTCCCAGATCGGCGCGGCGGACGCCTTGCGCCTCGAGCCGGCGCTCGACCACCATCTGCGTAGCGATCCCCGCGTGGTCGGTCCCCGGCTGCCACAGCGTGTCGTCGCCCCGCATCCGATGGTAGCGGGTGAGGGTATCCATCAACGTGTGATTGAACGCATGCCCCATGTGCAGCGTGCCCGTCACGTTGGGCGGGGGGATCATGATGCAGAAGGGCGATCCGCGGCCGCGGGGCGCGAACCACCCGTGAGATTCCCAGCGCTCGTAGATCCGCCGCTCGATGTCGCGGGGCGCGTAGACCTTATCCATTCATCCAGCCACCGTGTCCAAAGCGCCGGATTATAGGCGTCCGGATGCCTGCGACGCGGCCGCAAGCTGGTGAGAGGCCGGTTCGATGCCGCGCTCCCGGTAGGCCTTGAAGCGCGCGCGGCCCGCCGCCCGCCGGGCAGGGTCCGAATCGACGATCTCGATGACTCGCGCGGCGTGCGCGGCGGCCTCCGGGATGCCCGACGACAAATTGATGAGGACTTCGATGGCTCGCTGCGGCGCCGGGCCGGCCGTGAGGAGGACGGGCGCCTCCGAGTCCGATCCCGGAGCGACGCGCTCGTGAGGGACGAAGCTGCGGTCCGCGAAGGTCCACAGCAGCTCGTCGAGCGCGGCGAGCTCCGCCGCATCCTCGTCCCATAGAAGAACGGTCTGACCCGCGCGGTGGGCCTTCTCCGCGATGCGGCAGGCGAGCTCGAGGCGCGCGCGGGTCGCGTTGCTCGCGATCACGTAGAAGTCGACGGCTCCTGGCACGCTATCTGGCACGTATGCCGGCGCGCTAGCTGGCGCGGATGCCGGCGCGGTGGGCGAGGAACTCGGTGAGGAGCGGCGTCGGCCGTCCGGTGCTGCCCTTCTGCGCGCCGCTCTGGTAGGCGGTGCCCGCGATGTCGAGATGCGCCCACTTCATGCCCTGGGTGAACTTCGAGAGGAAAGCCGCCGCGGTGATCGCGCCGGCTTCCCGGCCGCCGATGTTCGCGAAATCGGCGAAGTTGCTCTTCAGCTGGTCGGCGTACTCCTCGGTGAGCGGCAGCTGCCAGGCGCGGTCGTCCGCGCGGACGCCCGCCGCCACGAGCTCGCGGACCAGCGCGTCGTCGTTGCCCAGCACACCGGTGTGATGCGCGCCGAGCGCGATCACGCAGGCTCCCGTGAGCGTCGCCATGTCGATGACGCACGCCGGGTCGAACCGGCGCGCGTAATGCAGCGCATCGGAGAGGACGAGTCGTCCCTCGGCGTCGGTGTTCAGGATCTCGACGGTCTGTCCGGAGGCACTCGTCACGATGTCGCCGGGCTTGACGGCGCGTCCACCCGGCATGTTCTCGCAGCTCGCGACGAGCCCGACGACGCGCAGCGGAAGCCGTACTTCCGCCGCGAAGGTGATGGCGGCGAGCACGGCGGCCGCGCCGCTCATGTCGTATTTCATTTCGTCCATGGCCGCGGCGGGCTTGATGGAAATGCCGCCTGAGTCGAACGTGATGCCCTTGCCGACGAGCACGACCGGCCGCTCGTCCGCCTTGCCGCCGCGATGCTCGAGGACGATGAAGCGCGGCGGCTCGGCGCTGCCCTGCGTGACCGCGAGGAAGCAGCCCATCTTCAGGCGCCGGATGGCGGCCTCGTCGAGCACCTGCGCGCGCACCTGCGGGTAGCGCTTGGCGAGCGCGCGCGCGCGCTCACCGAGGTACGTCGGCGTGCAGCGGTTCGCCGGGAGGTTGCCCAGATCGCGCTGCACGCCCATGGCGACGGCGACGGCGCGGCCGTGCTCGAGGCCGCGGCGGGCTGCCTTCACGGCCTGCGCGCGCACGGGGCCGGCGACGATGCGCTCGAGCGCGGGTGCCGGCGGCTGCTTGCCGGTCTTCAGGTCGTTGACGCGATACAGGCCGCTGCCGGCGATCTCCGCGAGCGCGCGGCCGAAGCCGTAATCGTCGAGCACGCGAGCCTGCGGGCGCTCGACACCGAATGCAGCGCTGCGAATCCGCGTACGGGCGAGCGCTGCGATCGCGCTCGCGCAGGCGCGGCGCCAGGCCTTGCGTGCGAAGCTCTTGCGGGGACCGAGTCCGGTGAGCAGGACGCGAGTCGCCGCGCTGCCCTTCACCGAGGCGACGAGCAGGGTCTCGCCGCCGCGGCCGCTGAAGTCCCCGCGCGCCACGAGCGGCTTCAGCGCGCCGCCGGTCGCCGCGTCGAGATTGCGTGCCTCGGCAGAGAGCTCCGGGTCATCGAAGACCCCGACCACGACGCAATCCACCTCGAGCTCCTCGAGCCCCTTCGACCAGACGTCAAACTGCATGCGCATACTCCTCAATCGCGCGCGGCCGCTCGAGCGCGCGCTCGCGAGCCCATCCGGTTGTTGTAGCGCGGAGCGGACTGACTTACCTTACCGGCCGCGCTCCGTCCCGTTCCTGCGGGAGGTGGTCATTCGTGCGGATTCACGGAGCCTCGGACGGCCCCGGAGCGCTCAAGTTTAACCGAATTCACCGGGGTGGCGCGTTGGGGCGGGTGCTGGAGCGTTACATTCTGAAGGAGGTGGCCGCGAGCTGGCTCGCTGTCACCGGCATCCTGCTCGTCATCCTGGTCACCAACGAGGGGGCGCGCGTCCTCTCGCGGGCGGCCGACAATCACTACCCGCATCGCATGGTCCTCGAGCTGATCGGGCTCGGCGCCCTGCACGACCTCAATATCCTGGTGCCGATCGGTCTGCTCCTCGGCGTGGTGCTCGCGCTCGGCCGGCTGTACCACGACAGCGAGGTGTCGGCCGCGCTTGCCTGCGGCGCAGGTCCGCGGCGGATCTACGTGCCCGTCGCGCTTCTCGCCCTGGTGCTGACGGGCCTGCTCGCTTGGCTGTCCCTCGAAGTGGCCCCCCGGGCGATGGCGCGGGTGCTCAACCTGCGCACTCTCGCGTTCGAGGCCGGCCGCCTCGCGCCCGTCGCGCCCGGCCGCTTTCGGACGTTCGGCGGCGGTGGCACGGTGGTCTATGCCGAGAGCACCAAGCCCGACGGCACGCTCGGCAACGTCTTCGTGGAGCGCGAGCGCGCCGGGCGCGTGGAAGTGGTGCTCGCGGCCTCGGCGCGGCACGCCATCGCGCCGGATGGGCGCTCCCTCACGATCACGCTCTACAACGGCGAGCGCTACGAGGGGGAGCCGGGCCAGCCGCAGTTCCGCATCATGCGCTTCGCCGAGCACACGATCCCCGTCGAGCTGCCTCCGCCCGTGGTGCCGATCTCCGACGTGGACGCGGTGCCGACGCGCAAGCTCCTCGCCTCGACGAGTCTCGCCGACCGGGCTGAGCTGCAATGGCGCCTCGCGCTGCCGATCATGGCGCTCGTGCTGGCGCTCGTCGCCGTGCCGCTGAGCCGGCTCAGGCCGCGCCAGGGACGCTATGCGCGCGTGTGGGTGGCGGTGCTGCTCTATCTCGTCTACTCGAATCTCGTCGCGCTCGGACGCACCTGGATCGAGCACGGGAGCCTGCCGGCGGCGGCCGGATTGTGGTGGACGCACGTCGTCATCATCGCGGCGACCGCGGTCATCGTCGGCGCGCCGGGTCTCATCGCGCGGCTGCGCCACCGGGATGCGCCCGCATGACCACCATCGACCGTTACGTCGTGCGCCGCGTTCTCGCGATGACGGGCCTCGTCATGGCGGTGCTGCTCGTCATCGCGCTGCTCGTCACTTTCATCGGCGAGCAGGGCGATGTGGGGCAGGGCCGGTACACGGCCATGAGCGCGCTCGCGTTCTCGCTCCTCAACCTGCCGCAGCAGGCCTGGGAGCTGCTGCCGATCGGCGCGCTCATCGGCTCGCTCCTGGGGCTCGGCCAGCTCGCACGCGGGAGCGAGCTCATCGTGCTCAGGGCCTCCGGCGTCTCGGTCGCGCGGCTCGCCGGATCGGTGCTGATCGCCGGCTTCATGCTGCTCGCCGTGGCGATCGTGCTCGGCGAGCTGCTCGCCCCGCCGCTGCAGCAGGCCGCCCGGGAGCAGAAGGCGTTCGAGCGGTTCGCGAACGTGAGCCTCGGGGCCGGCGGCGCCTGGGTGCGCGACGGCGATCTGATCCTCGACGTGGAGGGACTCACCTCCGCGCACGAGCTCGGAGGCATGCTCGTCTTCCGGCTGACGGCGGATCACCGGCTCGCCGCGGTGGGCCGTGCGGCGCGCGCGCGGGCCGGGGCGAATGGTAAATGGGTGCTCTCCGGCTACCGCGAATCCGCATTCACCCCGGGCCGGGTGATCGCGAGCGCCTCCCAGACGCGGACACTCGCCTCTCACATCACCGCCGGCTTCCTCGGGCTCGCGGCGGCCGTCCCGCAGGATCTCGCGACGAGCGCCCTGTGGACCGTCATCCAGTACGACCGGGCGAACGCGCTGGACTCGAGCGCCTATGTGTTTGCCTTCTGGTCGCGGATCGCGCGCACGCTCGCGATCCTCTTCGCGGTGCTGCTCGCCGTGCCTTTCGTGCTGGGGGTGCTGCGCTCGGCGACCGCGGGGTCGCGCATGGTGGTGGGCCTGCTCCTCGGCGTCGCGCTGTTCCTGCTGCAGCGGCTCATCGAGACCGGCACGATCGTGTTCCACCTCGATCCGGTGGTACTCGCCTGGTTCCCGACGCTGCTCCTTGCGGCAGTGACGCTCGTGCTGCTCGCGCGCGCGCGTTGAAGGGCTACGCAGGCGGCTTGAGGATGCTGACGACGCGCGGCTCCATGTAGGACTTCAGGCCGAGCGCCGAGTACTGGCGGCCGATCCCCGATTCCTTGGCGCCTCCGAACGGCACCGTCGGCAGCGTCGAGCGGTGCTGGTTGACCCAGGCGGTGCCGACCTCGAGGCGTGCGGCGATCGCGGCGGCGCGCTCGATGTTGCGGCCCCACACCGACCCCGAGAGGCCGTAGCGTGTGTCGTTGGCCCGGCGCACCGCGTCGTCCACGTCGCGGTACTCGAGGATCGGCACAATTGGACCGAACTGCTCCTCCCGAACGAGCCGGCTCGTCTCCTCGAGCCCGGCGACGAGTGTCGGGGGGAAGAAGTAACCCGGCCCCGGCGGGACTTCCCCGCCCGCGAGGATGCGAGCGCCGCTCGCACGCGCCTCCTGGAGCAGCTCGATCACCCGATCGTACTGCGCTTTGTTCTGCATGGGGCCGAGCGTGACACCGGGCTCGAGGCCGCTGCCGAGCCGCGCCTTGCCGGCCTCCTCGGCGAGCGCCTCGCACAGCGCGCCGTAGATGCGCTCATGGGCGTAGATGCGCTTGACGGCCATGCACACCTGGCCGCAATTGACGAAACAGGCAAAGAACAGCTTCGGCGCGATGGCCTTCGGATCGGCATCCTCGAGCACGATCGCGGCATCGTTGCCTCCGAGCTCGAGCGTCACGCGCTTCAGTGTTCCCGCGGCGCTCGCCAGCACGCGTTTGCCGCTCTCGACGGAGCCGGTGAAGGAGATCTTGTCGATGCCGGCATGGGCCGTCATCCACTCCCCGAGCTCGTCGCCTCCGGCAAGGACGTTGAGCACTCCCTGAGGCAAGACCTCCGCGAGCAGTCTGCCCAGCTCGAGCGTCGTGAGCGGCGTGTAGGGCGAGGGCTTGAGGATCGCCGTGTTGCCGGTGTACAGCGCGGAGACGAGCGGGCCGGCCGCGAGATTGATGGGGGCATTCCATGGCGTGATGATGCCGACGACGCCGAGCGGGGCGTACCGCAGCTCGATCCGGCGAGTCGCGTCGTCGACGAGCAGCTCCGTCGCGATCGGGATCTGCGCCATCTCGCTCTGGGCGGCGGCTCGGGCCACCTCCGCGCGAGCCTGCTCGAGGGGTTTGCCCTGCTCGAGGGTGAGCAGCTCCGCGAGCTCGGCCTGGTGCTCTCGGAGCACTCCTGCCATCCGCACAATGGACGCGCGACGCTCCTCGATCGAGCGCTGCGCCCACTCGACCTGGGCGCGGCGGGCGGCGGCCACGGCTCGGTCGAGCTCGGCGCGACTCGCGCAGGGCGCCCGCGCGAGGACGCGACCGGTCGCGGGGTTCAGCACCTCGAACGTCTCCGCGCTCGCCACGCGCTCGCCGTCGATCAACTGCGCGAAGCCGCCGCGCGGCTCAGGTTGCGAACAGGACTGTCGAGCGTCTTGCCGGGCCATGGGAATCCTCCACCGTGAAGCCACAGGGCGAGCTTCCAGCCTGCGGCGCCCGTCCTGGTGTTACGATAGCAAATCAACCGGATGAGTCTCGCCTCGTCTATCCACGACACATCGCCCCGCGCTGCAACTCGACGATGATCCCCACCTGCAAGCCCCCCGATCCGAATACCCGCAAACCCAAGTACCGGCCGCCGCCGGGCGCGTGCGACGCGCATTGCCACATCTTCGGTCCCGGCGACCGCTATCCCTATGCGGCCGACCGCAGCTACACGCCGCCGGATGCGCCGCTCGAGCGCTTCCGGGAGCTGCACGATCTGCTCGGGCTCGACCGCGCGGTGCTCGTCAATGCCAGCTGCCACGGCCGCGACAATCGGGTGATTCTCGATGCGATCGCGGCGAGCGGCGGGCGCTATCGGGGCGTGGTCAACGCCGACGATTCTTTCAGCGAGAAGGACTTCGAGGCTCTGCATGCCGGAGGATGCCGCGGCGTACGCTTCAATTTCGTGAAGCACCTCGGGGGCATGCCGGACATGGGCGAATTCCACCGGGTGGTCGCGCGCGTCGCGCCGCTCGGCTGGCACGTGGATCTGCACTTCGATGCGGGTGATCTCGTGGAGCACGCCGACCTGCTCGCCCGGCTCCCCGTGCCGTTTCTGATCGATCACATGGGCCGTGTCCCGACGAAAGACGGACTCGAGCAGGAGCCGTTCCGGCGGCTGCTCGAGCTTGCGCGGACCCACGAGCGCTGCTGGGTGAAGGTGAGCGGCGCGGAGCGCATCTCGAGCGCGGGGCCGCCGTTCACCGATGCGGTGCCGTTCGCGCAGGCGCTCATCGCGGCCGCTGCCGACCGCATCCTGTGGGGCACGGACTGGCCGCACCCGAACATCAAGAGGCACATGCCGAACGACGGCGACCTCGTCGACCTGATCCCGCTCTACATGCCGGATGCGGCTGTGCAGCGGAAGGTTCTCGTCGACAATCCCCAAAGACTCTATGGCTTCACCGCCTGAAGGGCGACAGCATGACCGGATCAGCACCGATCGAGGCATATGAGGACATCCCCGGCACGTGGGTGTTCGATGCTCAAAGAGCCCGCAAGGGCTACCATCTCAACGAGTTCCTCTACTCGCTCATGAAGGAGGCGAATCGCCGGGAATTCCTGGCGAACGAGCGCGAGTACACGCTCAAGTTCCGCATGACCTCCGAGCAGCGCGAAGCCGTGCTCCGGCGCGACTGGAACCGGCTCCTCGAGTTGGGCGGAGTGTCCTATGCGCTCGCCAAGCTTGCCTTCACCGACGGCAAGTCCTATCAATTCATGGCTTCCCGGATGACGAGCATGACGGAGAAGGAGTACGTCGAGATGATGCAGAAGGGCGGGCGTTCGCCCGAGGGGTGGCGATCGAAGTCCGAGCGGCACGGACGGACCGCGCCGGGTCCGCGAGGCGATCGCTGATGGCCACGATCATCGCGGGAGTCGGTACCTCGCACACGCCGGCGATCGGCGCGGCCGTCGACAATGGGAAGCTGGGAGAGCCCTACTGGGCGCCGGTCTTCAAGGGCTACGAGCCGGCCAAGGCCTGGATGGCCGCCACGAAGCCGGACGTGGTGATCATGGTCTACAACGATCACGTCAACGCGTTCGACTTCAAGATCGTCCCGACGTTCGCGATCGGCTGCGCCGATGAGTTTCCGATCGCCGACGAGGGCTGGGGTCCGCGCCCCGTGCCGGTCGTCAAGGGGCATCCGGAGCTCGCCTCGCACCTCATCCAGTCGCTGGTGCTCGAGGAATTCGACATCACCATCGTGAACGAGATGCAGGTCGATCATGGGCTCACGGTGCCGATGACGCTGCTCTTCGGCACGCCGGCCGCATGGCCCTGCCGCGTGATTCCCCTCGCGGTCAACGTCATCCAGTATCCGGCGCCGACCGGCCATCGCTGCTTCAAGCTCGGACAGGCGATCGCGCGGGCCGTCGAGAGCTGGCACGAGGACCTGAAGGTCGTCATCTTCGGCACGGGGGGCATGTCGCACCAGATCCAGGGACCCCGGGCGGGACTCATCAACACACCGTTCGACACGGCTTTCCTCGACGATCTCTCGCGCGACCCGCAGCGGCTCGTGCAGATCGAGCCGCTCGAGTACCTGCGCGACGCGGGCGCCGAGGCGATCGAGCTGGTGATGTGGCTCGTCATGCGGGGCGCGCTCGGCGAGAAGGTGCAGGAGGTCCGCCGGTTCTACCACGTGCCGGCCTCCTCGACGGCGGTCGGGAACATCATTCTCGAGCGCCGCTGAGCGCTCGGGCGAAGGCGGGCGGCGACGGGCCCAGGCCGGGCCGTCGAGAGCTATTGAGGAGCGCGGTGCAATGAAGATCGTGATGGCGGGACAGGGCGCTTTCGGACAGAAGCATCTCGATGCGGTCCGCAACATTCCGGGTATCGAGGTCGTGAGCCTCGCCGGCGGCTCGCCCGGCTCGACCGAGGAGATCGCGAAGAAGTACGGCATCCCGCACTGGACCACGAACTATTCCGAGTCGCTGCGGCAGCCGGGCGTCGAGGCGGTGATCCTCACCACCCCGACCCAGATGCACGCGCGTCAGGGGATCGAGGCGCTGCGCGCCGGCAAGCACGTGATGATCGAGATCCCGATGGCGGACAACCTCGAGGATTCCGAAGCGCTCGTCAAGGTCCAGAAGGAGACCGGCCTCGTCGCGATGGCGGGCCACACGCGCCGCTTCAACCCCTCCCATCAGTGGGTGCACAAGCGGATCGCCGCGAAGGAGCTCTGCGTTCAGCAGATGAACGTGCAGACGTATTTCTTTCGCCGCACCAACATGAACGCCCAGGGCAAGCCGCGCAGCTGGACCGATCACCTGCTCTGGCACCACGCCTGCCACACGGTGGACCTCTTCATGTATCAGACCGGCGAGACGGTCGCCGACTGCTACGCCGTCGAGGGACCGCATCATCCGACGCTCGGCATCGCGATGGACATGGGGATCCTCCTGAAGACCCCGTCGGGCAAGGTGTGCGTGCTGTCCCTGTCGTTCAACAACAAGGGGCCGCTCGGCACGTTCTTCCGCTACATCTGCGACAACGGTACCTATATCGCGCGCTACGACGAGCTCCTCGACGGCGAGGAGAAGCCGATCGACGTCTCGAAAGTGGACGTCTCGATGAACGGCATCGAGCTGCAGGACCGGGAGTTCTTCGCGGCCATCCAGGAGCACCGCGAGCCCAATGCGAGCGTCGCCCAGGCGCTGCCGGCCATGCGCACGCTCGATCGGCTGGCGAAGATTCTCGAGCGCAAGTGACGCGCGATCAGTTGCCCCACTACCCGCCGAGCGCCGTCATCATGGCGGCCGGGTAGCGCTCGCCGCGCACGCCGATCGCGTCGACCAGCGAGCGCAATCCGTCGAGTTCCGTGCGCGAGAGGCGCACTTCGAGAGCGCCGCGGTTCTCGGCGAGATGCGCCCGCGTCTTCATCCCGGGAATCGGCAGGATGTCCTCGCCCTGGGCGAGCAGCCAGGCGAGGGCCAGCTGCGCCGGCGTACAGCCCTTGCGCGCGGCGAGCGCGCGCAGCCCCTCCACGATCCGGGCATTGTGAGCCGCCGCGGCGTCTTGGAAGCGCGGCTGATTGCGGCGCGAGTCGTCGGCGGGAAGATCGGCGAGCGTGCGGAAATTGCCCGCGAGAAAGCCGCGTCCGAGCGGGCTGAAGGCGACGAGGCCGACCCCGAGCTCGCGGCAGGCGGCGAGCAGCCCTCCTTCCGGATCGCGAGTCCAGGGCGAGTACTCGTTCTGCACGGCGGCGATCGGATGCACGGCGCAGGCGCGCCGGAGCGTCTCGACGCTGCATTCGGAGAGCCCGATGTAGCGGATCTTACCTTCCCGGACGAGGCCCGCGAGTGCGCCGACCGACTCCTCGATGGGTACGGTCCGGTCGATGCGGTGGAGGTAGTAGAGATCGATGCGATCGGTGCCGAGGCGCTCGAGGCTCTGGGCCACCGCCGAGCGCAGCGACGCCGGGCGATTGTCGATGACGACCTTACCGTCCGCATCGCGGCTGATGCCGTACTTCGAGGCGAGGAACACCCGGTCACGGCGGTCGCGGACGACTTCGCCCACGAAGCGCTCGTTCGCCCCGAGCTGGTAGCTCGAGGCCGTATCGAGGTGACTGACGCCGTCGTCGACCGCCTGGAGGAGCGTCGCGCGGGCCTCGGCGTCATCGCGGGTGCCGTACCAGCCCACGAGTCCCATGCAGCCGAACCCGAGCGCCGCGAGCCGCTCGCCCGTCTTGCCGAGAGGTCGTGTCTGCATGTCGATCGTCCTCGCCTTCGAGATGTGAGCGAGGCAGCTTAGCCAACGCAGGGGGGCTTGTCAGGAGAGCCGACGCGGACGCGCTCGGTCGCAAGAGCGGCGCCGTGCTTGTCAGGACACGGCGGGCGCTCGTAGCATCAGGCCCGAGCTTCCACACACTGCTGCAGGTCGGCGCCCATGATCATCGATTGCCACGGTCACTACACCACCGCACCGAAGGCGCTTCAGGCCTATCGCGACGCCCAGAAGGAGGGTCTCAAGGACCCCGCGTACGTCCCGCAGCCTGCCCGAATCGACGTGCGCGACGACCAGATTCGCGACAGCCTCGAGGGCGCGCAGCTCAAGTTCCAGCGGGAGCGCGGCACCGATGTCACGATCTTCTCGCCGCGCGCCTCCGCGATGGCCCACCACATCGGCAACGAGACGACGAGCCGCCACTGGTCGCAGGCCTGCAACGACATGATCCACCGCGTGTGTCTGCTCTACCCGCGCAACTTCGTCGGCGTGTGCCAGCTGCCGCAGTCGCCCGGCGTGCCGCCCGCGCACAGCGCTGCGGAGCTCGAGCGCTGCGTGACGGAGCTCGGCTTCGTGGGGTGCAACCTGAACCCGGACCCCTCGGGCGGACACTGGGACTCCCCGCCGCTCACCGACCGGCACTGGTATCCCCTCTACGAGAAAATGGTGGAGCTCGAGGTGCCCGCCATGGTGCACGTCTCGGCCTCGTGCAACCCGAACTTTCACACGACGGGCGCTCACTACCTCAACGCCGACACCACGGCGTTCATGCAATTCCTGACGAGCGATCTGTTCAAGGACTTCCCGACGCTCAAGTTCGTGATCCCGCACGGGGGCGGGGCGGTGCCCTATCACTGGGGCCGTTACCGCGGGCTCGCCCAGGACATGAAGCGTCCGCCGCTCGAGGAGCTCTTGCTCGGGAACGTGTTCTTCGACACCTGCGTGTACCACGAGCCGGGCATCAATCTGCTGCTGAAGGTGATTCCGGCCGACAACATCCTCTTCGGCTCGGAGATGGTGGGCGCCGTGCGAGGCATCGACCCGCGAACGGGCCATTACTATGATGACACCAAGCGCTACATCGATGCGCTGCCGGTGAGCGAGGCGGACCGCTACAAGATTTTCGAGGGCAACGCGCGCAAGGTGTACCCGCGGCTCGCCGAGCGGCTCGGACCGCCGGGCGCGGCGCAGGCCTGACCGGACGGCCGAGCCGGCGGGGCAGAAGGGGGAGAGCTCATGCCAACCGATGTCGAGTCGAAGCCTGCCCGGGGCGCGGTGCTGCCGCAGCCGGAGCCGGACCTCAGGGCGCAGACGATCATCGCCCGCGCCGCGGCGCTGCGCCCGCTGCTCTTCGAGCAGCAGGAGGAGAACGACGCGCGCGGCTACTACTCGGATGAGATCCATCAGGCGCTGCTGCGCGGGGGACTCTATCGCATCCTGCAGCCGAAGATGTTCGGCGGTTACGAGTTCGGTCTGGAGACGTACGTCCGCGTGATCATGGAGATCGCGCACGGACATCCCGCTTCCGGGTGGTGTTTCACGCTCGCCGCTTCCCACGGGCTCGTGCTCGCGGCCCACTGGCCCGAGCAGGCCCAGCGGGAGCTCTTCGGCCCGGACGGGGACTTCCGGTGCGCGATGACGGCAGGGCCCGCGGGCACCTTCGAGCGCGTCGCGGGGGGCTACGTCACGAGCGGCGTGCATCCCTTCGCCTCGGGCATCCCGGTCTGCACGCATTTCATGGGCTCGGGAATGTTGAGGGACGGCGGTGCTCCGCGGAACGTGTACTTCGTCGTGCCGCGGAGCGATCTCACGATCCTGCCCGACTGGGGCGGCGAGCGCGGCATGGGCATGCAGGGCAGCGGCTCGAACAGCGTGAAGCTCGACAAGGTCTTCGTTCCGGAGCATTACTTCGTGCCGGCGAACATCCTGCTCTCCTCCGAGCACCTGCCGGACGGGACGCACGGGACGCGCCTGCATGGAAATCCGATGTATCTCGGGGTCCTCGCCGGTTGGTTCAGCTGCGAGTTCGGCGGCATCCTGACGGGGGCGGCGCGCGCGGCCCTCGATGAATTCGAGCGGCTCATCACCACGAAGCCCATGGCGCTCAATCCGCAGCTGACGCGCGCGCACGATCCGCACGCCCAGCTCACTTTCGGGGAGGCGCTGAGCCGCACGGACGCGGCCGAGGCGCTGACGCTCGCGGCTACCCGGCTCCAGGTGGAGCTGTGCGAGCGCTGGGCACGCGAGCGCAAGCCCATCACGTCGGCCGATACGCTGCGCGTCTGGAGCATCTCGCGCGAGGCCTGCCGCAACGCCTGTGAGGCGGTCGAGATGCTGTTCAAGGCGGCGGGGGCTTCGGTCAGCAAGCGCGGCCAGCGCCTGCAGCGATACTTCCGGGACGCGCAGATGTATCGCGTCCACATCCAGTCGCAGCCTGCATTCCCGACCATGCGGGGACAGACGCGGCTCGGGCTGCTCGTGCCGCCGCCGTACGGCGCCTGATGCCGTTGCCGTTCCGCTGCGCCGCTGCGCCGCTGCGCCTGATGCGCTGCCCCATCTGATGCGCTGCCCCATCTGATGCGCTGCCTCGTGTGATGCGCGGGGGGCTCGGTTGATGCGCGGACTCGGCCGGCTCGCCCGCCAGCTGTGGTTCCAGGTGCTCCTGGCCACGGCGCTCGGCGTGCTCGTCGGGATCGTCTGGCCGGGCGCGGGCGCGGGCATGAAGCCGCTCGGCGACGGGTTCATCGCGCTGGTGCGCATGATCGTGGCGCCCGTGATCTTCTGCACCGTCGTGCACGGCATCGCCGGCATGCGGGACATGAAGCGGGTGGGGCGCGTCGCCGTCAAGTCGCTCGTGTACTTCGAGATCGTGACGACGGTGGCACTCGTCTTCGCGCTCCTCGCCGTCAATCTCCTCCACCCGGGCGCCGGGATGAACGTCGATGCCCGGACGATCGACGCTCACGCGATCGGCGCCTACACGAGCCAGGCGCACCACCAGGGTGTCGCGGGATTCCTGCTCGGCATCATCCCCACCACGTTCTTCAGCGCGCTCACGCATTCCGCGGTGCTGCCGGTGCTGTTCGTGTCGATCCTGTTTGCCGTCGCGGTCTCGGCGCTGGGCGCGCGCGGACAGGTCATCACGGATTTCGTCGGCACCCTCACGGAGGTGTTCTTCCGCGTCGTCGGGCTCATCATGTGGACGGCTTCGATCGGCGCGTTCGGCGCCATGGCGTTCACGGTCGGCCGCTTCGGGGCGGGGTCGCTCCTCGCGCTCGGCAAGCTCCTGCTGGAGTTCTATCTCGTCTCGCTCGCTTTCGTCGCCATCGTCTTCGGGGCCGTGGCGTACTGGGCGGGAGTGAGTCTCCTCAAGCTCCTCGCATACATTCGCGACGAGATCGTGATCGTCGCCGCCACTACCTCGACGGAGACGGTGCTGCCGCTGCTCATGGAGAAGCTGCGCGCGCTCGGGTGCGACGAGACCGTCGTGGGACTGGTGGTGCCGGCGGGATATTCGTTCAATCTCGATGGAACCTGTCTCTACCTCAGCACCGCCGTCGTGTTTCTCGCACAGGCGACGAACACGCATCTCGGCCTCCTCGAGCAACTCGGCGTCATTGCCATCCTGCTGCTCGCGTCCAAGGGCGCGGCGGGAGTCGCGGGCGCGGCTTTCGTGGTGCTCGCGGCGACGCTCGGCTCGCTCGGCACGGTGCCGCTCGCGAGCATCGCGCTCATCCTCGGTATCCACCGGCTGATGGCGGAGGCGCTGACGTTCGTCAATCTCGTCGGCAATACGCTCGCGACGATCGTCGTGGCGAAGTGGGAGAGCGCGGTCGACTTCTCGGTGCTCTATGCGCGGGTCGGACGGCATGGAGCGCGGATACCGCTCGTCGCGGATAGCGGTGCCGACCTGGACGTCTGACGATCCGGCCCGCCTTCGGTCGCCCTCTCGGGCGTCGGGGTGGGAGGCGGCCACGCACGTCGAGGTTGCCCCTGATCCGGCGGGCCATGCGGGCGGTCAGCGAGGATGCGATACTCACGGCATGAGCTCGAGCGGGTTCCCGCTGACGACGCCGCGTCTCTCACTGCGGCCTTTGCAGCTCGAGGATTTCGACGCCTGGGCGGCGATGATGGCCGATGCCGAGGTGGCGGAATTCATCGGGGGCGTACAGCCGCGATCGACGGCCTGGCGCGGTTTCATGAGTGTCGCGGGTGCATGGCACCTGACCGGGATCGGGATGTTTTCCGTGATCGAGACGGCGACGGGCCAGTGGGTCGGACGGGTCGGCCCGTGGCGACCGGAGGGTTGGCCGGGTTTTGAGATCGGCTGGGGGATCTGCCGCAACTGCTGGGGCCGCGGATATGCCACGGAGGCGGCCATTGTGGCCACCGATTGGGCCTTCGACCACCTCGGTTGGAGCGAGGTCATTCACACCATCAGTCCGGAGAACGCGAGGTCGCGGGCGGTCGCCCACAGGCTCGGCTCGCGCAATCGCGGCCGAGGGCAGCTGCCGCCCCCGTACCAGGAGAGCTCGGTCGATATCTGGGGTCAGACCCGCGCGGAGTGGGAAGCGCGGCGAGCGGAGCGCGAGCGATCGAGGCTCACGATGCAAACAGGCCGGACAGGTTGACGGTGAAGTCCGGCAGCGCTCGAATCGGCGTGACGCCCGGCGATTCGGTAGAGGTCGACTCCGCATAGCCGTCCGCGGACGGACCGTGAAAGCGATGCAGCGCGCCACGCTGCACGTCGACGATCCAGAATTCCGGAATTCCGCACCGCGCGTAGAGGGGCAGCTTCACGTGCCGATCGTAGCGCCAGGTGGTGTCGCTCACCTCGATGACGAGTAGCGTGTCGCTCGCGTTCGCGTACCGGGTCCGATAGAAATCGTCGCGGGGCTTCAAAACTGTGAGATCCGGCTGCGGTTCCGAGAACTCCTCGATCGTGACGCTGCCTTGGATCCGCACGATCGCGGACTCGCCGAGCGTGCGGACGAAGACTCGAGTGAGCCGGTCCACGGCTGCCATGTGAGGTAATCCTATCGGCGCCATGTCGATCACCTGCCCATCGATGAGCTCCACTCTCTCTTCCGGCCCGAAGAATCCGAGCTCGCCCATGCGGTGGTACTCGTTTGCCGAGATGCGGTGCCGGGGAAGCCAATCAGTCATGACGGCGCTCATGTCATCACCCACGATCCGGATAGTGTAGAGCGGAGGTCAATCACCGTGCACCTGTCGTGAGTGCATTTTCTGGCCATCGCGAGAACGGTGCTAGCGTCATTCCTGGTGTGTTCGTGCGATTTTTCGCCAGGTGGTCTTCTATTTGTATTCGCGAGTATTGACGTCAGATACGACGTCATCGCTGCAATTCAGGAGTGGGGCGAGCGAGTCGAGTGATGCCCCGAGGCGTGAGCGGACTTTCGCGGCTCGCGATGGAATACGGCGCGCAGCTCGTCCTTCGCCTGGTTGAGCACGCGGCGGCGCTCGGGCGTCAGGCCCTTGCCCGCGCGATTCACGTGGAAGGTGAGCATCGACATAGCCGATCGGTAAGGCTCGGACTTGCGACGCCGACTGGCCTCGGCGGAGCGTTTGAGGGAGAGGGCGATCTCACGCGAAGTGCGCCGCAGGAATACACCAGGCTCGAGGTCGAGCGCGTCGCTGGTTTGCATGACACGCTGTGACCAGCGCGTGCCGGCTTTCGGGGACTTCTGCCGACGTTTGCTGGAGCCTGATCGGCTGCTGCCGTGGCTTCGGCCGTTCGCCTTTCGCTTCACCATGCGTGGAGCAACTCCGGTGAGAGAAGGGGGTTCCCAACGGCCGGAGCGGGATCGGGCGGCTCCGGCTGAGGCCGAGCGGAGTGGGGGCCCGTGCGGGCCGTTTAGGGGCGCGCGTTCGATTTGCGCAGGTAGACGAGCGATACGCTCGGCGAGAGCGGTTGGGTGTGTGTGATCCCGTAGGCCGGCGTGATCGTCAGCGCCGCCAGGATGTCGTGGGGCCTGGGGCGGGGCGATTTTTCGCTCGTCACCGTGGGAGCTTGGCCTCAGCGGTCCATCAGGGCATCCGCAGGATCGGCTTCAATACCTCGCCTCGGGTGCAGGCCTCCCAGGCGGCCGCGATGTCCGTGAAGGGGAACTCGCGGATCAGCCGGTCGAACGCAAAGCGCCCCTGGCGCCAGTAATCGATCATCAGCGGAACGAAGGTCTGAGGCGCGGCGCTGCCGCCGAGAATGCCCTGGAGCTTGCGGCCGGAGGCGAGCATCGTCGTCATGTTCGGCGCCCAGTCGCCTCGCGGGCGGGTGACGAAACCCGCCGTGCCTTCGGTGGCCAGGCACTCGGTTGCGAGCGTGAACACCTCCGGGGCCGACGTGGTATTGAAGCTGAACGTGAAGCCGTCCGGTGCGATGTCGCGCAGCGCGCCGGCGGTGGCCTCGTTCGAGGCAATCGCTTCGGTGGCGCCCAGCTCGCGCGCGAGCTTCAAACGCTCCGGCGCCACGTCGATCGCGACGATCCGTGATGCGCCTGCGATGCCGGCGGCAAGGACGGCCGCCATGCCGACGCTGCCGACCCCGAACACGGCGAGAGTGTCGCCGGGTCGCAGCTTGAGTGCTTCGAGCACGGCGCCTGCACCCGTGATGATGCCGCAGCCGAGCGGCCCGACGAGGTGGAGCGGGACCTCCTGCGGCACCTTCACCGCGGATCGCTCGGGGGCAACGATGTGTGTTGCGAAGGAGGACTGGCCGAAGAACGAGCCGTGGATCCGCTCCCCGTGCAAGCTGAGCGGCGAAGTGCCGTCCGCGCGCGCGCCGCCGAAGCTGAGCCGCATGTTGTCGCGGCAGTAGGTGGGTCGGCCCGCGTGGCATTTCGGGCAATGACCGCACGATGCGCCGCTCACGACGACGTGGTCACCTACCTCGAGGCTGCGGATGCCCTCGCCGAGCGCCTCGACGACGCCTGCGCCTTCGTGTCCGAGCACGATGGGCCGGGGAACGGGGACGCCGAGTCCCGCGTGGCACGCGAGGTCCGTATGGCAGATGCCGGTGGCCGTCACCCGGATGAGGATCTCGCCGGCCCGCGGCGCCTCGAGGTCCAGCTCCTCGATCAGCGGGTGCGGTTGACCGGTACGGGACACTGCAGCCTGTATTTTCACGATGGGACCCTCGACTGGGGCGGCGCTGGCGAGTGCCTGCTGCCAGCGATTCTATGCGCAGGCGTGCCTGGAGGCACGCACGACCGCGCCTTGAGAGGGCAAGTAGCCCCACGCTAGCATCCGGTCTTCAGCGGCAGCCGCGGAGGCATGCAATGCATCGACGGGAACTCACGCTGCGTACCGGCGGCCGCAGCCTCATCGAGATCTCCGAGCACGTCGCGTCCGTCGTCCGGGACAGCGGCATCGGCGATGGGCTGTGTAACATCTTCGTGCCGCACACGAGCGCGTCGATCATCACCGGTGAGAACTGGGATGCGAGCGTCCGGCGCGACCTCGAGGCGTTCATGCAGCGTCTCGTTCCGGACGGCGACCCCCACTTCGAGCACGACGCGGAAGGTCCCGACGACATGCCGGCGCACGTTCGAACTGTGCTCACGCAATCCTCGATCGTGATACCCGTCGCCGCCGGCGGGTTGAGTCTCGGCAAGTGGCAGGGCATCTACCTGTGGGAGCACCGGACGGCGCCGCACGAGCGGCAGATCGTCGTGACGGTGTGGTGAGCGCGTGATGCAGCGCTCCGTCGTGAAAATTAGACGTACACTGCTTCTGATTCGAAACACGGTAACCGAATAGCACTCTCGACGTCAGAGAGGACGTTGCGTCTGACGTCATGACGTTCCTGCTCGCCGACGATTCGCGCAGGAATTGCGCTGTTTCTCGCGGCGCGCGGGCCATACATCTGCGCGGCGGCCCGTGCGAAGTGCACCTGGAGGCATTCAAGCTGCGGCTGCGCGTCGGCGAGGCGGATGCGTTCTACTACCCGGACGTGATGGTCACCTGCGAGCGCTCGGGGGTCGAGGACTACTACCTGCGCACGCTGAGGATCGTCGTGGAAGTGCTCTCACCCTCGACGGAGCTGATCGATCGGCGGGAGAAGGCGCTGAGCTACCGAGAGGTGCCGACGCTCGAGGAGTACGTGCTGATCGGCCAGCGCCATGCGGAGGTCACGATTCACCGGCGTCGCGAGAGCTGGGCTCCCGTCGTAATCGCCGGTTCGGAGCCGTAGCGCAGGTCTGGTCGAATGCCATCACGTGATGCGCGACGGCCGCCGGGTTCTCGTGGTGCATCAGGTGTCCGACCCCCGGCAAGGTGACGATCTGCAGCGCGCGAAACAGGGTTTGCAGCGCTGCCTCGCTCGCTGGGGGCAGGTGCTTCGCGCGGTGATCGGATTGCTCGCCGAGGAGCAGGAGCACGGGAGCCTCGATGCGCGCCCAGCAGGCTTCGGCTTCCTCGCGCCGGTAGAGCACCGGGTTTACCTGGCGGTGGCGCGGATCGAAGCGTAATTCGACCTCGCCGTCCGGCTCCGCGCCTGGAATGTCGGCCGGCTTATCGGACCCCGCGGACCCCGCGGACCCCGCGGGCTGCACGGGCTGCACGGGTCCTACGGGTCGCGTCCAGGCCCTTGCGAGGAATTCTGCGCGTTCGGACGGCAGTCTTGGGTTGCGCGCGGTGAGGAGGGCGGCTAGCGCTTGCGCCGAGGCGAACCGCCCCTCGCGCGGGGCTTGCCTGAGTTCGTCGAGCCATTGCGCGTAGCGCGCGGGTGCGTCCCCCGGATCCGACCGGTGTAGGCCGAGCCCTTCGAGGCTCGCAAGCCAGGCAAGGCGCTTCGGCCGGACTCCTGCATAGAGCTGCGCGACGTTCGCCCCCATGCTGTGGCCGATGATGCGCGCCGCCTCGTATGGCACCAGTCGATCGAGCAGCGCTTCGAGATCCGCCAGATAGTCGGGAAACCAGTACCCGCCGGGCGCCCATTCGCTGCGCCCGAATCCGCGCCAGTCGGGCGCGACCAGCGACCAGGTCCGAGGCAGGCAGTCCACGAGGAACTGCCACGTCGCGCCGCAGTCCTGGTAGCCGTGCAGGAGCACGATCGGTGCTTCCGCGGGCTCGCCCCACCAGGTCAGATGGTGGTGTAGACCGCGGACGGTGACCTGCTCGTCTCTGGGAATCCGGACGGGCTCGTAGGGCATGGCGCTCAGTCCTCGTCAGGCGGAACTGTAGACGGCCAGACGGTTTCGTATCTATTCATAATTGAACTCAAGAATTCTGCAATCAATTGATATATGATGATTTTGAGGCGCTGGAGCGTTACCTGAGCTCGTTGCGTGAGCGGCGGCCGATCGCACCGACGCGGCGCGGGCTCGAATACCCGGCGCTCGCCGATGCGGCGCTCGCCGGTGGTCTGTCGAGCTCATCTGCCCAAGGCGAGCATCCCAAGTTCACGGCGCTGGTCGAGGGCGAGCGCCGCATGCACGTCATCGTGAAATTCTCGCCGCGCCGTACGTCGCCGGTCGGGCAACGCTGGGCAGACTTGCTGGTAGCCGAGCACGTTGCCCACGAGCATCTTGCAGCGAACGGTATTGCCGCGTCTCGTTCGACCCTGTTCGACTTCGGCATGCGGACGTTCCTCGAGGTGGAGCGCTTCGATCGGATCGGTGCGGAAGGGCGCCGAGGCGTGGTGTCCTTGCTCGCGCTCGACGCATCGAGGTATGGGCAGCTGGATCGATGGTCGAGCTCGGCCACGCGGCTGCAGAGCGACAGGCTGCTGTCGCGTGGCGATGTCGACCGCGTGCGTCTCCTCGAGGCATTCTCGATGCTCATCGCGAATACGGATCGGCATTTCGGCAACCTCACGCTGTTCGATCGCTACCAGGGCCGCTTCGAGCTTGCACCGGCTTACGACGTGCTTCCGATGCTGTTTGCGCCGCAAAGCGATCAGATCCTCGAGCGGCGGTTCGAGCCTCCGGATCCGACCGGGGAGACGCTTTCCGTGTGGCCTCGCGCTCAAGCGCTTGCAGAAGCGTACTGGGCGCTCTCGCGGGCGATCCGAGGATCAGCGAGGAGTTTCGCGCGGTGTGCTCCGTGTGCGGCGCGGCGCTCCTTGCGGCGCCTCGGCGAGCGGCGGCGGCGACAGCGATGACTTGATTCCGCAACACCGCCGAGTGCCGCGGCCGATCGGTGCCGGGAAGCTGGCGGCGGTGCTCACGGTGTGCTTACGCCATGGCCGCTTGCCTCGGCGCTGGAGTTTTCCCGGCTCGCTTTCGGGCTATGATAGCGGCAGCGGGCGCGGCGTCCGACGCTGCCCGGATCCTATCAAGCTCACAATGACAAGGGGGAACGATGGACGAGAAGCAACCGGCGGAACCGACCGGGGTCGAGGAGACCGCGAGCGATAGGCGCAAGTTTCTGGGAAAGATCGCGGCCGGCGCAGGCGCGGCGACGCTCCTTGCGGGAGTCGGAGCCGGCACGGTGGCGCAGGCGGCGGGCGAGCCGCCGCGGCCTCACGGGCCGCCTGGCATGCCGCACTTTCCGCCGGAGCCGAAGGTCTCCCAGCCGCCGCCGCTGCGGGAGGTAAAAGGCAAGACCATCTACATCAGCGCCGCCTCCGGCGGTATCGGTCTCGGCATTGCGCAGGCCTGCGCCAACGCCGGCATGAACGTCGTCGTCGGGTATCGCAGCGAGAAGCGGTTGGCCAAGGCGATGCCGTTGTTCAAGGCCGGCACATCGGTTTTTCCCGTCAAGCACGACGTGGTGGGGCGCGATGGCTGGGTGAGGATGCTGGATGCCGTCAAGGGCAAGTACGGCAAGCTGCACGCGGTCGTGAACAACGCGGGCATCAAGACCTTCGCCAAGGCGAGCGAGGCGACGCCCGAGCAGTGGCAGAAGTCCTATAACGTCGACCTCTCCGCGATCTTCAACAGCGTCTCGGTGGTGTTGCCGCACATGAAGGAGCACGGCGAGGGCGGCCAGTTCGTCGCGACTTCATCGATGAGCGGACTGCTTCCGGCGGTGACTGCCGGCGTCTACACGACCATGAAATTCGCCGTCGTGGGCATCATGGAGGCGCTGCGCATCGAGCTCGAAGGCACCAACATCGGCACGTCCGTCTTCTGCCCCGGCGGTGTCGGCAGCGAGAATCCGCCGGCGAACTTCCACCCGCGGGTGCGGCCCGGCGCGCATCCGCACTTCGACTTCAACGGCGTGGTGATGAGCCCCATCGAGGCCGGCGAGCGCGTGCTCAACGGGATCCGCCACAACGACCTGTTCATTCTCTCGCACGCGGAGTTCAAGAACGGCACGATGGAGCGGTTCAACGCCATCCTCGAGTCCTTCCCGGACGAGGCGTTCCCGGCGAAGCGTCTCGGGATCGAGGCGCACACGAGACACACGGGAATCTATCCGCGCGAGATCGTGCACCGGCTCCAGAAGCGCAAGAGCTATCTCGGCTAGGCAGGCGAGAGGCGCCGCCAAGTCCCCGGACTGCGCCATGGCGAGGCCGCTCGGCTCACTGCCGAGTGGCTTTCGCCGCGCGTGTCGCCGCGAGCCCGGCGGCGGCACGCTCGATCGCGGCCGCGCGCTGCGAGCGTAGCGGATCGAGGCGCCGCGTGACCGCCGCGACGATCTGCGGACGCGCGCGCTCCGGAAGGCCGGAGTCGAAGGGCGGACTCGGGGCGTATTCGATTTCCAGCTGCACGCTTTCCGCGACGTCGACGCCGGCGATCTCCGCGATCACCGTGAGGGCCATGTCGATGCCTGCGGTGACGCCGCCGCCCGTAATGATGTTCCCGTCGCGCACGACCCTCCCGGCATCCGCGATGGCGCCGAGCGCCTCGAGGGACTCCCGCCAGGCCCAGTGGCATGCGGCGCGCCTGCGCTCGAGCAGGCCGGCGGCCGCGAGCAGCAGCGAGCCCGTGCACACGGAGGTGATGTAGCGAGCGGGCCGCGCCAGCCGCCGAAGCTGCTCGAGATAGCCGCCGTCGCCGAGCGCCGCCACGGTGCCGAGCCCGCCCGGTACGCACAGCAGCGCGCAGTCGGTGACCGCGTCGAGGCGCTCGGTCTCGGCGAAGGCGATGTTTCCGCCCCCGCGGATCGTTCCGCCCGCGATAGATGCCAGTCGGCACCGAGCGCCAGGCAGGCGGCGGAAGACCTCGTACGGACCCGTGAAGTCGAGCTGTGTCACCTGCGGGTACAGGGCGAACACGACGGGAAAATCGCTGGTCATGAAGGCACCTGGATTTGCAGTCCGGCTTGACCCTTGCCAGCATGCACCGCTAGGGTTTGGCACGAAGGACAGGTTCAGGGCATTTCACGCCATGCCGCGTCGGATCGACTTTCTCATCTACCCAGGATTCCAGGTCCTCGATGCGACCGGACCGCTCGCCGCATTCGAGATCGCGGAGCGCCAGCGGCCCGGGTCGTACCGGCTGCGGATCATCGCCGCGCGAGCCGGTCTCATCGCGAGCTCCTCGGGTGCGAAGCTGCAAGCCGTCGGATTCGGCCGCGCGGCGCGTGTGGATACACTCGTCATTGCCGGCGGGTTCGGCTCGCGCGAGGCGGCGCGCAGCGCTCCGACGCTGCGCTTCGTGCGCGCCTGTGCGGGCAGCGCCCGCAGACTCGCGAGTGTGTGCTCGGGGCTCTATGTGCTCGCCGCGGCGGGTCTGCTGGACGGCCGGCGGGCGACCACGCACTGGAGCCGGACGGCCGACGTGAGGCAACGCTTTCCCGCGGTGCGGCTCGAGCCTGATTTGATCTACGTGCAGGATGGCAGAGTGTGGACCTCGGCGGGGATCACCGCGGGCATCGATCTCGCGCTCGCGCTGATCGGTGAGGACCTCGGCGAGGAAGTCGCGCGCCGGACGGCCCAGCAGCTCGTCGTGTATCACCGCCGCCCCGGCGGCCAGTCGCAGTTCTCGCCGCTCCTCGACATGGAGCGGCCCGACGGGCGCTTCGCGCCGCTGCTGGACCAGGTGCGGGCGCGGTTGCGTGATCGGTTGAGCGTCGCCGACCTGGCGGGGCTCGCGTGCATGAGTCCGCGGCATTTCTCGAGGCTCTTCACGGCCGAGGTCGGAGTCGCCCCTGCAAAGGCCGTCGAGCGGCTGCGGGTCGACGCCGCGAGGGCGGCGCTCGAGAGCGGCGCGCGATCGGTCCAGCGCGTGGCCCGCGCGTGCGGATTCGGGGATCCCGAGCGCATGCGGCGCAGCTTCGTACGGCTCCTCGGCGTGCCGCCGAGCGCGATCAGGGGGCGTCTGCGGAGCGGCTGACCCAGCGGCCGGCGGCTCGCAGCCCGCCAAGGTCGGATCACGCGCAAAGCGACTTTAGGGCACCTCGAAAAATTGCCCGTTTGACGCTCATTCTGTAGACCATGTTTGTTAGAATACGGCATGAAGATGCAACTCGGATTCTTTGACCTTCAGAACC
>JBOHZT010000009.1:0-29900 GCA_050738535.1 Steroidobacteraceae bacterium
CAACCCAGTCGGGCATGCTCGAGTGGCTCGCTCGGCGCGGGTTCACGACCAACCCGCTCGCACGACTGTGTCATTCCGTGGCAGAGCTGCTCGAGTACCACCGCGAGATGGAGCGGCGCCGCGCGGCGCTCGCCTATGACATCGACGGAGTCGTCTACAAGGTCGACCGGCTCGACTGGCAGGCGCGGCTCGGGACGGTTGCGCGCGATCCGCGCTGGGCGATCGCCCACAAGTTCCCCGCGCAAAAAGCCGCGACGACGGTGCTCGCGATCGACGTGCAAGTGGGCCGCACCGGCGCACTCACGCCGGTCGCGAAGCTCGCGCCGGTGACGGTCGGCGGCGTGGTCGTCTCGAATGCCTCGCTCCACAACGAGGATTACATTCGCACGCTCGATGTCCGCGTCGGCGATACCGTCACGATCCAGCGGGCGGGCGACGTGATTCCTCAGGTCCTCGGCGTGGATCTCGAGAGGCGCCCGGGCGGGACGCAGCCGTTCGTCTTTCCGGGGATTTGTCCGTGCCCGCTCGCAACGCCCGTGGTACGCGAGCATACGGCGGCCGGCGAGCTCGGCGCGGTCGCGCGCTGCTCGGGGGAGCTCGCCTGCCCATTCCAGCGCATCGAGCATCTGCGTCACTTCGTCTCGAGAAGGGCCTTCGACATCGAGGGGCTCGGCGAGAAGCAGATCACCCTCTTTTACGAGAAGGGCTGGGTCGCCGAGCCGGCGGACATCTTCGAGCTGCCGAGCCGCAACGGTGCGCTGCGGCTCGAGGAGCAGGAAGGATTCGGCGAGGTCTCCGTGCGCAAGCTCTTCGCCGCGATCCAGGCGCGGCGCACCATCTCGCTCGAGCGCTTCGTGTATGCGCTCGGGATCCGCCACGTGGGAGAGACCACCGCGCGTGCGCTCGCACGCGCGGCCGGCAATTGGAGTGCTTTGCGGGATCTATGCGGGCGGCTTGCCCAGGGCGACCCCGAGGCTCGCGCGCGGCTCGACGCACTCGATCAAATCGGCGCGACGGTGATCGACAGCCTCGCCGCCTACTTCGCGGAGCGGCACAACGCAGCGAGGGTGGAGCGCCTCACGCGCCAGGTCCGCATCGAGGACGCCGCGCAGCCGGACCGCCGCTCGCCGATCGCGGGCAAGACGATCGTCTTCACGGGGCGCCTGACGGAGCTCACCCGCGAGGAGGCGAAGGCGCTTGCCGAGCGCCTCGGCGCGGCGGTGAGCGGCAGCGTCTCGCGGCAGACGGACCTGGTCGTGGCCGGCGCCGACGCCGGATCGAAGCTGCGCAAGGCCGCCGACCTCGGCGTCGAAATCGTCGACGAGGCCGGCTTCCTCGCGCTCAGCGCAGGGTCGCGCTGATCACAGGCTCTTCTTGATCTTCGCCTTCTTGACGAGCCCGTCCACGTAGGAGGTGAACTGGCGCGACTCGAGGATCTGGGTCAGGCGCTGCTGAACGCTCTGGAACGTCGGCGGCGTGAGCGGGCGCGTGTCGATGAGCTGGATGACGTGCCAGCCGTACTTGGTGTGCACCGGCTGGTGCGTGAACTCGCCCGGCTTCAGCGCGACGACCGCGTCGGCGAACGGCTTGACCATATTGGTCGTCGTGAACCAGCCGAGATCCCCGCCGTTGGTCTTCGAGCTGTCGACGGAATCGCGCTTGGCGAGGTCGGCGAATTTGGCGCCGTGCTCGAGCTGCTTGATGATCATCTCCGCGAACGGCTTCGTCGCGACCAGGATGTGCCGCGCGTGGTATTCGGTCTGCGGCATCTTCGCGACCTGACTCTCGTACTCGGTGCGCAGCTGCTCCTCAGTAGGCTTGCGGCCCTTGAGGTACTGCTGCGAGACCACTTGCTCGAGGACGTCGAGCCGCGAGAGCTCGATCAGGTTCTGCGTGTCCGGATCGTGCGTGTCGCCGTCCTTCTGGGCGAGCTGCGCGACGAGCTGGGCGCGGATGAGGCTGTCGAGCGCCTGATCGCGCTGTGCGGCCGTGAGGTCGCTCGGGGCGTGTCCGCCCGAGATGCGCTTCACGTAGAAGTCGTAGAACGACCGGCTGATCGGTAGCCCGTTGACCACGGCGACCGATGCGGAGGCGTTGGCCGTGCTGCTGGCCGTGCTGCTGGCCGTGACGCTCGAGGATGCACCCTTCTGCTGGCAGCCGGCGAGGAGCGCCAGCGCAGCGAGTGGGAGGAGCGCGAGGAACTTGAGGTTTTTCATGCGAAGCGACCCGTCTGGATGAGTGATTGATGAATGATCGAGTGGAAATCTAATTATCAGTTGCGGCGTGCGCGACTTTCACGGCGCCGCCTCTTCCGCCGTTCGCGCGTCGATGGCGAGCGCGTGGACGCCTCCCCTGCCGAGGAGCGGCTCGACGGCTTGGTAGACCATCCGGTGACGCGCCACGCGGCCGAGGCCCCGAAAGCGCTCCGAGACCACGCGGACGCGGAAGTGCCCGCCCTCGCGCGCCCCGGGGTGCCCCGCGTGCAAGGCGCCCTCGTCATCGATGCGAATCTCGGCGGGCTCGAGCTCCCGCTCGAGCGCGGCACGGATCCGGGAGAGGATATCGGAGGGCATCGCGAGCTCAACCGGCCTCGGGGGAGTCCTCGGAGCCGGACGGCATCTGCCGCATCAGCCATACGACCTGCACGCCGATGAAAGCCGCCGTGGCGAGGGTCAGCCCGAACACGTTGAAGTTCACCCAGAACTTCTGGCTTGCCTTGAGCGCGACGACGAGGTTCGCCCAGCCGATGACGGCGTAGAAGACGATCCAGGCGGCGTTCAAGCGCCGCCACAGCCGCGCGGGAACGCGCATCTCGGTCCCGAGGGCTGCGCCGAGGGTGAGGCGGAAGAGCCGCTCGGCGAGCGTGCGCTTGCCGATCCAGAAGCTCGCGAGGAACGCGGCGCTCACGAGCCAGGAGAAGACGCTCGCCTTCAGCTCGATGTAGCGCTCGTTGTGCAGCAGCAGCGTCGCCGCTCCGAACACGAAGACGAGCACGGCGCTCAAGACATGCATCGGCGGGACGCGCCGTGCGACCAGCAGATCGATGACGAGCAGCGCCGCCATCGCCGCCATCAATGCGCCGGTTGCCGCGTACAGCCCGTGCAGGTAGTACGCGACGACGAACGCGACGAGCGGCGCGAACTCTAGCAGGGCTTGCATGATCGACGCATCGAGTTGGCCGGGCTTGCGATCCGAGGGCTCGTTAAAGTGTCGGTCTGGAATCGACGGCGGCGTATCATAGCGGAATCGGCGGGGATCGACCCGCGGCAGGTCACGATTGAGCCAGTTCTTCGCCCTCCATCCCGCCAACCCGGAGCCGCGCCTCATCCGGCGCGCGGTCGAGATCATCCGCCAGGGTGGCGTCATTGCCTATCCCACCGATTCCTGCTACGCGCTCGGTTGCCAGATCGCCGACAAGGGCGCTCTCGAGCGGATCCGCCGGATCCGGCAGGCCGATCGCCACCATCATTTCACCTTGGTCTGCCGCAACGTCGGCGAGAGCGCGCGCTTCGCGCGGATCGACACGTCCCAGTTCCGGCTGCTGAAGGCGTGCATGCCCGGGCCGTTCACGTTCCTGTTGCCCGCGACGCGCGAGACGCCCCGCAGGCTCCAGCACGAGCGGCGCCGCACCATCGGCGTTCGCGTGCCCGACCATCCCGTGCCGCGGATGCTGCTCGCGGAGCTCGGTGAGCCGCTCATGAGCTCGACGCTGATCCTGCCGGGCGATTCTCTGCCGCTCACGGATGCGCTGGAGATCCGCGCGCGCCTGGAGAGCCAGATCGACGCGATCCTCGACGGGGGCAATTGCGGCATCGAGCCGACGACCGTCGTGGACCTGGCGGTCGCGCCGCCCGTGGTGGTGCGCAAGGGCAAGGGCGAGCTCGGCCTTTTGGGCCTATAATCGGTCGTTCCATGAGTGTGAATCCACAGACGCGCAGAGTACTCTCAGGAATGCGTCCGACCGGGCCGCTGCATCTCGGAAACTATCACGGGGCGCTGCGCAACTGGGTCGAGCTGCAGTACCAGTACGAGTGCTTCTTTTTCGTCGCGGACTGGCACGCGCTCACGACCGGGTACGAGGACGTCTCGCATCTGCAGGAGCACGTCGAGGCGGTGCTCATCGATTGGCTGGCGGCCGGCGTCAATCCAGGCGTGGCGACGCTCTTCGTCCAGTCCCACGTTCCGGAGCACGCGGAGCTGCACCTGCTGCTCTCCATGATCACCCCGCTCGGCTGGCTCGAGCGGGTGCCGACGTACAAGGAGCAGCAGTCGGAGCTGCGCGACAAGGACCTCGCGACCTACGGTTTTCTCGGCTATCCGTTGCTGCAGAGCGCGGACATCCTGCTCTACCGGGCCGCCTTGGTGCCGGTGGGCGAGGATCAGGTCGCCCATGTGGAGATGACGCGCGAGATCGCGCGCCGCTTCAATCACCTCTTCGGCCGCGAGCCGCAGTTCGAGGAGAAGGCCGAGCGCGCGGTGAAGGCGCTCGGAACGCGCAACGGGACGCTCTATCGGCAGCTGCGCCAGCGCTTCCAGGAGGCGGGGGACACCGAGGCGCTCGCGCGTGCGCGCGAGCTCGTGAACGCGAACAGCCGCATCACCGTGGCCGATCGCGAGAGGCTGCTCGGGTTCCTGGAGGGGTTCAACGTCAGCATCCTGCCCGAGCCGCAGGTGCTCCTCACCGCGGCGCCGCGGGTCCCGGGCCTCGACGGGCGCAAGATGTCGAAGTCGTACGGCAATACGATCGGCATGCGGGAGGATCCGGAGGCCGTGGCGCGCAAGCTGCGCACCATGCAGACCGATCCGGCGCGTGTGCGGCGGACCGATCCCGGCGATCCCGAGAAGTGTCCGGTCTGGGATCTGCATCAGGTCTACTCGGACGAGAAGACCCGCGAGTGGGTGAACGAGGGGTGCCGCAGCGCCGGCATCGGGTGCCTCGATTGCAAGCAGCCCCTCATCGAGAAGATCGTCGAGGAGGTGCGCGGCTTCCGCCAGCGCGCCCGGGAGTTCGAAGACAATCCGGAGCTCATCCGCAGCATCGTCGCGGAAGGCGCGGACAAGGCCCGGGATGCGGCACGCCAGACGCTCGAGGACGTGCGGCGCGCGATGGGTCTCAGGGCAAACTGATGGGAGCCGGTTGATGGCGCCGGACCTGCCCGGATCCAGGCCGGAGCTGAAAGTCGTCGTGAGCGATCCGCCGCAATCGACGGTCCCCGAAGCCGCGCCGCAGCAGGTGGAGATGCCGTTCGCGGTGGTGAACGGCGAGCCGGTGACGCAGCTCCCGCGCGACCTCTACATTCCCCCGCAGGCGCTCGAGGTCTTCCTGGAGGCTTTCGAGGGGCCGCTCGATCTGCTCCTCTACCTCATCCGGCGCCAGAACCTCAACGTCCTCGACATTCCGCTCGCGGAGATCACGCGCCAATACATGCGCTACATCGAGCTCATGCAGGAGTTGCAGCTCGAGCTCGCGGGGGAATACATGGTCATGGCCGCGACGCTCGCCGAGATCAAGTCGCGCATGCTCCTGCCGCGCGCGAGCACCCAGGCGCTCGACGGCGCGGAGGAGGATCCGCGCGCCGAGCTCGTGCGCCGGCTCCAGGAGTACGAGCGGTTCAAGCAGGCGGCCGAGGGTCTCGATCGCTTGCCGCGGCTCGAGCGGGACGTCTGGGAAGCGAGCGTCGAGCTCAAGGACCGCAAGGTCGTGCGCTTGCTGCCGCAGGTGACGCTCAAGGAGATGATCGCGGCTTTCCAGGAGGTGGTGACGCGCGCCGAGCTCTTCGCGCACCATCACGTCGAGCGCGAACGGCTTTCCATACGCGAGCGGATGAGCGACATTCTCGCGACCCTCGGCGAGCGCAGCTTCGTCGAGTTCGTGAGGCTGTTCAAGGTCGAAGAGGGACGGATGGGAGTCACGGTCACGTTCATTGCCGTGTTGGAATTGGTCCGCGAGGGCCTGATCGATCTGGTGCAGGCCGAGCCTTTCGCGCCACTGCACGTGCGGGCCGCCCCCCCTGGACGCGGTCTGCGCTTGGTGTCTGATGCCGATGCGCAAGGCTCGGCGCCCACGGTAGGCCGCGAGGGCTCCACGCCCCCTGAGGATTTCACTGCTGCTGAGGACGCCGCGCTCGCCGAGGATGCAGCATCTAGTGAGGCTGCTGCTCCTGCGGCGCCTGAAGCGGAGGGGCAATGAGCGGCGCGCCGCTCAAGATCGTGATCGAGGCGGCGTTGCTCGCGGCGGGCAAGCCCCTCGGGCTCGAGGATTTCTGCGCGCTCTTCGATGAGGCGGACCGGCCGGAGCGTGAGCAGGTCCGCGCCGCGCTCGAGGCGCTGCAAGCCGATTACCTGGGACGCGGTATCGAGCTCATGGAGACGGCCTCGGGATTCCGGGTGCAGGTGCGGCGCGAGCTCGCGGAGGAGGTCTCCCGCTTGTGGCCCGAGCGGCCGCAGCGCTACTCGCGCGCGCTCCTCGAGACCCTCGCGCTGATCGCGTACCGGCAGCCCATCACCCGCGGGGAGATCGAGGCGGTGCGCGGCGTCGCGGTCAACCCACACATCGTGAAGACGCTGCTCGAGCGCAATTGGGTGCGTGTGGTGGGCCAGCGCGAGGTGCCGGGCCGGCCCGAGCTGCTCGGGACGACTCGGGAATTCCTCGATTACTTCGGACTGAAGCGCCTCGAGGACCTGCCGCCGCTCGCGGAGCTCAAGCCGCTGGCCGATCTGAGTGTGCAGCTCGATCTGCCGGCGCAGCCTGCGCAACCCGCATCCGACCCAGGGGAGGCTCCAGGGGTTCCCGGGGCGGGGTCCGCGGAAGACGGCGTCGCCGACGACGGCGCCGCGGACCCGATTCCTTCGGCGGCCAGTCTCGACTGAAGCTGCCCCACCGCGACGGCGCCGCCCATGCCTCGGAACTCAGCAGAGCGCTTGCAGAAGGCGCTCGCCCATCTCGGGCTGGCCTCCCGGCGCGAGGTCGAGGCATGGATCCGCGCCGGGCGCCTCACGGTCAACGGAGCGCGCGCCGCGCTTGGCACGCGCGTGCGCGAGACGGATCAGGTGCGTCTCGACGGCCGACTCGTGCGCCGCCGGCCGGCGCCGCGGGAGCAGGTGTTCATCTGCCATCGCTCGCCCGGCGAATGGCTCGACCGTCCGCGCGCGGCGGGTCGGATTGCGGCCGGCGCCGGGGCGTCCCGAGCCAGCTCCGAGCCTGCGCAAGCGGCGGACGCTCGCGCGCCGCTCCTCGAGCACTTGCCGCGCTCCGCCGGCCGGCGCTTCGTCGTGGTGAGCCCGATGCCGCTGCAGGATGGCGGCCTCGAGCTCGTGACCTCCGATGGGGTGCTCGCGGGCGAGCTGCAACGAGCCGTACACGGACTGGTGGCGGAGTTCAGCGTGCGAGTGCGGGGCGAGCTGCTGGACTCGCAACTGCGCGCCATATCCGCAGGGGAGCTCGAGCACGGTGTCCGTTTGGAGGTGATCGCCTGCTCGCCTGCGGGCGGGGAGGGCACGAACCGCTGGTACTCGATCTGCCTCAAAGGCGCGAGCGGCAAGGACCTGAGATCGCTCTTCGAGCATCACGGCGCGGTAGTGAGCCGCGTGCTGCGGACCCGGCTCGGCGCGGCGGTCCTCGATCGCACGTTGCCGCGCGGACGGGCGCGCAAGCTGCGTCCTCCAGAGCTCGAGGCGCTGCTCGCGGGAACGAGCGACACGGGCAACACGGGCAACACGGGCAACACGGGCGCCGCGGGTGGCCCAGGCACCGCGGGCGGCAGGCCAGGCTCGGCCGAGCTACGCAGGGCCGCGCCATCCACGGCCGAGCCACGCACCCTGGGCTCTATTGGGCGTCGAAGCTCCCGCCAGTCACGCCGCGGCTCGCCGGCCCGAGCAAAGCGAGGTAAGCGCCCGTGAGGGACTCGGGGGTCGGGAGCGTCGCGGGGTTTTCCGCGGGATAGGCTTGCTCGCGCATGCGCGTGCGGGCGCGCCCGGGATTGATCGTGTTCACGCGGATCGAGCTCACCTCGGAGAGTTCCGCCGCGAGGATCTGCGCGAGCCCCTCGACGCCGAACTTGGAGACCGCATAGGCGCCCCAGTAGGCCCGCGCATGCCGCCCGACGCCGCTCGAAGTAAAAAGGACCGCGGCATCGGCCGAGCGCTTGAGCACCGGCAGCAGCACCTGGGTGAGCGCGAAGGGCGCCGTCAGATTGACGTGCAGGACGCGGCACCAGGTCGGCACGTCGTGGTGCTCGATGGGGGAGAGCACGCCGAGGAGCGCGGCATTGTGCAGCAACCCATCGAGCCGGCCGAAGCGCTCGCTCACGGCTGCGGCGAGCCGGTCGTAATCGGCGGCGACCGCCCGCTCGAGGTCGAGCACGGCGACCGTCGAGTCGCCCGGGCGCTCGGCGTCGCGCTCGGCATGCTCGGCATCGATCGCAGCGAGCACGGCCTCGAGCTTGCGCTGATTGCGACCGATCAGGATGACGGTCGCGCCGTGACGGGCGCAATCGAGCGCGACGGCGCGGCCTATCCCCGAGCTCGCGCCGGTGATGGCGATGATGCGTCCCGCGAGCTCGGTGGGACCGGCTGGATGCTGTCTCGGATCGAACGGCGAGCTCATAGAGGGGTCTCCGGGGCGATACGCAATCTTCCGGCTTCGGCACGCCGCGCGGCGCGCCAGCTGAGCCAGCTGTCCGCGAGGCGGCTCGCGCTGCGCGGCTGCCACGGCTCGGGGAGTGCCAGGCAGGCGCGTAGCGAGCGGCGATGCGCGAGCGCTCCCCAAACGAGGAGCCCGCGCAGCGGCGGCTGGGCGCTCGGCGCGAGCGCGGCGATGCTCGCTGCAAGCGCGGCCCGCGACGCGGCATGGCGCGCGCGTACCAGGCCGACAAGTGCATCGGGCCACGGAGGATGCGCAAGCGCTTCATGCCCGATCGCATGCGCCTCGAGCTCGTCGAGCGGGAGCCGCAAGCGCCCACGGCGCGCATCGGCCGCGAGGCCGCCGAGCAGCTCGAGCTCGGCGAGCGACCGGCCGAGCTCGCGTCCGAACGCCGCGGACTGCGAAGCGCACTCGGCGGCGAGGCCTGGGACCGCGGTGGCCCAGTGCTCGCAATACTGCTCGAGCTCCGCCCGAGTCTCGAAGGTGGCGGCGGCCAGATCCCATGCGGTGGTCTCCACCAGGCCGGCGAGCGGGGTGTGCGGGGTGTGCGCGGCCTCGGCGGCGCCCGCGGCCGCGCAGCGCTCGAGCAACGTGCGGGTCAGCGGATGCTGCGGGGTCCCGCGCGCATAGCGCTCGCATTCCTCGCGCCACCACGCGATGCGAACGTGCGCGACGTGATGATCGAGACCGGGTGCGAGCGCGGAGCGGATTTCCGCCTCGATGGCGAGCAGCGGCTTGAGCACGGCGCGCGAGCGCGGCGGCGCGTAGAGCGAGGCCCAGAACCGCGGCGTCGAGGAGAGATCAGGCCTCGCTGGCATCTGGGGAACTGGGCTCGAGCTCGCGGCCCCGCAGCCATTGCAGGATTTCGCGCGGCGAGCTTACCCACAGATCGGCGGGCCAGCTCCGCGGGGATTCCCCCGGGCCGATGTAGCCGAAGCAAGCGACGATGGCGCGCATGCCGGCGGCACGCGCCGCGGTCACGTCGCGCTCGGCGTCGCCCACGTAGATGGCGGCTCCGGGAGCGACGCGCAGCTGCGCCGCCGCGTGCAGCAGCGGCAGCGGATGGGGCTTGCGCTCGGGGAGCGAGTCCCCGCCCACGATCACCGCGGCGCGCTGCGCGAGCCCGAGCGCCTCGAGCAGCGGCACCGCGAGGCCGTGCGGCTTGTTCGTGACGACGCCCCAGGGGATTCCGCACCGCTCGAGCTGCTCGAGCACCTGAGGCATGCCATCGAAGGGACGCGTGTGCACCACGGGCGCCTGCCCGTAGAGCTCGAGCAATCGGCTACGCAGCGTGAGACGCTCGCCGGACGCCGCTTCCGGAAACGCGAGGCGCACCAGCGCATCCGCTCCATGCGAGACGAGGCTGCGGACCTGCTCGAAGGCGAGCGCCGCAAGGCCGTGCTCGCGACGCAGCGCATCGAGCGCATGGGCGATGTCGCGCGCGGTGTCGAGCAGTGTACCGTCGAGGTCGAACAGCATGGCGCGCACATCGGTGCGCATCGAGCTCACGTGCCAGCCGCGGAACGCTCGACCGGCGCCGCGGAAGGCTCGGTGACCGCTGCGGAACGCTCGGCGGGCGGCGGACTCGCGAAATGCGCGAGATAGTTGACGGACGGATCCCGGCTCGGCTGCGCGCGGCCGGTGAGGGGATTGAATGCGAGGCCCGCCACCTCCTCGAGCGAGAGGCCGGCCGCGCGGCCCCAGCGCGCGAGCTCCGACGGGCGGATCAGGCGCTCGAACTCGTGTGTGCCCCGCGGCAGAAGCCGCAACACATATTCGGCCGCGACAATGGCCGCGAGGAAGGACTTGAGCGTGCGGTGCAGGGTCGAGACGAACACGTGTCCGCCGGGGCGCACGAGCTCGGAGAGGTTGCGCAGCATGGCGGCCGGGTCGGGCACATGCTCGAGCATCTCCATGCAGCACACGATGTCGTAGCCGTGCGGCTCAGCCTGTGCCACGGACGCAGCGCTCGTCATCCGATAGTCGATCGTGAGCCCGGCGGTCGCGGCGTGCGAGCGCGCGACCTCGATCATGGCTGGGGCCAGGTCGAGCCCCGTGACCCGGCCGCCCGCGCGGCTCAGGCTCTCCGCGAGCAGGCCGCCGCCGCAGCCCACGTCGATCACGCGCGCCCCCGCGACGGTTGCTCTGTCGAGGATGAATTGCGCGCGGACCGGATCGAGCAGGTGCAGCGGGCGGAACTCCCCGCGCGGATCCCAGAAGCGCTGCGCGAGCGAATCGAATTTGCCGAGCTCCGCGGGGTCGGCGTTCGCAGCGCTGCTCGGGCCCGAAGGACCTGCACTCATGGTGCTACTCCTGCCGTGCGGGTGCGGCTCAGTGCGACAGACGCGTCCTCCCCGAGGAGCGCGACACCCGAGCGCCGCGCGATCGCGCTCAGCTCCTCCGCGTCGAAGGCGAGCAGCCGCCCTTGCAACACCCGCGGGCGCCCATCGATCCATACGTCCGTGATGCGGTCCCGGGTCGCCGCGTAGAGGACCGCCTCGGCGGGCGAGGAGGCCGACTGGCACTCGATCGAGTCGAGGTCGACCGCGATCAGATCGGCGGCCTTGCCAGGCTCGATGGAGCCGACGGCGGAGTCGAGTCCGAGCGCTCGCGCGCCCGCGAGCGTCGCGGTCTCGAGCGCCTGCTCGGGAGCGAGCGGGACGGACTCGCCGCCGAGCGCGCCCGGGAGGAGCGCTGCGGCGCGCGCCTCCGCGAGGAGATCGAGCGGGAGCGCCGCCGCGGGGCTCCCGGTGCCGAGCGCCACGGCGGCGCCGCGGGCGAGCAGCTCGGGGATCGGACACGCTCCGAGCCCACGAGCGAGGCTCGCTCGGGGACACGCGACGATCGACACGCCCGTCCGCGCGACGAGGTCGAGCGCGCTGGCGTCGAGATGATTGCCGTAGAGCGCGATGAATCCCGGCCGCAGGAGCCCGAGCGCCTGAAGCCGCTCGAGGGGACTCTTGCCGTAGCGCACGCGGCTCGCGTGGACCTCCGCTGCGCTGCGATGCAGCGGCAACGCGATACGGGCGTCGAGCTCGTCGGCGACGGTCCGGATCCGGGCGAGCAGCGCATCGCTCGAGCCGAGCTCGGCATCGGCATCGAGAGCGAAGTGAAAGCGCACCCAGGGATTCGAGACGTACTCGTCCCAGAGGCTCTCGGCTCTTGCGAGATGGGCGGTCGCATCCTGCGCCCACGCCGTGCGTTCCGCGGCGATCGGCAGTCCGACACTCGCGCGCACTCGCGCGCGCGCGGCGACGCGCGCGATCTCCTCGGGATCCGGCCCCTGCGTTCCGAAGGCGGTGGTGCCGCCGAGCAGCATGCCGGCGATCGCGAGCGTCGCACCGTCGCGCGCGCGTTGCGCGGCCGAGAGGGTCTCCCACTGCGCCTCGGCCGGCGTATCCGCCACGCCAGCGGGCGCTCGATCCGCCGCCCCGCTGCGCCGCAGCTCGCCATGCCGCAGCCCCGTGGGCGACAGGAACGTCCCCGCGCGCGCGTGCGCGTCGATGAGACCCGGAAGCAGGGCGTGATGCGGACGCACGAGCCGCTCGCGCGCCGCGAAACGCTCGGCGAGCCGCGGGGCGGGTCCGACGGCGATGATCCTGCCGTCCTCGATCGCGACCGCGTGATGCGCGAGGGCCGGGGTGCTCCCGGCGATCGGCAGCACCCAGCGGGCCTCGATGACGAGGTCGGCGGAGGGCGTGGAAGGTGTCGGCATCGCGCGGCGTCTTCAGCGGTGTGGGCGCGAGTATAAGGCGGCCCGCGCCTCGCGGGGCCCGGAACGCCCGGTATGATAAAATTCCCGGTTTGCAGGCCGAGCCCGGCCTCGTGCCGCCAATCCCATGACAGACATCGCCCGCGAGATCCTGCCCGTCAACCTCGAGGACGAGATGCGCCAGTCGTATCTCGACTACGCCATGAGCGTCATCGTCGGGCGCGCCTTGCCGGACGTGCGCGACGGCCTGAAGCCGGTGCACCGGCGCGTGCTCCACGCCATGCGCGAGCTCGGCAACGACTACAACAAGCCTTACAAGAAGTCGGCGCGCGTCGTGGGCGACGTGATCGGCAAGTATCATCCGCACGGCGATTCCGCGGTGTACGACACGATCGTGCGCATGGCGCAACCGTTCTCCATGCGCTATGTGCTCGTCGACGGCCAGGGCAACTTCGGCTCGGTCGATGGCGATGCGCCGGCCGCCATGCGGTACACGGAGGTGCGCATGTCGCGCCTCGCTCAGGAGCTGCTCGCGGACATCGACAAGGAGACGGTCGATTTCACGCCGAATTACGACGAATCCGAGACCGAGCCCTCGGTCCTGCCGACGCGTGTGCCGAACCTGCTCATCAATGGTCAGGCGGGCATCGCGGTCGGCATGGCGACCAACATCCCGCCCCACAATCTGACGGAAGTCGTGAACGCCTGCCTCGCGCTGCTCGACGATCCGTCCTTGCCGCTCGTCGAGCTGATGCGGCACGTGCCGGGGCCGGATTTCCCCACCGCCGGCATCATCAACGGCGCGCAGGAGATCGCGACGGCGTACCGCACCGGCAGGGGACGGCTCTCGATCCGCGCACGCACCTGCGTCGAGGAGCTCGACGGGAAGGGCCGCCAGTCGATCATCGTCACGGAGCTGCCCTACCAGGTCAACAAGGCGCGCCTGCTCGAGCGCATCGCCGACCTGGTGCGCAACAAGGAGCTCGAGGGTATCTCGGAGCTGCGCGACGAATCGGACAAGGACGGCATGCGCATCGTGATCGAGCTGAAGCGCGGCGAGGTCCCCGAGATCGTGCTCAACAATCTCTACGCGCAGACGCCGATGGAGACGGTCTTCGGCATCAACATGGTCGCCCTGCAGGACGGCCAGCCGAAGCTGTTCTCGCTCAAGGAGATGCTGGAGGCGTTCATTCGCCACCGGCGCGAGATCGTGACGCGCCGGACCATCCACGATCTCGCCCGCGCGCGCGCCAGGGCGCACATCCTCGAGGGACTCGCCATCGCGCTCGCGAGCATCGACGAGGTCATCGCGCTCATCCGCGAGGCTGCCTCACCGGCCGATGCGCGCACGGGCCTCGTGCAGCGCGCGTGGGCGCCCGGAGTCGTGGGAGATCTGCTCGCACGGGCTGGCGGGCTTTCGACGCGCCCGGCGCGACAGGGCGCCGATGCCGGCGCCGGGATGACGAGCGCGGGACTGTACCGGCTCACCGAGGCCCAGGCGCAAGCGATCCTCGACATGCGCCTGCATCGCCTGACCGGCCTCGAGCAGGGCAAGATCGTGAGCGAGTACGAGGAGCTCCTCGCCGCGATCGGCAAGCTCGTGGAGATCCTCGCGCGCCCGGAGCGTCTGACGGAGGTGGTGCGTGCCGAGCTCATCGAGATCCGCGAGGCCTACGGCGATGCGCGGCGCACCGAGATCAGCCTCGATCACCTCGACCTCACGACCGAGGACCTGATCGAGCCGCAGGACATGGTGGTCACTCTCTCGCACGCCGGCTACGCGAAGTCCCAGCCGGTCACGGAGTACCAGACGCAGCGGCGCGGCGGGCGCGGCCGCGCGGCGACGGCGGTCAAGGACGAGGACTTCATCGAGAAGCTGTTCGTCGCCCACACCCACGATACGATGCTGTGCTTCTCGAACCGCGGCAAGGTCTACTGGCTCAAGGTCTACCAGTTGCCGCAGGCGGGGCGCGGCGCGCGCGGCAAGCCGATGATCAATCTGCTGCCGCTCGAGGAGGGCGAGAAGATCAACGCCCTGCTGCCCGTCAAGCAGTTCGACGAGAGTCACTTCGTGTTCATGGCCACGAGCCAGGGGACGGTCAAGAAGACGCCTCTGGCCGCGTTTTCGAGGCCGCGCACGAGCGGCATCATCGCCGTCGATCTGCGCGCCGACGACCGGCTGGTCGGCGTCGCGCTCACCGATGGGGAGCGCGAGGTCATTGTCTGCACGAGCGGCGGCAAGGCCATCCGCTTTCACGAACAGGAGGTCCGCGCGATGGGCCGCGATGCCGCGGGTGTGCGCGGCGTGCGGCTCGCCTCCGGTCAGGAGCTCATCGCACTCATCGTCGTCGGCGAGGGACTCGTCCTCACGGCCTCCGAGAACGGCTACGGGAAACTCACCACGCTCGACGATTTTCCGCGCCACGGCCGCGGCGGCCAGGGCGTCATCGCGCAGCAGACGAGCGAGCGCAACGGCGCGGTGGTCGCGGCGCTGCAGGTGGCCGCGGGCGAGGAGATCATGCTCATCAGCTCGAGTGGCACGCTCGTGCGCACGCCGGTCGACGAGATCTCGGTCGTCGGCCGCAATACCCAGGGCGTGCGCCTCATCCGTCTCGGCGAAGGAGAGCGCCTGACGGGAGTCGAGCGCATCGCGTCACTCAACGGCGATGCGCCGGACGCCGAGCTCGCAGCCGATGCGGACGCGGCGGCATCGGAAGACGCGGCGGCGTCCGGGCCCGAGCCGCCCCCGGCCTCGCAATAGCGTCAGTCCCAAAAGTTCTGACGCGGCGCTGCGGTCATTGCTAAAATGCCGGGCGTTCCTGGCATCGAGCACCGGCAGGGAATCACCGGATAGGAGCGTCGTTGCGAGTCTTCAATTTTGCGGCCGGGCCCGCGATGCTGCCCCTCGAGGTTTTGGAGCGAGCCCAGGTTGAGCTCACCGACTGGCAGGGATCGGGCATGTCGGTCATGGAAGTCAGCCACCGCAGCAAGGCGTTCGCCGCGGTCGCGCAGCACCTCGAGGCCTCGCTCCGCGAGCTCCTGAGGATCCCCGGGGGATACAAGGTCCTGCTGCTGCAGGGCGGCGCCACGGCCCAGTTCGCGGGCGTGCCGCTCAATCTCGCCGCGGCGGACGCAACCGCCGATTACGTGAACAGCGGCTCGTGGTCCAAGAAGGCGATCACCGAAGCCAAGCGTTTCTGCAACGTGCACGTCGCGGCCGACGAGTCCGCCACGCGTTACAACTCCGTGCCCGCGCCGGGCGCGCTCGAGCTCACGCCGGGCGCCGCCTATGTGCACTACACGCCGAACGAGACGATCGGCGGCGTCGAATTCCCCTACGTCCCGGACGCGGGCTCCGTACCGCTCGTCGCGGACATGTCCTCGACCATCCTGTCGCGGCCGATCGACGTCGCGAAGTTCGGCGTGATCTACGCAGGCGCGCAGAAGAACATCGGCCCCGCAGGGCTGTGCATCGTCGTGGTGCGTGAGGATCTCATCGGCCGCGGCCGGCCGGGAATCCCGGCAGTGCTCGACTATCAGGCCATGGCGCGCGATGCCTCGATGCTCAATACCCCGCCGACGCTCGTGTGGTACATGGCCGGCCTCGTGCTCGATTGGGTGCAGGCGCAGGGCGGGCTCGCGGCGATGGCGGAGCGCAACCGCGCCAAGGCGGACGCGCTCTACGGCGCGATCGACGGCAGCAGCTTCTATCGCAATCCCGTCGCGCGGGAGTGCCGCTCCTGGATGAACGTGCCGTTCACCCTCGCGGATCCCGAGCTCGACAAGACCTTCCTCGCCGACGCTGCCGCGGCGGGACTGGTGAATCTCGCGGGCCACCGCTCCGTCGGCGGCATGCGCGCGAGCCTCTACAACGCGATGCCCATCGACGGCGTGCGGGCGCTCATCGAATTCATGCGCGAATTCGAGCGCCGCCACGGCTGACGATCGGGCGGCCGACAGCGCGATGCAACGTATACTCACTCTCAACAACATCAGCCCCCGAGGGCTCGAGCGTCTGCCGCGCGACCGTTACGAGGTGGGCGCGAAAGTCGACTCCCCGGACGCCATCCTGGTCCGCTCGGCGGACATGCACTCCCTGACGCTCCCGCCGTCGCTGCTCGCGGTCGGGCGGGCCGGCGCGGGCGTCAACAACATTCCCGTCGCGGCGCTCAGCAAGCGCGGCATTCCCGTGTTCAACGCGCCGGGCGCGAACGCGAACGCGGTCAAGGAGCTCGTGATCGCAGGCCTGCTGCTCGCGGCGCGCAACATCTGTCCCGCGTGGTCGTTCGCGCGTGCGCTGACGGGCGAGGACAAGGCCGTCAACGAGGCTGTGGAGCAGGGCAAGAAGCGCTACGTCGGTTTCGAGCTGCCGGGACGCACGCTCGGGGTGGTGGGTCTCGGCGCGGTCGGCGTCGAGGTGGCCAACACCGCGCTCGCGCTCGGCATGAAGGTGCTCGGCTACGACCCGCAGATCACGGTGCGGCGCGCCTGGCAGCTCTCCGCGAGCGTCGAGCAGGCGCTCTCGCTCGAGGATCTCTTCGGACGCTCGGACGCGGTCTCCGTCCATGTGCCGCTCAACGCGGAGACCCGCGGGCTCGTGAATGCGGCGCGGCTTGCGCTGCTCGCGAAGGGGATCGCGGAGCACGGCGGACCGGGCGGGGTGGTGCTCAATTTCGCGCGCGCGGCGATCGTCGACGAGGCGGCGGTGATCGCCGCGCTCGATGCCGGGAAGCTGCGGGCGTACGTGTGCGATTTCCCCAGCAACGCCGCGAACGGGCACCCGCGCGTGGTCGCGCTCCCGCACCTCGGCGCCTCGACCGTCGAGGCCGAGGAGAATTGCGCCGTCATGGTCGCCGAGACCGTGCGGGATTTCCTGGAGAACGGCAACGTGCGGCACTCGGTCAACTATCCCGAGGTCGTGGTGCCCCGGGTGCCGGGCGCGACCCGCATCGCGATCGCCAACAGCAACGTGCCGAACATGGTCGGGCAGATCTCGACGTGCCTCGCCTCGGCAGGCCTCAACATCTCGGATCTACTCAACAAGTCGAGCGGCGAATACGCCTATACGCTCATCGACGCCGAAGGCGACGTGAGCACGGACGTCGTCGGGTCGATCCGGCGCATCGAGGGTGTGCTCGCGGCGCGGGTGATCTGAAGGCGTAGCGCGCAAGCGAGGGGTCGCAAGATGGCGAGGGGGAGTTCGCGGCAAGCCCGCCGCGCTCGATCGGGCGCGAGCGTCCCGGTTCCGTCCGTGGCGTCGGCCGGAGCGCGCGCAGCGACGAATCTCGATGCGGCGCGACGCGCGATCGATGCGCTGGACGAACGGCTCCAGTCGCTCTTGAGCGAACGGGCGCACCTCGCGCAGCGCGTCGGGATCTCGAAGCACAAGGATGGTCACGGCGTCGATTTCTACCGCCCGGAGCGTGAGGCCGAGGTGCTGCGCCGGGTGAAGGAGCGCAACCGCGGCCCGCTCAAGGACGAGGAACTGCTGCGGTTGTTCCGGGAGATCATGTCGGCCTGCCTCGCGCAGCAGGAGCCGCTCAAGGTCGCGTTCCTCGGACCGGAGGGCACGTTCACCCAGGCCGCCGTGCTCGCGCACTTCGGCCACTCGGTGCGGGCACTGGCGTTGCCCTCCGTCGACGAAGTCTTCCACGAGGTGGAATCCGGGAGCGTCGACTTCGGAGTGGTCGCGATCGAGAACTCGACCGAGGGCATGGTGATCAATACGCTCGACCGCTTCCTCAACTCGCCGGTCAAGATCTGCGGGGAGGTGGAGCTGCGCATTCATCAGCACCTGATGGGCCGCATGCGCTCGCTGCGCTCGATCGAGCGCATCTGCTCGCACCAGCAGGCGCTCGCCCAGTGCCGTGTCTGGCTCGACGAGCACCTCCCGGACGCCGAGCGCGTGCCGGTCGCGAGCAACGCCGAGGGCGCGCGCCGCGCGCGCGACGAGAAGGGCAGTGCCGCGATCGCCGGCCAGACGGCCGCGGAGGTCTACGGCCTCACGGTGCTGGCGAGCGAGATCGAGGACCGTCCGGACAACACCACGAGATTTTTCGTGCTCGGCCGCAAGCTCCTCGCGCCGAGCGGGAACGACCGCACGACGCTGCTCGTCTCGGTGGGCCACACGGACGCGCCCGGGGCGCTCTTCCGGCTGCTCGAGCCGCTCGCGCGGCATCGGGTGAGCATGACGCGCATCGAGTCGCGCCCCTCGCAGCGCCGGAAATGGGACTACGTGTTCTACATCGATATCGAAGGCCACGTGAGCGACAGGCACGTCGCCCGGGCGCTCGCGGCGCTCGAGAAGCGCGCCTCCCTGTTTCGCGTCCTCGGCTCCTACCCGCGGGCAGTCACGTGAGCGCAGCCGCGTGAGCCCCGCTCCGGCCTCCGTGGACGGCTCGCGCCGACGGCGCTATCGGCTCGCCCCGGGAGCCGAGGTATCCGGCACGATCGCCGTTCCCGGCGACAAGTCGATCTCGCATCGCGCCTTGATGCTCGGCGGGATCGCGGAGGGCGATACGGAGGTCCGCGGCTTTCTCGAGAGCGGAGACTGCCTCGCGACGCTCGCGGCGCTCCAAGCGCTCGGGGTCGCCATGGAGCGCCCAGCTCCTGAGCGCGTGATCGTCCACGGGGCCGGCCTGCGAGGCCTGCGCGGCCCGGCGGCGCCTCTCGACCTCGGGAATGCCGGAACGGCCATGCGGCTGTGCATGGGCCTGCTCGCCGGCCAGCCGTTCGATTCGACGCTCGTCGGGGATGAGTCCTTGATGCGCCGGCCGATGGAGCGCGTGGCGCAGCCGCTGCGCCTCATGGGCGCCCGGATCGCGACGGAGAATGGCCGGCCGCCGGTGCGGATTGCCGGCGGCGACCGCCTCGTGGGGATCGATTACCCGCTCCCCGTCGCGAGCGCGCAGGTGAAGTCCGCGATTCTGCTCGCGGGACTGAGCGCGAGCGGACGCACGCGGGTGACCGAGCCCGCGCCGACCCGGGACCACACCGAGCGGATGCTCGCCGCCTTCGGCGTGGAGGTTGGGCGCAGCGGGGCGACAGTGAGCCTCGAAGGCGGCCAGCCGCTGCGGGGCGCCAGCATCGAAGTGCCGGGGGATTTCTCGTCGGCCGCCTTCTTCCTGGTGGCGGGCTGCCTCCGAGGCCGCCTCGTCCTCGAGAACGTCGGAGTGAATCCGACCCGGACCGGCCTCCTCGAGCTGCTGCGCCGCATGGGCGCCGACATCGACGTGCGCTCGGCAGGCGGGGGTGCCGGCGAGAGCGGCGCAGCCGAGCCCCGAGCCGATCTCACCGTGCGCGCGGGGGCGCTGCGCGGCATCGAGGTGCCGCTCGAGCTCGTGCCGCTCGCGATCGACGAGCTGCCAGTCTTCTTCGTTGCCGCCGCCTGCGCCGAGGGGGAGACTGTGGTGCGCGGCGCGCAGGAGCTGCGCGTGAAAGAGAGCGACCGGCTCGCCGTCATGGCCGAAGGCCTCGCCGCGCTCGGTGTGGAGCATGAGCTATTGCCGGATGGGCTCGTGATCCGGGGCCGGGGGGGATTCGAGGGCGGTACCGTCGACAGCCACGGGGATCATCGCATCGCCATGGCGTTCGCCGTGGCAAGCTTGCGGGCGAGCGCCCCCATCGAGGTGGTGGACGTGGCGAACGTGTCGACCTCCTTTCCGGGATTCCTCGCGACGGCGCGGGGTGCGGGGATGCGCATCGAGGAACTCGGCTGCGGCTGAGCCGCTCGAGGCACGAGACCATGGCCGCGACGCCCATTGTGACCATCGACGGCCCGAGCGGATCCGGCAAGGGGACCATCAGCCTTGCCGTCGCACGTTTTGCGTCCTGGCACCGCCTCGACAGCGGCGCGCTCTACCGGCTGGTGGCGCTCGTCGGGCGCGAGCGGGGGCTGGCGCCGGATGATGTCAAACGGCACGTGGAGGCGGCGCTCGGCATGGACGCGCGGTTCCTCGAAGGCCCCGAGGGGGAGCGGATCACGCTCGATGGGCGGGACGTGACCGCCGAGCTGCGGACGGAGGCCGTGGGGCAGGGCGCTTCGCGCGTCGCCGCTTGGCCGCAGCTGCGGCAGGCGCTTCTCGAGCGCCAGCAGGGGTTTGCACGCCCTCCGGGCCTGGTCGCGGACGGCAGGGACATGGGTACCGTCGTGTTCCCGGGGGCGCCGCTCAAGATCTTCCTGACCGCCTCTGCGGAGGAGCGCGCGGAGCGGCGCCATAAGCAGTTGAAAGGCAAGGGTTCGGGTGTTAGCCTTGCCGCCCTTTCGCGCGAGATTGCCGAGCGGGACGCGAGGGACTCGACCCGGAAGGTCGCCCCCTTGAGACCCGCCCCTGACGCGCAAGTGATCGACTCCACCGGCCTCGCAGTCGAGGAGGTGGTGAGTCGGGTGCTTGCGCTCGGACGCAGCCGGTCGCTGTGGTCTTAGAAGGAGCGCCATTCACGCCCGAGGAATTTTGGATGCCGTCGCAGGGATGCGCGGCTGTGACACAACGCCCGGATCGCGAAGAGGCGAGCCGGGATCTTGCGGGCGCACGTTCGAGCACATGCTCGGTAGCGACGCTCGAAAACGCGCACCTGCGCATGTGAAGGTATGACAGAAAGTTTCGCTCAGCTGTTCCAGGATAGCCTCGCTAATCAGCGCATCCGCCCCGGCATGATTCTCACGGGTCTGGTGGTCGATGTGACCTCCGATCACGTGATCGTCAACGTTGGCCTCAAATCCGAGGCCGTGATCCCCCTCGAGCAGTTCAAGAACGAGCGCGGGGAGCTCGAGGTGAAGTCGGGCGACGAGGTGGAGGTCGCGCTCGACTCGGTGGAAGACGGAACGGGCGAGACGCGCCTGTCGCGGGAGAAGGCCAAGCGCGCCCGGACGTGGACGCGCCTCGAGCAGGCGTTCAACAACTCCCAGATCGTCACCGGCGTCATCACCGGACGGGTCAAGGGCGGATTCACCGTCGAGATCGACAATGTGCGCGCGTTTCTGCCCGGATCGCTCGTCGACGTGCGGCCGGTGCGCGATACCTCCTATCTCGAGGGCAAGCCGCTCGAGTTCAAGGTCATCAAGCTCGATCAGAAGCGCAACAACGTCGTCGTGTCGCGGCGCGCCGTCGTCGAGCAGGAGTTCTCCGCCGAGCGCTCGGCGCTCATGGAGAATCTGCAAGAAGGCGCGGTCGTGCGCGGCACCGTCAAGAACCTCACCGATTACGGCGCCTTCGTGGATCTCGGCGGCATCGACGGTTTGCTGCACATCACGGACATGGCGTGGAAGCGCGTCAAGCATCCTTCGGAGGTCGTGAAGGTCGGCGACGAGATCGACGTTCGCATCCTCAAGTTCGACCGCGAGCGCTCGCGGGTCTCGCTCGGCTTGAAGCAGCTCGGCGCGGATCCCTGGGAGAACATCGCGCGGCGCTACCCACCGAACACGCGGGTGTTCGGCAAGGTCACCAACATCGCCGACTACGGCGCATTCGTCGAGATCGAGGATGGCGTCGAGGGCCTGGTCCACGTCTCGGAGATGGACTGGACGAACAAGAACGTCAATCCGGCCAAAGTCGTGCACACGGGCGAGGAGGTCGAGGTGATGGTGCTCGACGTGGACGAGGAGCGCCGCCGCATCTCCCTCGGCCTGAAGCAGTGCAAGGCCAATCCGTGGAAGGAATTCGCGGAGAACTACAACCGCGGCGACCACGTGGGCGGACAGATCAAATCCATCACCGACTTCGGCATCTTCATCGGGCTGCCGGGCAACATCGACGGGCTGGTCCATCTCTCGGACATCTCCTGGGATCAGCCGGGCGAGGAGGCCGTGCGCAACTATCAGAAAGGGCAGCAGGTCGAGGCCATGGTGCTCTCGATCGATCCCGACCGCGAGCGCATCTCGCTCGGCGTCAAGCAGCTCGCGAAGGATCCGTTCTCCGCGTACATCGCGGAGAACCCGAAGGGCACCATCGTGCGCGGCACCGTGCGCGAGGTCGATGCGCGCGGGGCGATCATCGATCTCGGCAACGGCGTCGAGGGCCAGCTGCGCGCCTCCGAGCTCGGCCGCGACCGGGTGGAGGATGCGCGGACCGTGCTCAAGGCCGGCGAGGAGGTCGAGGCGAAGTTCACCGGCGTCGACCGCAAGACCCGCACCATCACGCTCTCCATCAAGGCGAAGGAAGTGCACGAGGAGGCCGAGGCCGTGCAGAGCTACCGCTCCGAACAGTCCCCGACCAGCGGGACGAGTCTCGGAGAGCTGCTGAAGGAGCAGATCGGCGATCGCAGCTGACCGTCGGGTGCTGAAGCGGCAATGACGAAATCGGAGCTCATCGAGATCATCACTGCGAAGCAGAAGCACCTTCCTGCGAAGGACGTGGAGCTCGCTTTGAAGCAGATCCTCGAGATCATGAGCGATGCGCTCTCGCAAGGAGAGCGCATCGAGATTCGGGGCTTCGGCAGTTTCTCGCTGCACTTTCGTCCGCCGCGCCAGGGGCGCAACCCGAAGACGGGGGAGGCGGTCGCCCTCTCCGGGAAGTACGTGCCGCACTTCAAACCCGGAAAGGACCTGCGGGAGCGCGTCAACGACGGCGCGGACAGGCCCATCCGCGACTAGCGGGCATGAAAGTTCACACGCAGTCGGTCATTCGTACGGCGGTGTTTCCCGTCGCGGGTCGCGGCACGCGCTTTCTGCCCGCAACGAAGGCGAGCCCCAAGGAGATGCTCCCGGTCGTCGACAAGCCGCTCATCCAGTACGCCGTCGAGGAGGCGCTCGCCGCCGGGGCGAGCCGGCTCGTGTTCATCACGGGCGCCTCGAAGCGCGCGATCGAGGACCACTTCGATTCCGACCAGGAGCTCGAGCACATGCTCGAGGCCCAGGGCAAGAGCGATCTGCTCAACCAGATCCGCAGCGTCCTGCCGTCGTACGCCGCGTGCATTTTCATCAGACAGCCCGCTCCGCTCGGACTCGGGCACGCCGTGCTCTGCGCGCAGCCCGCCGTCGGCTCGGAGCCGTTCTTCGTGCACCTGGCCGACGATCTCATCCGCGCGGAAACGGGATGCCTCGCGCAGATGGCCGAGGTGTATGCAGCGAAGCGTGCAAGCATCGTCGCGGTCGAGGTGATCCCCAGGAAGGACACCGACAAGTACGGCATCGTCGAGGTCGAGGCGGACCGGTCGGCGACCACCCGCGTTCGCAGCATCATCGAGAAGCCGAAGCCGGCCTCGGCACCATCGACGCTCGCCGTGGTGGGCCGCTATGTGCTCACGCCCTCAATATTCGAGCACCTGGAGCGGATCGAGCGCGGGAGCGGAGGGGAGATCCAGCTCACCGACGCCATCGCTTCCCTGATGCGCGAGGAAGCCGCCTACGCCTATCGCTTCTCCGGCAAGCGCTATGACTGCGGCAGCAAGCTCGGCTATCTCCAGGCGACCGTGGAGTACGCGCTCGGCCATCCGTCCCTCGGGCGGGACTTTCGCAAGTACCTTCAGGGGATGATACGCTCGTCGGCGATGCGCTCGCGCCGATGATGGCGCGGCAGCGGCTCACCTCGCGCGGCGCGCACGCCTCGCGCGGCGGGCCTGACTCGTGTACCGGGCGGCCCCGCAGGGGTTGCGCCCAGGCCATGCTCGGAAAGTTCAGGAGGAATTCAATGGCCATTCGTCGCAACAACGACCCCCATCGCGCGTCGGATCCAAGCCCCTCGAGCCCCTCGGGCTCGGCCCGCACCGCGGGCCCCGCGCCGGAAGTCGCGTCAACATCCGCGCGCACGGTGCGCGGACGCTCGTCCCCGCCGGTGAAGCGCCGCGCGGCCGCAGACGTGGCGCCGGTCCGAGTCTCCTCGGAGGCGCGCCGCGCCATGATCGCCGAAGCGGCGTACCTGCGCGCGGAGCGACGCGGATTCGCGGCCGGACACGAGGAGGACGACTGGCTCGCTGCGGAGAGAGAGGTGGACGCGTTGTTGTCGGCGGGGCAGAGCGCGCCTCAATAGGGCGCACGCCGCGACCGCTGGCCCCTTGCGGCGGGACTCGTGCCCGCCGTCACCCCGCGCGGCTTCCCTATTGGAGTCTCGCGAGCAGCGCCTGCGCCTTCTCGATCTCGACGCCGATCACATCGCCCACGCGCCGCTGGAGCATGTGGGCCACGTCGGCGTCGAGCTCGCAATTCTGGTGACGCAGCGCCGCAACCGACGTGACCACGGCCGCGCGTGCGAGCTCGAGCTCGCGCACGAGGGTCTCGAGGTGGGCGCGCACGAGCGGCTCGAGGCGAGGGCCCCCGGGGGGCAGGGACTCACGGACGCAACGGGCCGGCAGGAAGGCATCGAGCATTTGCATGGAGGCGACTCCTCGAGGCGCGCTGCGCGGGGTGGGACTGCGCCGGCGCTTTGAGGAGTGACTGTATCTTTATCCAGTCCCGCCGGCAAGAGCCGGCGAGAAGCGCTGCCGAGTGCCGGATCGAGCCAAGCCGCCGCTCGCCGGCCGTCGATGATCGGCGGTCGGTGCAGCCTAGCGCGCTTGCGCGAGCTCCCGCTGGAAATCCCGTCCGTGGTCCATGGACCTGACGATGCCGGTCCGGACGGTGAAGTCGCCGAAGGACTCGCCCGCGCGGCGCTCCTTCGCGTAGCGATGCAGCACCAGGCGCAGCGCCTCGAGGATCTGAGCTTCGCCGATGTTCTCGCGGTAGAGTGCGTTCAGGCGGTCGCCGTTGGCGCTCGCGCCGAGGTAGAGGTTGTACTTGCCGACGGCCTTGCCGACGAAGGCGATCTCCGCGAGATACGGCCGTGAGCAGCCGTTCGGGCAGCCGCTCATCCGGATCGAGATCGACTGGCGCTCGAGACCCTCGGCCACGAGAATCTCGTCGATTTTGTCGGTGAGCGCCGGCAGGTAACGCTCGCTCTCCGCCATGGCGAGTCCGCAAGTCGGCAGCGCGACGCAGGAGATGGAGTTCTGGCGCAGCGCCGTCGCGCCCGAATCGTTCTCGATGCCGTATTCGCTCAGGATGGCCTCGATCGCGGGCCGCTCCGCGACGCTGATGCCGGCGATGATGACGTTCTGATTCGTGGTGAGCGCGAACACGCCTCGGTGCTGCGCGGCGAGTGCGCGCATGCCGGACATGAGCCGGCGGCCGCCGAGATCGGTGATGCGGCCGTTCTCGACGAAGAGCGTGTAGTGCCACAGTCCGTCGGCGCCCTGGGTCCAGCCGAACGTGTCGCCGGAGGTCGTGAGGGTGAAGGGGCGTGCGGGCTCGAGCGGGCTGCCTAGGCGGCTCGCGAGCTCCGCGAGGAACCACTCGGTGCCGCGATCCTCGATCGTGTACTTGAAGCGCGCGTGCGCGCGGTCCTTGCGATCCCCATAGTCTCGCTGGATCGAAAGCGTCTGCTCCGCGACCGCGATGACGCGCTCGGTCGTGCAGAATCCGACCACGTCGCCGAGGCGCGGGAAAGTCGCGGGCACCTTGTGCGTCATACCCATCCCGCCGCCGACGAGCACGTCGAAGCCCGCGAGCTTGCCGTTCTCGACGATCGCGACGAGCCCGAGATCGTGCCCATACACGTCGATGTCGTTCTGCGGCGGAACCGCGAGGGCGATCTTGAATTTGCGGGGCAGGTAGGTCCTGCCGTAGAGGGGCTCCTCGACCGTATCGGCCGGCACCGGAGCCTCTCCCAGGAAGACCTCGCGATAGGCGCCCGTGCGCGCCATGAGATGCGCGCTCAACTGCCGTGCGAGCGCGTTCACCTCCGCGTGGATCGGCGACTGCAGCGGATTGGCCGTCGCGATGACGTTGCGGTTGCCGTCGCCGCACGCACCCATCGTATCGAGACCGGCGGCGACGATGCCGCGGATGTGCCGCCGCAGATTGCGCTTGAGGACACGGTGGAACTGGAATGTCTGTCGGGAGGTGAGACGCAGCGTTCCGTCCGCGTTCTCGCGGGCGAGCAGATCGAGCGCGAGCCACTGCGCCGGGGTGAGGACGCCTCCCGGCAGCCTCATGCGCACCATGAACTGGTAGCGCGGCTCGAGCTTCGCGCGCCGGCGCCCGTCGCGCAGGTCGCGGTCGTCCTGCTGGTACATGCCGAAGAACTTCGTGAGCGGCGTGTCCTTGTCGCTGATGGCGCCCGTCAGCGGATCATCGAGTCCGGCTGCGATCGTGCCGCGAAGGTAGCGGCTGTCGTGCTTCAGGCGCTCGTTCGGATGCAGCTCCTCGAGCGGGCGCGACAGATCGTGGCGTTCGCGCGTGGTCATCAGTACACGTCGCGCTGATAGCGGCGCTGCTGCTGCAGCTCGAGAACGTACTCGGCCGCGGCCTCGCTGCTCCTCGAGCCATGCTCAGCGACGATGCGCAGCAGCGCCTGGTGAACGTCGGGCGCCATGTGCTGCGCGTCGCCGCAGACGTAGATCGAGGCGCCATCCTGCAGCCAGCGCCACAGCTCGGCCCCGTGCTCGAGCATCCGGTCCTGGACGTAGATCTTCTCAGGCTGGTCGCGCGAGAACGCCACGTCCATGCGTGTGAGCAGCCCGCGCTTGCGCGCATCGAGCCACTCCGCCTGGTAGAGGAAGTCCCACTCGAACGTCCGGTCGCCGAAGAACAGCCAATTCGAGCCGCTTGCGCCCGTCTCGGCCCGCTCGGCCAGGAAGGCGCGGAAGGGGGCGACGCCCGTGCCCGGCCCGATCATGAGGATCGCGGTGCGCGGGTCGGGCAGGCGGAAGGCAGGGTTGCGATGCAGGTAGATCGGGACCACGGCATCCTCGTCCGTGAGCCCGGCGAGCGCGCCCGAGACGACGCCGCGCCGCGCGCGCCCGAAGGACTCGTACTGCACGATGCTCACGGTGAGGTGCGCCTCGTCGGGGGAGGCGTGCTGGCTCGAGGCGATGGAATACAGCCGCGGGGCGAGCGGCGGCAGGAGCTTTGCGAACGCCGCCGCATCGAGTCCCTTGGGCGCGTGCGCATTCACGACGTCGCCGACGTGGCGGCCGCGCGCATAGCGCGCGAACTCGCCGTCGTCCGCCGAGGCAATGGCCGCGAGCGGCGCGGCATTGACGGCCTCCGCGTACCGCTTGAGGAAGGGCCGCGTCACCGTGCCGATCTCGAAGCGCTCGAGCAGCGCTTGCCGCAGCGGCATGCTCGCGTTCGCGTCGCCGACGGGACTGTCGGCGTCGAATGCCAGGGTGCCGAGCAGTGCGTCCACCGCAGCGTCGTCGTTCCGCGGCACGATCCCGATCGAATCGCCGGGCTCGTAGTGGATGTTGGACCCCTCGAGCGAGAGCTCGAGGTGCCGCACGTCCTTGGAGGACGGCTCGGCCGTCAGACACTGGTTCGTGAGAACGGGCGCAGAGAACGGGTTTTTGCGGGTGTACGCGTTCGCGACGGAGGCGCTCTTGCGATCCGAGCCCGGCTCCGCGAGCACCCGCAAGGCGGTGGTTCCCAGGGAGTGATCGAGCTTGCCGAGTACGGCGTCGATCCAGCGCGCCGCCGCCGCCTCGAAGTCGACGTCACAATCCTCGCGAGGGTGCAGCCTCTCGGCCCCGAGCGTCTCGAGACGGCTGTCGAACTGGCGTCCCGCCTCGCAGAATCGCTCGTAGCTCGAGTCGCCGAGGGCGAGCACGGAATAGCGGACATGCTCGAGGCGCGGCGCCTTGCGGCCGTTCAGCAGCTCGCTGAGGGGAATGGCCCGATCCGGTGGATCACCGTCGCCATGGGTGCTGACGACCAGGAGCAGCGTCTGGGCTTCCTGGAGCTGCGCCTTGCTGCATTGCAGCATATCGAGCAGGGCGAAACGCACGCCTCGCTCGGCGAGACGATCCGCGATCAATTTGGCGAGCCGCTCGGAATTGCCGGTTTGTGACCCGAAGAGCACCGTGACGGCCGGCCGCCCGGGCTCCACGGCCGCGACCGGGGCCGCCGCGGGCGCCGGTACTGCCGGGATTCCGGATCGGGCCTCGAGTCCTGCAAGATAGCCGCTCAACCACAGTCGCTGCTCGTGATCGAGCTTGGAGACGAGACTGCGGACTTCCGCCGCCGTCGCCGGGGCGAGCGGGCCGAGGGCCATGGGATCCGAGGATGGTAGGTTCTGCGCTGCAGTCGCACGCGCATTACCGCTCACGGTCGCAGCTCCTTTTCGGCCGGGTCGTGCTCAACCGGCTCGAGATTACGCGAGCGGCACGTTATCACCTCGAGCGGCTGTGGAGAAAAAGCCGTTTTCTCTAAGCATATAAGTGCCTGATATGAGTCACGGGGGCGCGAACTTTTGCGCGAGCTGCGCGTCATAGCGAACCGGGTCGGCGTGATGAGGGGAATGGACGTGGCGGATCGCAACTTGGCGCCAGCTACCAGCCTCGGCGGGGCGCTCGCGGCGCTCGCACTCGGAGCGCTCGGAGCGCTCGGAGCGCTCGCGCTCAGCGCGCAGGCGTATGCCGGCCCGCAGCCGCAGGCGGGCGCTCAGGCGCCGGCCTCAGGGGGCAGCAGCCCCGCGGACGCCCGGTGCCTCGCCGGCGATACGCCGCGGAGCGGCCAGCCCGGCAAGGACGTGATGTGGATTCCGACGCCCGAGCCGCTCGTCGAGCGCATGCTGCGGCTCGCCGAGGTCGGGCCGACGGATACCGTCTACGATCTCGGGTCCGGCGACGGCCGGATCGTCATCGCGGCGGCGAAGCTCGGCGCGCGCGCCGTCGGCGTCGAGTACAACCCGAAGCTCGTCGCGCTCTCGCGCTGCCTCATCGCCGCCGCTGGCCTCGCGAACCGTGCCCATATCGTCCAGGGCGACCTGTTCCACACCCGCTTCGCGTCGGCGAGCGTCGTCACGCTGTTCCTGTTTCCGCAGCTCGACGTACGCTTGCGCCCCGAGTTGCTCGCGCTGAAGCCCGGAACGCGCATCGTCTCGCACGCCTATTTGATGGGAGCGTGGCAGCCCGACCGGCGGATCATCACGCCGGACGGCATGGCCTATCTGTGGATTGTGCCCGCACACGTCGATGGGCACTGGACGTTCCGGCGCGCGCACGGGAGGGATCGGTTCGATGTGACGTTGATCCAGGCCTACCAGGACCTGCTCGGAACGGAGGGCGCGAACAATGGCGCTCTGGAGAACGTGCGTCTGCGCGGCGCGCAACTCGCATTCGATTTTCAGGACGGGTCCGGCGTCGTCCATCTGACCGGGCACGTCGGTGGCGCGCAGATCGATGCCAAGGTCACACGCGACGGCCACACGTCGGCCTACGTCGGCACGCGATCCTGAGCGCTGGCCGTAGCGCGACCCGAGGCCGGCGCAACCAGCGGCTACGGCAGTTCCAGGCCGAGCTCGGTCGCGAGGCGCTCCAGCGTCACTGCGGCGAAGCGGTCGGGCCACGGCACGCCGCGATCCGCGGCGAGCGCCCGTGCTGAGGGCAGGAATTCGCGCGTACAGGCGGCGTACGCCTCGGCGATCGACTGCTCGGTGGGCTCCGGAATCGGGATGTCATCGAGCACGCGTCGGCTGGCTGCCGACAAGTACGGGTTGAGGCGCAGCGTGCTGCCGCGCCCGGCGATCCCATCACGCTCCAGGAGCAGCGTGGTGAGGTAGCCGCGCAGCTGCTGCG
>JBOHZT010000010.1:0-29639 GCA_050738535.1 Steroidobacteraceae bacterium
CCCCTGCGCCTCGCCGGGTAGGCTGAAATCCAGACCTTCAGCGGCGCTTCCCATGCCCTCAATGCCCGAGACAGACCGTCGGGAGGTGCCGCAACCCTCTGCGAAACCGGTACTCTCAAGATCATACGTTTAATAGCATAATTGGCGGAGAGGGTGGGATTCGAACCCACGAACACCCGTGAAGATGTTACTGGAATTCCAGTCCAGCGCCTTCGACCGCTCGGCCACCTCTCCGCTCGTTCCTTGCCGCATGCGGGCCCCGCGCGCGCGGAGCCTCCGATTTACTTAAATTTTCTCCGGGGGAGATGCCCCAGACTCAACCGCCAGCTTCCCCAGCGCCCCCGCCGGATGCGCCTGCGCCAGGTACACCCCCACCAACACCCCCACCAGGTCCCCGGTGCCCGTGATGCCGCCGGTGCGTGGCGGGCGCGGCCGGCGGAGTCGTGGAGGGGCCCGACCCCTCGGCCGGCCGGCCGGTCGCCGCGAACGCCGGCGGCTCATCGAGGCAGGGATCCGTCGGCTTGCGCGGCGGCGGCGCCGGCACATCGAGCGGCGGGATCTCGAGCACGGTTCGCGTATCGGGCGGATCGATGCCCACCGGGACCTTGAGCGGCGCGATGCTCTGCGCCTGCTGGTAGGCCTGCGGCTCGTTGCAGCTCTTCGCCCTGAACTCCCGATGAATCGTGTGACAGCCTGCGAGCGCCGCGGTGAGCGCGCCGCACAGCAGCACGCGACCCAGTCCCCAGCGCAGAACGCGGCTCGGCCCGGTCATGCCAGCGCTCCCGCGCCCCGGAGCGCCGCGGCGACCGCGTCCTGATGCTCGCCGGACAGCGGCGTGAGCGGCAACCGGATGCCCGGGCCGGCGAGTCCCATGCGCTCGAGCGCCCACTTCACCGGGATCGGATTCGGCTCGAGGAACAGCGCCCGATGCAGCGGCGCGAGCGCTGCGTCGAGCTCGCCCGATCGCGGCCGGTCGCCGCGCCTGGCGGCCTCGATCAGGTCGGCCATGGCCCGCGGGGCCACGTTCGCCGTCACGGAGATCACCCCGGCCGCGCCTTCGAGAACGGCGTCCCGCGCCGTGGCATCATCTCCGCTCAGAATCACGAAATCCTCCCGGCAAGCCCCCTTGAGCTCGCGAATGCGCTCCATCCGCGCCACCGCCTCCTTGATGCCCGCGATGCCCGCAAGCTGTGACAGGCGGGCGGTCGTGGCAGCGAGCATGTCCACCGCCGTGCGCGATGGGACGTTGTAGGCGATCACCGGCACGCGCGCCGCCTCGGCCACGGCCGCGAAGTGTCGATAGAGGCCCTCTTGCGTGGGCCGATTGTAGGCGGGTGTGACGACGAGCAATGCGGCGACCGGGAGCTGCGAGAGCCAGCGGGCCCGCTCGACGGTAGCGGCCGTGCTGCTCGTCCCGGCTCCGGCGATCACGGGAATTCGGCCGGCGACGTGCCGGCAGGCGCGCTCCGTGAGTTCCCCGAGCTCCGCGTCCGTGAGCGTCGCCGACTCCCCGGTGGTCCCCCCCACCACGATGCCGCCCGTCCCGTTGTGCAGGTGGAAATCGACGAGCCGCTCCCACGCGGGGAGATCGAGCGAGCCGTCCGCCCGCATCGGCGTCACGATGGCGACCAGGCTACCCGAGAGCATGGAGTGTGATGAAGCCGTGAGTTGCGCCCAAATGGAGGCGGCGATGGTACGGGCGGGGGCTGTACTGGCGCAAGCTCGGGCTCGCCTCCACGCCTCGAAATGGACCCACGCTCCCGGTACACTGCCGCGAGGTGAGGAGAACGACCCGCAGATGAAGCAACACCTCGCGGTATCCGCGATCGGCAGCGACCGCACCGGCATGGTCCACGACCTCACGCGCGTCGTCACCGAATGCGGGGGCAACATCAGCGAGAGCCGCATGGCGAGTCTCGGGGGGGAGTTCGCGATGCTCCTGCTCGTCTCCGGCAACTGGCACGCGCTCGCCAAGCTCGAAACCGAGCTCAAGCGCCTCGCCGAGACCAGCAACGTCAGCATCCACCTGCGGCGGACGGAGCCTCAGCCGGCGCGGACGGACATGCTGCCCTACTCGATCGACGTGGTTTGCCTGGATCAGACGGGCATCGTCGCCGGGCTCGCGGGCTTTTTCGCCGGCCGCGGCATCGACATCGCGGAGGCCTCGACGCGCAGCTACCCCGCGGCGCACACCGGAGCGCCGATGTTCTCGGTCCAGATGATCGTCAACATCCCGAGCCGCATCCACATCGCCCACCTGCGGGAGGAGTTCATGGAGTTCTGCGATTCGCTCAATCTCGATGCGATCCTCGAGCCGGTGAAGGCCTGAGGGGGCAGCCATGGCCAAAGTCGCGCTCGGCAAGCCGGTTCCCGCCTTCGAGCTTCCCTCGACGGGCGGCGGCGAGGCCTGGAAGCTCGCGAACGCCGCGGGCCGCAAGCTCGTCATTTATTTCTATCCGAAGGACATGACCTCCGGGTGCACTCTCGAGAGTCAGCGCTTCCGCGACCTCGATCCTGCGTTCCGGCGCGCCGGGACGGCGATCGTCGGCGTCTCGCGCGACAGCCTCGCCTCGCACGCGAAGTTCCGGGAGAAGGAGCAGCTGCCGTTCGAGCTGCTGTCGGACGCCGAGGAGCGCGCCTGCAAGCTCTTCGACGTCATCAAGGAGAAGAGTCTCTACGGGAGGAAGTATCTCGGCATCGAGCGCAGCACCTTCCTCCTCGACGCACAGGGCGTGTTGCGCCGCGAATGGCGCAAGGTGAAGGTGCCGGGGCACGCGGAGGAAGTCCTTGAAGCGGCGAAGTCTCTCTGAGACGGGAGCTGCCGCGGGAACCCCGCGTGCCGAGGACACCACGAGTGCCGCGGTGACCGCCGCCGCCACGGGCGCCACACCGGCGCGTGGGTCGGCGGATCGTCCGGCACTGCAGGCCGACCGGCTCTTCGTCCTCGATACCAACGTGCTGATGCATGATCCAACGGCGATCTTCGCTTTCGGGGAGCACGACGTGTATCTCCCGATGGTCGTCCTCGAGGAACTCGACGACCACAAGAAGGGCCTCTCCGAAGCTTCGCGCAACGTGCGGGAGGCGTGCCGGCTCCTCGACGAGCTGATCCGTGGCGCCTCCAAGGAGCAGATCGATCGCGGACTCGACCTGCCTCCCTCCCGTCCCAGCGATCGCGGCCGCAAGCCCCCGAGCGGGAAACTCTTCTTCCAGACGCGGGCGCCCGAGACTCGCACCTTGGGACGGGGCCGCTCCCGCGGCGCGTCCCGGTCCGCTCCGCGCACGCTGCTCGCGGGCCTGCCCGGGCAGCGCACGGACAACGTGATCCTCGTCGAGACGTTGGCCCTGCAGCAGGCCAGGCCCGCTTTGCGGGTCACGCTCGTCTCGAAGGACATCAATCTGCGCATCAAGGCCGCAGTGCTCGGCGTACATGCGGAGGATTACTGGAGCGACAAATCGTTCGAGGATACGGACATCCTCTACTCCGGCATGGCCGCGCTTCCCGCGGACTTCTGGGAGCGGCACGGGGAAGACATCCGCTCGTGGAAAGAAGCAGAGCGGACCTTCTACGAGGTGAAGGGCCCGCTCGTGCGCGAGTGGCAGGCGAATGAGGGGCTGTACGAGTCACGCGAGCGGGGCATCGAGGGCATCGTTCGAGGTCTCACCGCGGATTCCGCAGTCCTCGAGCTGCTGCGCGACTACCGCAACGAGCGACACAGCGTCTGGGGCATCACCGCACGCAACCGAGAGCAGAACTTCGCGCTCAACCTACTCCTCGATCCGACCATCGACTTCGTGACCATCCTCGGGCCCGCCGGCACGGGCAAGACGCTGCTCGCACTCGCCGCCGGTCTCGCCCAGACGCTCGATGCGAAGCGCTTCGTCGAGATCGTCATGACGCGCGTGACGATCCCCCTCGGCGAGGACATCGGTTTCCTCCCCGGCACCGAAGAGGAGAAAATGGAGCCCTGGATGGGCGCCTTGATGGACAACCTCGAGGTCCTGACCCAGAGCGGGGAAGGCGGAGCCTGGGGACGCGCCGCGACTCAAGACCTGCTGCGCAGCCGCATCAAGATCCGCTCGCTCAACTTCATGCGGGGGCGAACGTTCCTCAACCGCTACATCATCCTCGACGAGTCCCAGAATCTCACGCCGAAGCAGATGAAGGCGCTCGTGACCCGCGCCGGTCCCGGCAGCAAGATCGCCTGCCTCGGGAACGTCGCCCAGATCGACACCCCCTACCTGAGCGCCCCGACCTCCGGCATGACCTATGCCGTGAACCGCTTTCGCGGCTGGGCGCATTCCGGCCATGTTACGCTCACGCGCGGCGAGCGTTCGCGGCTCGCCGACTTCGCCTCGGAAGCCCTGTGAATACCGCCACGCCCCCCCCCACGGCACCAGCGCCTTCCGCAAGCCTGCGCCATCGCCTGCGGCGGCCGGACGATTGCCGATCCGAAACTCCCCCGAGCGGCGGCGGTCGAAACGAAAGCCGCCCGAGGCTGCACTTCGCCGACATGAGCCGCCCCACCCGCCATCTGCTGCGCCCGCTCGCCGTGCTCCTCGGCACCGCCGCCTTCGCGGTCTGCTCGACGCTCGCACTCGCCCAGTCGGAAATGGATCTGCCCGCGATCGGCGAGCCGGCCGGGGCGGTCATGAGCAAGAACGACGAGTATGCCTACGGCATGATGGTGCACCGGGAGATGAGCGCCCAACACGCGATCATCGAGGACCCGGAGACCGAGGCGTACATCGAGTCGCTCGGTACGCGCCTCGCGGCGCAGTCGCAGATGGGGGCCGCCGGCTTTCACTACTACGTCGTCAACGATCCCGGGATCAATGCCTTCTCGGTGCCGTACTTCATCTTCTGCAACTACGGGACCATCCTCGCGATGCAGAACGAGTCGGAGCTTGCGGCCATCCTCGCGCACGAGACGGCGCACGATACCCAGCATCACATCGCGCAGGACATCGCATCACAGGGCAAGCGAACGCTCACGATGGCGGCCGAGATGATCGCCGCGATCCTCATCGGCGCGGTGGGAGGCGGCGCGCCCGCGATCGAGGGCGGCATCGCCGCGGCTCAAGGGCTCGAAGCTCAGTCGGAGATCAACTTCACGCGCGGCGAGGAGGAGCAGGCCGACGCGATCGGCATGCATTATCTCTCGGAGGCGGGCTTCGATCCGCAGGGCATGGCCGACGCGTTCGAGCTCCTCGAGCAGCGGTACGGCTACGAGGAAGGGCTGATTCCGAAGTTCCTCCAGGACCACCCGGTCACCTCGGACCGCATCGCCGACGCACGGGCTCGCGCCGCGCAGCTCCCGCGCCCCACGCAGCTGCCCGATCCGATCGACTTCGAGCTCATCCGCGAGCGGCTGCGCGTGATCACCGCGCCCGTCGATTTCGATCTGCTCGCCTACTACCACCGGCGCCTCGCCGACAACGCCCACTCGCTGCCCGATCTCTACGGAGAGGCAGTCGCCTATCTGCACCTCAAGCGGCCGAAGGATGCCGTGAAAGTGCTCGCGCCGCTCGTCGATCAGCATCAAAGCGTGACGCTGCTGCGGGTGGCGCTCGGTCAAGCGCAAGTCGCCGCGGGCGAGGTGCAGCGCGGGCTTGCCACTTTCGCCGTCGGCGAGCGGCTGTTCCCTCGGGATGTGCCGCTCACGGTGCGTTACGCCCAGGCGCTCATCAAGATAGGGCATCCGAAGCAGGCGCACGACCTGCTCAACGACCTCTTCAACGTCGTCGCGCCGACATCGCGACAGATTCAGCTCATTGCCAGGGCGGCGAGCGACGCCGGCGACAAGGGCGATGCGTACGATTACATGGGCGAATACTACATCTCGAACGGGAATCTCCCCCTCGCCACGCAACAGCTGGAGCGGGCCCTCAAGGTGCCCCATATCACGTACGTCCAGCGTGAGCGCTTCCAGGCGCGCCTCACCGAGGTGCGGGACGTCATTGCGCAGACGCTCCGGGAGACGCACGGGCAGAGCCGGAATCAGCAAGGCGGTCAGCTCCACGAGCTGGACCCGCACTGACCGCGGCGCGTCAGGCGGCACGCTGCGCCGGCGCGCAGCGAGTGAGGCGGGCCGACGGCACGGCCTCGGGGTCGAGCGCGGCACCGGAAGTTCGAGCGCCCGACACAGGGGGGCTCGAGCGCGCTCATCGACTGCTACAATCGCTGCCTTTGGCCGGGCCGTTCGTCATGATGCACTCTCTTGCGCGCCGTACGGCGCTCGCTCTCGCCGGGGCTGCGATCCTCCTCGCTGGCTGTGCAACGCAGCCGCCGCTGCGCAAGGCTCCCGGGGACCCCTTCCAGCGCGTGAACCGGACCGTCTGGAATTTCGACATGGCGTTCGCGCGCAAGGTCGCGCTGCCCGTCGGACATACCTACACGCGCGTGACGCCGCGCTTCGCGCAAGAGGGGCTCGGCCATTTCTTCGACAATGCCGAGTACCCGATCGTGATCGTCAACGACTTCCTGCAGGCGAAGCTCGTGCGCGGTCTCAGCGACACCGGGCGCTTTCTCTTGAACTCGACCGTGGGACTCGCCGGCTTCCTCGACCCGGCGACCCGCATCGGCCTGCCGAAGAACGACAACGACTTCGGCCGCACGCTCGGAACCTGGGGCGTGCCGCCGGGTCCTTATCTGGTTCTGCCGTTCCTCGGGATGTCGGACGTGAGGGACGCGCTCGCGAAGATCCCGGGCGGCTATCTCACGCCGCAGAATTACATCAACGACACCTGGACCTATATCGGGATCTACGCGGTGTACCTGCTCGACCTCGACGCGCGCACCGTGATCCCGGCCTACCAGCTGCTGCAGTCGCAGCACCCGTTCGACGAGTACGCGTTCGCCAGGAACGCCTACCTCCAAAACCGCAAATTCGTGATCCATGGCCAGTCGGTCCAATCCGAGGAACAGCAGGAGGAGGAGCTCGAGAAATCTCTCGAGGAATCCGGCGGCGGCGATTGAGTGCGCTCAGCTCGGCCGCTCGGCGCCGAGCAGCAGCTCCTCGATCTCGCAAATCCGTGCGATCGCTCGAACCGCAGCGGGGACGTGGGTGAGCGCGAGCTCCCGCCCGTTGCGCCTCGCCCAGGCGCGCCACTCGATGAGCACGGCGAGCCCCGCGCTGTCCGATGCGCCGACGCCCGCGCAGTTCACCTCGAGCGCAGAATCGCGCGCGGCGGCGAGCGCCCCGATGCCGGCATCGAGCGCGCGGCGGGCCGTCGCAAACGTCAAGGGCCCCTGCGCCTCGTAGCGGCCCGGGCTCGTTTCGACGATCGCGAAGCGCGCCTGGCCGTCGCGGGCTCGGGCGCGGGCGAGATCCACGGCCACCGGGCGGCCCTCTAGCGCCGTCCCGCGCCGGGATTCGCGATCTGCGGCGGCTTGGCACCCTGCTGCAGGCGCTTGATCACGGCATCGAGGCCCTGCTGCTCGATCTGCGCCCCGAAGTCGTCACGGAAACTCTTGACGTAGCTGATCCCCTCGACGATCACGTCCCAGGCTTTCCAGCCTTGCGGGGTCTCGTGGAGGGCGAAGTTGACCTGCACCGTGGAGCCGCCGTCGCGGTGAATCTCGGTGCGCACGATGGCGTTCTTCGCCCCGGGCGCGGCGCGCGTGGGCAGCACGCGCAGCCGATTCGACTGAAACCCGAGCAGCGCGCTGCCGTAGTTCGCGAACATCGAGTTCTCGAATGCCTCCACGAACGCCTTGCGCTGCTGCGGCGTCGCCGTGCGCCAGTACCGGGCGAGCACCAGCCGCGCCGCGAACTGCACGTCGAAGTACGGCAGCACGTCCCGGTCGACGGCCTCCCGCAGCAGTTTCGGATTCTTCGCATACGCCGCGCGATGCGCGTCGAGATCCTTCAGGAAGCGCTGCGCGACCTGCTGGACCACCTGCGAGGGGCCCTGTGTCGCCGCGGACGTTGCGGCAACTGCTTCTGCAGAGCCGCCGGCAGCCGCGGCGTGCGCCGCCGGCGCGCAGGTCCAGCCGGCGAGTGCAAGGGCCGCGACACTCGCGGCGAGGACGAAACCCTGGGTCGATTTTCTCATCGCGGTGACTCCTGCTTCGCACCTGCGCTCGATCCGGAGCCCGTCGCGGAGCTCGTGCCCGATCCGGAGCTCGAGGGCTTGCTGGCAAAGCTCGCGAACAGCTTGTTGATGATGTTCTCGAGCACGATGGCCGATTGGGTGAATTGGATGCGGCTGCCGCTCTTCAGAAAGGTCTCCGAGCCGCCCGCTCCGACCGCAATGTACTGGCCGCCGAGCAGCCCCTGCGTGTCGATGCTCGCGTCGCTGTCGTCCGGGATCTGGTTGTATTTCGAATTGATGCGCATCGTCACGAGCGCGCGATAGGTCTGCGGATCGATGCCGATACCTTGCACCACCCCGATGGGTACGCCTGCGAGAGACACCGGCGCCCCGGTCTTCAAGTCCCCGATGTTGTCAAATTCGGCGGTCACGGCGTAACCGCCCTGGCTGCCGCCGAACTTGAGGCCGTTCTCCGGCAGCTGCGTGGTGAGGAAGAACAGCGCCGCGAATCCGAGCAGCACGAACAGTCCCGTTCCGATCTCGAGGGTGCGATTCTGACGCATGCTGGAACTTCCCGACCCTTGTATTGAGCCCTAGAGGAACACCGCGGAGAGCACATAGTCGAGCAGCAACGTGAGCACCGAGGAGGCCACGACCGTCCGGGTCGTCGCGCGCCCGACACCCTCCGCGGTCGGCTCCGCGTGGTAGCCTTCGTAGACCGCGATCAAGCTTGCCACGAATCCGAACACGAGACTCTTCACGATCGCCTCGTTCACGTCGCCGAGGCTGACCGAGCCCTGCATCTGCGACCAGAAGGAGCCCTTGTCGACCCCCATCTGGCCGACGCCCACCAGTTGAGCCCCGTAGAGTCCCACGATGTTGAACACCGCCGTGAGCAGCGGCATCGAGATGAGCCCTCCGAGGAAGCGCGGTGCCGCCACGTAGCGCATCGGATTGACGGCCATGATCTCCATGGCCGTCAGCTGATCGGTTGCGCGCATCAGGCCAATCTCGGAGGTGAGCGCCGTGCCGGCGCGTCCGGCGAACAGCAGCGCCGTGAGCACGGGCCCGAGCTCCTTCAGCAGCCCGAGCGCGGCGATGATGCCGACATAGTTCTCCGAGCCGAAGCGCTGCAGGACATTTGCGCCGAGCAGCCCGAGCACGGCGCCGGTCGAGACGCCCGACAGCATGATGATGATGAGCGACCGGGCGCCCGAGTTGTAGATCTGCTCGACGATCAGGCCGGGGCGCGCGAGCGCCGGCCCACACTCGGCGAGCAGCCGGACGGCGAACACGGAGGTGGCGCCGATGTGCTGCACCGACCGCACGAGCGGCCAAGAGCGCGCCGTCATCGGCTCGCCCCCGCGGCCGCGCCTCGCGCGAGACCGTACGGGCCGCTCACCGCGCGCTCCGGCGTGGGCCGAGCAGCTGGTCGGCGTAGTCGGGCGCGGGATAGTGGAACGGCACCGGCCCATCGGGACTCCCGCTCATGAATTGCCGCACCATGGGCGAGTCGCCCGCGCCGAGCTCCCTAGGAGTGCCGGCGGCGACGACACGGCCTTCTGAGATGAGGTAGCACTCGTCCGCGATCGTCTGCAGCTCATGCACGTCGTGCGAGACGACGATGCTCGTGAGCCCGAGCGCCTCGTTCATCTTCTGGATGAGGCGCAGGATCACCCCGAGCGCGATCGGATCGAGCCCGACGAACGGCTCGTCATAGATGAGCAGCTCCGGATCCATCACGATCGCTCGTGCGAGCGCCACGCGGCGGGCCATGCCGCCCGAGAGCTCCGCCGGCATGAGCTCCGCGGCACCCCGCAGGCCGACCGCGTGAAGCTTCGTGAGCACGATGTCGCGGATGAGCGGCTCGGGCAGATTCGTGTGCTCGCGCAGCGGGAAAGCCACGTTCTCGAATACGTCGAGATCGGTGAGCAGCGCGCCGTTCTGGAACAGCATGCCGATGCGCGTGCGCATGGCATAGAGCTCGCGCGACTTCAGCTGCGCGACATCGCGCCCCCAGACCTCGATCCGGCCGCTGTCGGGGAGCCCCTCGCCGGTGATGAGGCGCAGCAGCGTCGTCTTGCCCGTGCCGCTCGGCCCCATGACTGCGGTGATTCGGCCGCGCCGGGCGCTCAAGCTGAGCCCCGCGAAGATGCGGTGATCGCCGACCGAGAAATGCACATCCCGAGCGTCGACGACCACGTCGGCTTCGCCCCCCGCTGGAGCCATCGCTGCGGCGCGCGGCTTCAGGCGGCCTCGCTCTCGAGCTCCGGCCGGTAGCGCCCGAGCGTGGCGAGGGCGTTGAGCCTGGCGCGCTTGGCGAGCTCCTTCTGGCCCGTGCCGAAACCCGCCGCGGTGCCGCCCCAGCCCTTCAGCGCCGAGTCCTGCAGCGCGCGCCCATAGCTGAAAGTCAGGCTCCAGGGCAGCGGACTCAGCTGATTCATCAGCGAGAGATGCAGGGTCGCCTCCTCGGGCGGCTGGCCGCCCGAGAGGAAGGCGATGCCGGGCACCGCGGAGGGCACGTGGCGCTTGAGGCACCGCACCGTCGCTTGCGCGACCTCCTCGGGGCTCGCGCGCTTCGCGGCCTTCTTGCCCGAGATCACCATGTTCGGCTTCAGCACCATGCCCTCGAGGTCAATGCGGTGCGCGAACAGCGCCTGGAACACCGCTTCGAGCACACGTCCCGTCACCTCCTCGCAGCGCTCGATCGAGTGCGCGCCGTCCATCAGCACCTCGGGCTCGACGATCGGCACGATGTCCTGCTCCTGGCAAAGCGCGGCATAGCGCGCGAGTGCGGCGGCATTCGCCTGCACCGCGAACGGCGTCGGAATACCCTCGGCGATGTCGATGACGGCCCGCCACTTGGAGAACTTGGCCCCGAGCTTGCGATAGCCCTCGAGCCGCTGGCGCAGCCCATCGAGGCCCTCCGTGATGGTCTCCCCGGGAAAACCGGCGAGCGGCTTCGCGCCGAGGTCGACCTTGATGCCGGGCAGGATGCCCTGCGCGGCCAGGTATTCCGGGAATGGCTGGCCGGAAGCGGTTTTCTGATGGATCGTCTCGTCGAACAAAATGACGCCGCTCAGCGCCTCGGCAGCGCCGGGGGCAGTGAACAGCATCTCGCGGTACCTGCGGCGGTGCTCCTCGGTGGACTCGAGGCGGATCACGTCGAAGCGCCGCTTGATCGTGCCCGAGCTTTCGTCCGCCGCCAGGATCCCCTTCCCCTTCACGACCATCGCGCGCGCGGTGCGCTCGAGCTCGGTCCGATTCATGTCGCAAGCCTCCGACGAAGATCATGGGTCTCGCCCGCGCTATTTCCGCGCCGGCAAGGTTGGCCCGCAAGAATAGCAAAACGAGTGCCGCGCCTCGCGGGGGGTTGGCGGGACGCCATAATCAGTACTAAACTAGTCCCACTTTCGGCGAGGCAGCCATGCTACGCATCAGCAAGCTGACGGATTATGCAACGGTGATCCTGGCGACGCTCGCCGGTCAGCCGGCGCGCGTACAGACCGCGGCGGCGCTCGCCGACCGCACGCACATCGCGCGCCCCACGGTGAGCAAGCTCTTGAAGCAGCTGCAGCGGGCGCGGCTCGTGAGCTCGACGCGGGGGATGCACGGCGGCTATCGGCTCGCCCGCCCTGCGGCCGAGATCAGCGCGGCGACCATTCTCGATGCGCTCGAGGGGCCGCTCGCGCTCACCGACTGCTCGGCCGGTCACGGGCAGTGCGGGATCGAGTCGACGTGCCAGGTGGGACGCGCCTGGCAGCGCCTGAATCTCGCGATCCGCCGCTCGCTTTGCGAGGTGACGCTCGCGCAGCTCGCCGGCCTCGATTCCGTCCAGCCGCGGCTGCCGACGTTCGAGCGGGAGATCCGCTTCGCCGCGCGCGGCGGGATCACTGCGAAGTCCCCGAGCGGCCCGAATGGCTAGAGCCCGAATGCCTAGAGTGAGGTTAGAGCCCGCATCATGAGCGAGACTGCAATGGAGCTGGAACAGCTGGTGAGCCGTCAGTACCGGCACGGCTTCGTGACCGACATCGAGTCGGACACGGTGCCGCCCGGGCTCGACGAGGACGTGGTGCGGGGGATCTCGCACAAGAAGGGCGAGCCGCGCTTTCTCACGGAATGGCGGCTCGCGGCGCTGCGGCACTGGCGCACGATGCGCGAGCCGCATTGGTCGCACGTGCGTTTCCCGGCGATCGACTACCAGGCGATCTCCTACTATTCGGCGCCGAAGGCGAAAGAGGCGCCGAAGAGCCTCGATGAGGTCGATCCGAAGCTGCTCGCGACTTACGAGAAGCTCGGCGTGCCGCTCCACGAGCGCGCGAAGCTCGCCGGGGTCGCCGTGGACGCGGTCTTCGACAGCGTCTCGGTCGCTACGACGTTCAAGGAGCGTCTCGCCAAGGCGGGCGTGATCTTCTGCTCCTTCTCCGACGCCGTGCGCGAGCACCCCGAGCTGGTCGAGCGGTATCTCGGGACGGTGGTGCCCTCCTCCGACAACTTCTTCGCGGCGCTCAACTCGGCCGTTTTCTCCGACGGCTCGTTCTGCTACGTTCCGAAGGGCGTGCGCTGCCCGATGGAGCTCTCCACGTACTTCCGCATCAATGCAGCGAAAACGGGGCAGTTCGAGCGCACGCTGATCATCGCCGATGAAGGCGCGACCGTGAGCTATCTCGAGGGGTGCTCGGCGCCCCAGCGCGACGAGAATCAGCTGCACGCCGCGGTGGTCGAGCTCATCGCCCTCGAGGGCGCCCGCATCAAGTACTCGACCGTCCAGAACTGGTACCCCGGCGACGAGAACGGCAAAGGCGGGGTCTACAATTTCGTCACCAAGCGCGGCGAGTGCCGCGGAGCGCGCTCCCACATCTCCTGGACGCAGGTGGAGACCGGCTCGGCGATCACCTGGAAGTACCCGAGCTGCGTGCTGCGGGGCGAGGGATCGACCGGCGAGTTCTACTCGGTCGCGACCGTCAATCATCACCAGCAGGCCGATACCGGCACGAAGATGATCCACATCGGCCGCAACACGCACAGCACCATCATCTCCAAGGGCATCTCGGCGGGCCAGGGCCAGAGCACCTACCGCGGGCTGGTCAAGGTGCTGCCCTCGGCGCACGGAGCGCGCAACTTCACGCAGTGCGACTCGCTGCTCATGGGCGATCGCTGCGGCTCGCACACGTTTCCCTACATCGAGGTGAAGAACCCGTCGGCCACGGTGGAGCATGAAGCGAGCACCTCCAAGATCAGCGACGACCAGCTCTTCTACTGCCTGCAACGCGGCATCTCCGAGGAGGATGCGGTGAACATGATCGTGAGCGGCTTTTGCAAGTCCGTTTTCAAGGAGCTGCCCATGGAGTTCGCGGTCGAGGCGCAGAGCCTCCTCGCCGTGAGCCTCGAGGGAGCGGTCGGCTGATGCTGCGCATCGAGGATCTGCACGCATCGGTGCGCGGCACCAAGGTCCTGAACGGCCTCACGCTCGAGGTCCCGGCCGGGGAGGTCCACGCCATCATGGGTCCGAACGGTTCGGGCAAGAGCACGCTCTCGTATGTACTCGCCGGGCGGCCTGGATATGAGGTGACCCGGGGCAGCGTCACGCTCGATGGCCAGGATCTGCTTGCGCTCGCGCCGCAGGAGCGCGCACGCCTCGGTGTGTTCCTCGGCTTCCAGTACCCGGTCGAGATCCCCGGGGTCAACAACGTCTACCTGCTCAAGGCCGCGCTCAACGCCGCGCGCCGTGGGCGCAGCGAGCCCGAGATGGACGCGTTCGAGTTCCTCGCCGTGGTACGCGAGAAGATGAAAGTGATGCGCATGGACGAGAGCTTCCTCGGCCGCGGGGTCAACGAGGGCTTCTCCGGGGGCGAGAAGAAGCGCAACGAGATCCTGCAGATGCTGGTGCTGGAGCCGCGGCTCGCGATCCTCGACGAAACCGATTCGGGGCTCGACATCGACGCGCTCAAGATCGTCGCGGACGGCATCAACACATTGCGCGCGCGCGAGCGCTCCTTCGTGCTCGTCACGCACTACCAGCGCCTGCTCGAGCACGTGGTGCCGGATCGGGTGCACGTCCTCGTGCGCGGCCGGATCGCGAGGAGCGGCGACCGCTCCCTCGCCCTCGAGCTCGAGCACCGCGGATACGACTGGCTGACGAGCCAGGCGGCCTGACCGGGCGGCCACTCATGAGCGTTCCATGAGCGTTCCCGGACTCGATCTCGCGCGGCGCATCGCCGAGGAGCACGCGGCAGCGGCCGAGCGGCTTCCCGCAGGCGTGGTGGACCGCGCCCATCGCAGAAGGGCCATCGATGCCCTGGTCAGCGGCGGTCTGCCGACCTCGCGCGACGAGAACTGGCGCTACGCGGGCCTGCGGCCGCTCGAGCGGGTGCGGTTCGCGCCGGCCGCGACCGGCGTCGCGCTCGCAGCGGATGTCGCACCTGCGGCGGAGACGCTTCCGCCCGTCGTCGCAGGCTACGTGCGCTATGTGTTCATCGACGGTGTGCTGGCCGCGCCGGCCTCCGGCCCGGCCGCCCCCTCGGCCGGCGTGCGCGTGCGCGCCTCGAGCCGAGGCGGCCTGCAGGCCGCCGGGGAATTCGCGTCCTGGGAGTCCGCCACAGGCAGCGCGGCGGGGCCCTCAGTGACGAGCGGCATCGAGCGCGGCCGCGATGGCGCCTTCGCGCTCATCAACGATGCCTTCGCCCTCGATTGCGCGCACGTCGAGGTCTCGAAAGACACCGGGGCCGGCGAGCCCGTGTGCATCGAGGTGGTCTTCGCGGCGAGCGCGCCCGCGCAGCAAGGCGCCTCGTACCCGCGGCTGCGCATCGACGCGGCCCCCGGGAGCCGGCTGCGGCTGATCGAGCGCCACGTGAGCCTCGCCGCCGAAGCAAGCTTCGTGGACGGCGCGGTCGAGGTGCGCATCGGCGAGGGGGCGCGCCTGGATCATTTCCGGATCCAGCAGCTCGACGCCCGCGCGATCTTCATGGATACGCTGCGCGCCACGGTCGAGCGCTCCGCAGTCTACCGGCTGCACGGCATCAGCCTCGGCGCGCAAGCGGCGCGCTCGACGCTCGGCGTGCGGCTCGAGGGAGAAAGCGCGGAGCTCGCGCTGCACGCGGTCGCGGTAGCCGACGACCGGCAGATCCTCGACAGCTATGCGCTGGTCGAGCACGCCGCCGCGCACACGCGCACGGAGGAGAGCTTCCGCGGCATCGCCGCGGGACGCGCGCGGATCGGCTTCAACGGCAAGATCGTCGTGCATCCCGGTGCCCAGGGAGCCTACTCGAGCCAGTCACTGCGCGGACTGCTCGCCGGCGCCGAGGCCGACGTGAACGTGCGGCCGCAGCTCGAGATCTACACCGACGACGTGCGCTGCACGCACGGGGCAACCGCAGGAAAGCTCGACGACATGATGCTGTTCTACTTGCTCTCGAGAGGGCTCGACCGCGCCAAGGCGCAGCAGCTCCTCGAATGGGCGTTCCTGGAGGACGTGGTCGCCAAGATCGACGTTCCGGAGCTGCGGCGCCACATCGAGCAGAGTCTCGCCGGGCGGCTGCGGGAATCCGAAGCCTTGAAGGAGCTGCTGTAATGAGTGCAGCGGCTGCGGCCTCGCTCGGCCGAGCAACGGGGCACGGCGCGGCGCTCGACGTGGAGCGCGTCCGCAGGGACTTCCCCGTGCTCGCGCGGGAGATACACGGCCACCCGCTCGCCTATCTCGACAGCGCCGCATCGGCCCAGTGTCCGCTCGCCGTGGTGCGCGCCATCGAGGACTACCAGACACGATCGCACTCGAATGTGCACAGGGGCGTGCACCTCCTGAGCCAGGAGGCGACGGCGGCCTACGAGGGCGCGCGCGATCGCGTGCGGCGCTTTCTCAACGCCCGCTCGACCCGCGAGATCATTTTCGTGCGCGGCACGACCGAAGCCATCAACCTCGTCGCGCAGTCCTTCGCGCGGCCGCGCTTTGGGCCGGGTGACGAGATCCTCATCACGGGGCTCGAGCATCACGCCAACATCGTGCCCTGGCAGATGGTGCGCGATGCGACCGGCTGCTCGCTCGCCGTCGTCCCGATCGACCAGCGCGGCGAGATCGCGCTCGAGGAGCTGATGCGACGGCTCACGCCTCGCACGCGCCTCGTCGCGGTGGCGCAGGTCTCGAACGCGCTCGGCACGGTGCTGCCCATCGCTGAGATCGTCGCGGCGGCGCACGCGCGCGGCATTCCCGTGCTCGTCGACGGCGCCCAGGCCATCGCGCACACCGCGATCGACGTGCGCGCGCTCGACTGCGACTTCTACGCGTTCTCCGGCCACAAGGTCTACGGGCCGACCGGCATCGGGGTGCTCTATGGCCGCGAGGCCTTGCTCGCGCAGATGCCGCCGTGGCAGGGCGGCGGGGACATGATCCTCACCGTCTCGTTCGAGCACACCACCTTCAACGAGCTGCCCTGGAAATTCGAGGCAGGCACCCCGAACATCTCCGGCGCCGTCGGGCTCGCCGCCGCGATCGACTACGTCGAGGCGCTCGGGATCGAGGCGATTCACGCGCACGAGCAGCTGCTGCTCGAGGAAGCGACCGCGGCGCTCGAGCAGATCCCCGGACTCACGATCGTCGGCACGGCCGCCCGCAAGGCGGCGGTCATCTCGTTCACGCTCGCGGGCATCCACCCGCACGACCTCGGGACCATTCTCGACAGCGAGGGGGTCGCGGTGCGCACCGGCCACCACTGCGCGATGCCGGTCATGACTTTCTTCGGGATTCCGGCCACGGCGCGCGCCTCCTTCGCCTGCTACAGCACCCGCGAGGACGTGCGCAGGCTCTCCGCCGCCCTGCACAAGGCACACGAGGTATTTCGCTGATGGAGCTTCGCGACCTCTATCGGGACGTGATCCTCGATCACAACCGGCAGCCGCGCAATTTCGGCCGGCTGGCGCAGGCGACCGCGCACGCGGAAGGCCACAACCCGCTCTGCGGCGACCGGCTCACGCTCACCGTACGGCTCGCCGGAGATCGCATCGAGGACATCCGCTTCGAGGGCAAGGGCTGCGCCATCTCGACGGCCTCGGCCTCTCTCATGAGCGAGGCCGTCAAGGGCAAGGATCGCGGTGAGATCCGGCGGCTGTTCGAATCGATTCACGACCTGCTCACCCGCCAGGGCGCCGAGCCGGATCCGTCTCTCGGCAAGCTCGCCGCGCTCTCGGGCGTGCGGGAGTTCCCCTCGCGGGTGAAGTGCGCGAGCCTGTGCTGGCACACGCTCAATGCCGCGCTCGAGCAAAGCGCCGCCGCCAAGAGCCCCGCCGGGGCCGCCGTCACCACCGAGCTGCCGGACGAGGTCCCCTCGAGCCTCGAGCGAGCGCTCCCCGGAGAGTCCTGATGCGCACTGCCGACAATGAGCCCGTCGTCTTCTACAGGGACGTGCGCGGCGTGATGGTTCCCGCCGGCGCCGAGGTCACCTTGAAGGCCGGCCAGGCCGGCTACATCACCCAGGCGCTCGGCGGCAGCTTCACCGTCTACGTCGACGGCAGTCTCTTCCGCATTGCCGGCGAGGACGCGGATGCACTCGGCAAGGAAGTCGTCAAGCCGGTCGAGCTGCCGCCCCACGCGAGCGACGAGGACGTGCTGCAAGCGGTCTGGGAACAGCTCGCCACCTGCTACGACCCCGAGATCCCCATCAATATCGTCGATCTCGGTCTGGTCTACGAGTGCGGAGTGCGCGTTCTCAGCGAGCCTGAGGATCCAAAGCCGGCACGCGGCACCGACGAGGAGCCGGCGCGTGCCGTCGATGTGAAGCTAACGCTCACCGCGCCCGGCTGCGGCATGGGTGACATCCTGGTCGACGACGCGAAGGACAAGCTCGAGCGGGTGCCGACCGTCCAGGAAGTGAACGTCGAGCTCGTGTTCGACCCGCCGTGGAACCCGTCGATGATGAGCGAGGCGGCGCGGCTCCAAACCGGGATGTACTAGAGGAATCGCAATGACGGCTGAGTGGATCGATGTGGGCGCTGAGGCGGCGGTCGCCGCGGCCGAGACGTTGACCATGGAGATCGACGGGCGGCCGGTCGTGATCGCACGCTGCGACGAGGGGTTCTTCGCGGTCGAGGACTGCTGCACTCACGACGGCGAAGCGCTCGCCGGCGGCGAGGTGGATCCCGAAGCGGCCCAGATCATCTGTCCGCGGCACGGCGCGAGGTTCTCCCTGAAGACGGGAGAGGCGCTCACGGCGCCAGCCTACGAGCCCGTCCGCGCGTTCAAGGTACGGGTCGAGAACGGCCGCGTGCTCATCGCCCGCGAGGGAACGCTCCCCTGAACGGCGCCGCCGCAGGCAACCCCACTGCCGGTGCCCCCACTGCTGGGACAGCCGCTGCCGGCAGCCTCACAGCGCGAGCAGGCTCGCATTCCCGCCGAGCGCGGCAGTGTTGACGGTGAGCGTCTGCTCCGTCGCGAACCGCGCCAGATAGTGCGGCCCGCCAGCCTTCGGCCCGGTGCCGGAGAGTCCCCGCCCGCCGAACGGCTGCACGCCCACCACCGCGCCGATCATGTTGCGGTTCACGTAGAGATTCCCGACGCGCGCGCGCGCCGCGATCCGCTGCGCGACGCCGTCGATGCGTGACTGCACGCCGAGCGTCAGGCCGTAGCCCTTCGCGTTCAGCGCGTCGATCAGGCCGTCGAGATCGCGCGACCGATAGCGCACGACGTGAACGATCGGGCCGAAGACCTCGCGCCTGAGCTCGGCGAGACCGCCGATCTCGACCGCGAGCGGCGCGAAGAATCTCCCGGACGCGGCCCTGCGCGGCGAGAGCGGCGCGCGGTGGTGCCAGCGCGCTTGCGCGGTGATCGCGGCAGCATGCGCCTCGAGCGCGGCGAGCGCCTCCCGATCGATGACCGGTCCCAGGTCGGTTGCGAGGAGCGCCGGATCGCCCACCTCCAGCTCGTCCATCGAGCCGGCGAGGAGCTCGAGGATGCGCGGAGCGATCTCCTCCTGCACGGCGAGCGCGCGCAAGCTGGAGCAGCGCTGTCCGGCGCTGTTGAACCCGGAAGCGACCACGTCGAGCACGACCTGCTCCGGTAGCGCCGAGCTGTCGACGATCATCGCGTTGATGCCGCCCGTCTCGGCGATGAGCGTCGCGATCGGACCCGGGCGCTCGGCGAGCGCACGCTCGATCAGCCGGGCGGTCTCTCCCGACCCCGTGAAGGCGACCCCGGCGATCCGCGGATCCCGAGTGAGCGCCGCGCCTACCCTGGCGCCATCGCCGGGCAGAAAATGCAGGACCTCGCCGGGCACGCCCGCGGCGTGCAGGATCTCGACGGCGAGCGCCGCGGTGAGCGGGGTTTGCTCGGCCGGCTTCGCGAGCACCGCGTTGCCCGCCGCGAGCGCGGCGCTCACCTGCCCGGTGAAGATGGACAGCGGGAAGTTCCACGGGCTCACGCAGGCGAACACGCCGCGGCCTCTGAGTGCGAGCGTGTTGCGCTCCCCGGTGGGGCCGGGAAGCGCCGCGGCCGCGCCGAACTTCGAGCGTGCCTCGCACGCGTAGTAGCGCAGGAAGTCGATCGCCTCGCGCACCTCGGCTACGGCGTCCGGCACGGTCCTGCCGGCCTCGAGCACGCACCTTGCGACGAGCTCGCCGCGGCGCTCCTCGTAAAGATCAGCCGCGCGCTCGAGCAACACGGCACGCTCCTCGGCCGGGCGGCGATCCCAGGCACCTGCGGCCGCCGTCGCGAGCGCAAGCGCGCGGTCCACTTGCTCGCCGGAGGCCTCGATCACCGTGCCGATCGTGGCGGTCTCGCACGCTGGGCTCGCGAATGAGCGCGGCTCGCCGATGCCGAGCCCTCCGCCAGCGCCGCGCTTGCCCCCCACGACCCGTTTTCCGCCGACGACGGGCGCAGCGTGCCACGGCTCGCGGCAGGCCGCCTCGCACGAGCGCCTCAGGCGCTCGAGCTCGGCTCCGTTGGCGAAATTGACGCCGCGCGAATTGCGCCGCCGCGGCTCGTAGAGCCGCTCCGGATGCACGATGCTCGGATGCGCGGCCGGCCGTATGCGCTCGACCTCCTCGAGCGGATCGCGCGCCACCTCGGCCGCAGGCAGCCGCGCATCGACGATCCGGTTGACGAACGACGTGTTGGCGCCGTTCTCGAGCAGCCGGCGCACGAGGTACGGCAGCAGATCCTCGTGCGGACCGACGGGCGCATACACGCGGCAGGCATAGCGGCGTGCGATCGGGGTGTCGTACAGCTCCTCGCCCATGCCGTGCAGCCGCTGCAGCTCGAACGGGCCGGGATCACTGCCGCACGCATCGTCCGCACCTGCGTCGGCGCCGGCCCCGGCAGCGGCCTCGCCCCCCATGAGCTCCATGACGTACGCGAGCGTCTGCGCGTTGTGCGTCGCGAACTGCGGATAGACGACGTCCGCGGAGGCGGCGAGCAAGCGCGCGCAGGCGAGATACGAGACGTCGGTGCTGGCCTTGCGCGTGAACACCGGATACCCGGCGAGGCCGCGCTCCTGCGCGCGCTTGATCTCGGTGTCCCAGTACGCCCCTTTCACGAGCCTCACGGTGACCTGCCGTCCGAGCTCGCGGGCTGTGCGCGCGAGCCATTCGAGCACGGCGCAGGCGCGCTTCTGGTACGCCTGGACGGCCAGCCCGAACCCGACGAAGCCCGCCGTGCATTCGCTCCGTAGCACGGCGTCGACGACCTCGAGCGACAGCGTGAGCCGCTCGGCCTCCTCCGCATCGACGGTGAGGCCGATGCGGGCCGCGCGCGCCCTCGCCGTGAGCTCGATGAGCCGCGGCACCAGCTCCCTCATGACCCGCTCGCGCTGCGCCGGCTCGTAGCGCGCATGCAGCGCGGAGAGTTTCACGGAGATCCCGGGCCGGGTGCGCGGATCGGCCGGGCCGGCCTTGCGGGCGTCGCCCGCGAAGCCGTCGAAGGCGCCGAGCGCTGCGATCGCGGCGCAATAGCGCTCGAAATATCGCTCGGCGTCCGCCCGGGTGATCGCCGCCTCGCCCAGCATGTCGAACGAATACCGGTAGGGGCGCCCCGAGGCGCGCACCGCGCGCTCGAGCGCCTCCTCGATCGTGCGGCCCATCACGAATTGATGTCCGAGGATGCGCATCGACTGCTTGAGCGCCGCGCGCGCGACCGGCTCGCCGATGCGGCTCGCGAGCCGCCCGAACCACGTGCGCGTGTCGCCGATCTCGCTGCGGTCGATCTCAACCAGGCGGCCCGTCAACATGAGGCCCCACGTCGAGGCGTTGACGAGCAGGGAGGGTCCGCCGAGATGATCCTCCCAGTCTCCGGCTCCGACCTTGTCCGCAATGAGCCGGTCGGCCGTCGCCGCATCGGGAATGCGCAGCAGCGCCTCGGCGAGACACATGAGAATCACGCCTTCGCGCGAGGCGAGATGGTATTCGCGCAGCAGCGCATCGAGTCCGCCGCCGCGCGGCCGCGCGGCGCGCACCGCCTCGACGAGCCGCAAGGCCCGCTCCCCGACCGCGGCTCTCCTCGCAGGCTCGAGCCGCGCCGCCTCGGCGAGCCGGCGGACGACAGGCTCCTCCGGCCGCAAATAATCCGCGTCGACCGCCGTGCCGATCGGCGACTCGAGAGCGCCGGCGGCGACGAAACTGGACCTGCCATCCAAGGGCGCACCAGCACTCACGGCCTCTCGGCTCAAACGGTCTCGGCCCACACGCTCGCGGCTCATCGGCTCAAGCTCGCCGAATCCGCGCTCTCGGCCTCGGCCCGCACTGCATCCCGCGCGATCTCGAGCGAGCCCGCGGCCGCCGCGGCCGCATGCGCCGGGCGCGACACCTCGAGCGAGAACGGCGTGAAGCGCGTGCCCCGGTCGTACCAGTCCTCCTGCTCCGCGCGTTTGAGGAAACCGACGATCTTGTACGTGAGCGGCGTCGAGACGATCTCCCAGCTCGTCTTGAGCACGTACTGCGTCGCCGCCACCGTGAGCAGCTCACTGGGAGTCAGGGTGCCTGCGAACGCGAGGACGTAGAACAGCCCGGAATCGAACAGCTCGCCGCACGCGGTCGAGCCGATCGTGCGGGTCCACAGCCAGCGGCCGCGCGTCAGCAACTTCATCTTGGCGAGCACGAAGCTGTTCACGAACGACCCGCACCAGAAGGCGATCATCGAGGCCGCAGCGATGCGGGGTGTGCTGCCGAAGATCTGCGCGACGGCGGCCTGCTTGTCCTTCCAGAAATCCGCGGGGGGCAGATGGACGATCACCGCCGCCATGAAGGACGCGAAGGCGAGCGCGCCGAACCCGGCCCACACGGCGCGCCTGTCCCGGGCATACCCGTAGACCTCGGTCAGGATGTCCCCGAAGAAATACGACACCGGGAAGAACAGCACCCCCGCCATGAACGTGACCGACACGCCGATCACGGGCAAGTGGATCGTCGAGACCTTCGAAGGCCCGATGAGGTTCGCGCAAAGCAGCACGCAGACGTACGCGCCGAGGATCAGGTCGTAGAACTTATAGCTCTTCATCCGGACCTCGCTGCCGCTCTCGGGTGGCCGGTGCGGCATCGTAAGCCGCCGCGGGCCGCGCGGCGTGGCGGCCCGCGATTATGCGCCAGGCGCCGCCTAGCGAACCGCGCAGAAGCAGTAGGCGTACAGCCGGCCGGGAATGGTGAAGCGTCTCAAACGCGCGATCTCCTGCTGCACGGGCGAGAAGCGGTGCAGCAGCGCCGCGGCAGAGCGCGCGCCCGGATCGGCCGCGTAGACGATGCGCATACCCATGGAGTTGATATCGACCGCGAGCTGCTCGGCCCAGGAGAGCTGCGGCTTCAGGAACTGGACCTTGTAGTGAGTAAGCTTGGCGAGCCGCGCAGCCGCCCCCACCGCATCCTCGAGACCGCCGAGATGATCGACGAGTCCGATCCGCTCGGCGTCGAGGCCCGCCCAGACGTGGCCCTGCCCGATGGCGTTGATCTGCTCCACCGTTTTGTGCCGACCGGACGCGACGTGCCCGACGAACTGCGCATAGCCATAGTTGACCGTATTCTGCAGCAGAGCCTTCGCCTGATCGTTGAGCGGGCGCATGAGCCCGAGCTGTCCCGAGAGCGGAGCGGTCCCGACCCCGTCGACGTCGACGCCCACCTTGGAGAGCGCCTTGTCGATGGTAGGCACGACCGCGAAGATGCCGATCGATCCGGTGATGGTCGCCGCGCTCGCCCAGATCTCATTGGCCGGCGCGGAGATGTAGTAGCCGCCGGAGGCCGCGAGGCTCCCCATCGAGACGACGACCGGCTTCCCGGCCGCCTCGAGCGCCCGGATCTCCCGATAGATCTCGTCGGAAGCCGCCACGCTCCCGCCGGGACTGTCGATCCGCAGCACCACCGCCTTGATCCGCTCGTCACGGCGCGCCTCCCGGATGAGCCGGGACAGGGAGTCGCCGCCGATGGTCCCCGGCGGCTGATCGCCGTCTAGGATCTCGCCCGAGGCGACGATCACGCCGATCCGGTTGCGGTCGCTGCGGGTGAGCTCGGTCTGCGCATGCACGACCCGCACGTAATCCTCGCTCGACACCTGGCGGAACGAGCCGGTCGAGTCGTCCTCGCCCACGAGGTCGATGAGCCGCTGCACCACCTGCTGCTTCGACTTCAGGCCGGTGACCAGGCCCGCCTTCAGGGCCACCTCCGCCGTGGAGCCATCATCGGCCGCCGTCGCCTGAGCGAGCGTGCCGACGTACTGGTCGAGGGCGCCGGGCGCCAGATGGCGCGCGGCGGTCACGCCCTTCTTGTAGGTCGTCCAGAGCGCGTTGAGGTACTCGAGGCTCTGCGCCCGGTCGTCCGCCGACATGCTGTCGCGCGTGTATTCCTCGACCGCGCTCTTGTACGCGCCGACCCGGAATACGTTGATGTCGATGCCGAGCTTGTCGAGCAGGTTCTTGAGATAGATCGGATAGCGCCCATAGCCCTGCAGCAGCACGTAGCCCATGGGATCGAGGTAGATCTCGTTCGCCTGCGCCGCCAGGTAGTACTGATCGCGCATGAACGAGGTGCCGAACGCGACCACCTTCTTGCCGGTGGCGCGGAACTGCTGGATCGCGCGGGCGAGCTCCTGGAGGGGCGGCAGGCCGTCGGCGCCCTGGAAATCGTCGAGGTCGAGCACCAGCACCTTGATGCGCGGATCCTTCTCCGCGCCGTGAATGCTGTCGATGAGGTTCCAGAGGAGCGTCTGGCGCCCCTGCCCCTGGGCCTGGGAGATCGCCCGCTCGAACGGCGCCCCGGAGAGCTGCTCGACGAGCTCGCCCTCCGGCTTCACCACGAGGGCCGCCGTGTCGGGCACGTGGGGCGCCGACACGTGCAGGATGCCCACCACGAAGCCGAGGATGGCGAGCATCAAGAGCAGATGGATGACCCGGCGCAGGCCGTCGAGGCCGCGCCAGATCGCCGTCAGCACCGAACGGAGCCCGCCCATCGTGGCGGCCGGGAAGCTAGACCTTCTCCTCGATGCGTGCGGCCTTGCCGGAGAGATTCCGGAGGTAGTAGAGCTTCGCGCGCCGCACGCTCCCGCGCCGCTTCACCGCGATGCCGCTGATGGCGGGACTGTAGGTCTGGAACACGCGCTCGACCCCCTCTCCGTGCGAGATCTTCCGGACCGTGAACGAGGAGTGCAGCCCGCGATTGCTCCGCGCAATGACGACGCCCTCGTAGGCCTGGATTCGCTCGCGGTCGCCCTCGACGACCTTCACCTGGACGACGACGGTGTCACCCGGCTTGAAGTCCGGAATCTGCCGGCTCATCCGCGCCTTCTCGATTTCCTCAATGATCTTGCTCATGGCTCCCAACCTCATCTTCACCTGCGCGCTCGGCAGCCTCGCGCGCGGCAAGAAACTCGTTCAGTACCCGGCTCGCCTCCGGCGCGAGCCCACGCTCGACGATCAAATCCGGCCTACGCGTCCAAGTCCGCGCGACCGCTTGCGCGTACCGCCAGCGCGCTACCTCGGCATGGTCGCCCGACAGCAGCACCGGCGGCACGGCGAGTCCCTCGAACACCTCGGGCCGCGTGTAGTGCGGCCAGTCGAGCAGCCCCTGCGAGAAGGACTCCTCGACGCTCGAGCGCTCGTGACCGAGCGCGCCCGGCAGGAGCCGTACGACCGCGTCGATCACCGCGAGCGCCGCGATCTCCCCGCCGGAGACCACGTAGTCTCCGATCGAGAGCTCCCGATCGATGCCGAGCACACTCACCCGCTCATCGACCCCCTCGTACCGGCCCGCCACCAGCACGAAGCCCGGCAAGGCCGCGAGCGCCTCCACCCGGCGCTGGTCGAGCCCCTCTCCCTGCGCCGACAACCCTATGCACGGGCTGCCGCTCGGCGCCCGCGCCCGGGCCGCGCGGATGGCCGCGAGCATCGGCTCGGGCTTCAGCACCATGCCCGGACCGCCGCCGTACGGGCGGTCATCGACGGTCCGGTGCGCGTCCGTCGTATGAGCCCGCGGGTCCTCGGTCCCCACCGCGGCGATGCCCCGCTCGAGCGCTCGCCCAACGACTCCGAACGCGAGCGCGCCCTGCACCATCTCCGGAAAGAGCGTCACGACCTCGATGTGCATGCGCGGACTCGAGCGCCCGATCGCGGGCCGCACGGCTATTCAATCACATGCGGCCAGTCGACCACCATCGAGCCGCGCTCGAGCTCCACCTTCCGGAGGTGCGTCGGCGTCGCCGGAATGAAATGCCGCGCTCCACCTTCCACCACCATCACCGCGTGCGTCGGCGCCTCGATGAAGTACTGCACCACTCCGAGCTCGACACCCTCGAGGTTGCGCACCGTGAGCCCCACCAGATCCACCTGGTAGTGCTGGCGCTCGCCCGTCGGCGGCAGCTTGCTCCGCTCGATCTCGACGAAAGCGCCCCGCAACGTCGCCGCCGCGTTGCGGTCGGCGATCCCCGCGAGCAGGACGACGAGCCCCTTGCCCTGCTCCCGCCCCTCGAGCAACCGTCGCTCCGAGCGCTCGCCCGTACCCGCACGCAGCGTGAGGCAGCCCAGCCTCAGCAAGCCCTGCGGGGGGTCCATGTAGGACTGGACCCGAACCCAGCCCCGGATACCGTACGGGCTGCCGATCCGCCCGAGCTCGACCCAGCGGCTTGCGTTCAGGCGGCCGCGGCCTGCTTCCGGTACGACTGCACGAGGGAGCGCACGCGCTCCGACTGCTGCGCACCCTTGCCCACCCAGTAGTCGATCCGCGGCAGGTCGAGCCTCAGCTTCGGCTCGCCGCGTCTCGCGACGGGGTTGAAGTACCCCACCTGCTCGAGGCTGGCGCCGCCCTGGCGCCTGCGGCTGTCCGTGACGACGACGTGATAAAAGGGCTGATTTCGCGCGCCGCGGCGCGTCAGGCGAATCGTGACCATGAGCTTTTCTCGAATCCTCGGAGCGCGTCCCGGTCCTTCAGAAGACCGTAGCGGCCCCAAAAAGAGCGCGGATTCTACGCAAACGGCCCCGAATTATCCATTGTCGAGACGCTCACGGCCCCGGGAGGCCCGGCGGCGCCTTCCCCTTGAGCGCGCCCATCATGCGGCGCAGCTTGCCGCCCTTCATGCTCTTCATGACGCGCTGCATCTCGAGGAACTGCTTCAGCAGCCGGTTCACGTCCTGCACTTGGACCCCGGAGCCCTTCGCGATGCGCCGCCGGCGCGAGCCGTCGATGATCCCAGGCTGGCGGCGCTCGCGGGGCGTCATCGAGTTGATGATGGCGATCTGGCGGCGCATTTGCGTATCGCTCTCCCCGGGCGCGACGTTTTTCTGCGCGACCCCTGCGGGGAGCTTGTCCATGAGCGCTGTCATGCCGCCCATCCGCTGCAGCTGCTCGAGCTGCCCCCTGAGATCGAAGAGGTCGAACCCCTTCCCGGAGATGACCTTGCGGGCCAGGCGCTGCGCCTCGCCCGCGTCGACCTCGCGCTGCACTTGCTCGACGAGCGCCACGACATCGCCCATGCCGAGGATGCGCGAGGCCATGCGCTCCGGATCGAAGGGCTCGAGCGCGTCCGTCTTCTCGCCCACGCCGAGGAACACGATCGGCTGCCCGGTGGTCTCGCGCACCGAGAGCGCGGCACCGCCCCGCGCGTCGCCGTCGGCCTTGGTGAGAATCACGCCGGTCAGCTCGAGCGCGCCGCTGAAGGCGCGTGCGGCATTGACGGCGTCCTGCCCGGCCATGGCGTCCACCACGAACAGCCGCTCGCTCGGATGAATGGCGCCGTCGATCTCCCGCACCTCCTCCATCATCTCCTCGTCGACGTGGAGGCGCCCGGCCGTGTCGACGATCAGCACGTCATAGACGCCGCGGCGGGCCTGCTCGACCGCGGCCTGCGCGATCTGCGGCGGGGGGGTCTCGGGACTCGCGGGGAAGTAGTCTGCGCCGACCTGCGCGGCAAGCCGCTCGAGCTGCAGCATCGCCGCCGGACGGCGCACGTCGGTGCTCGCGAGCAGCACGCGCTTCTTGCCCTGTTGCTCGATGAGCCAGCGCGAGAGCTTCGCGGCGGTCGTCGTCTTGCCCGAGCCCTGCAGGCCGGCGAGCATCACCACGACCGGCGGCTGCGCCCTCAATGTGAACCCGGCGCGCGCGCCGCCCATGAGCGCGACGAGTTCCTTGTGCAGGATGCCGATGAAGGCCTGTCCCGGCGTGAGGCTCGACGCGACCTCGGCGCCGAGGGCCTCGCCCTTGACGGCCTCGAGGAAGCGCTTGATCACGGGCAAGGCCACGTCGGCCTCGAGCAGCGCGATCCGGACCTCCCGGAGCACCTCGGAGACGTTCTCCTCGGTGATGCGGCCGCGGCCGCGCAAGCCGTTGATCGTGCGAGTTAAGCGCTGAGTGAGGTTTTCGAACATACCCGCATTATAGGATAGGGCGGACGCCACCACCCTGTGAGGAAAGATCGCCTTGAACGCAGCCCCGACGCCGCTCCTCTCACTCCTGCTCATCGCGCTCGTCCTGGTGATCGCGTTCTCCTCCGGGACCGAGGTCGCGATGCTGTCGGTCAACCGCTACCGCGTGCGCCATCGCGCCGAGCTCGGCCAGCGCGCCGCCAAGGTGCTCGAGCAGCTCCTCAAGCGCCCCGACGACTGGCTCGGGATCAACCTGGTGATCCTGGCCGCCGCGAGCGTGTTCGCCTCCCAGGCGGCGACCGTGCTCGCGGAGCGCTCCGGCCTCTCCTACGCGCTCTCCGTCACCGGCATCGGGCTCACGATCGTCATGATCATCTTCGGAGAGCTCGTGCCGAAGATCTTCGCCGCCGCGCACTCCGAGACGGTCGCGCTGCGCTCCGCGTTCATCTATCGCACGCTGGTCGCCGGCGCCCGGCCGGTGCTGTGGCTCACGAGCCATGCCGCCTACGGCGTGCTGCGGCTGCTCGGCGGAGTCGGCCGGATGCGTGATCCGACGCTGCTCAGCCCCGAGGAGCTGCGCGCCGTCGTGGCAGAGGCGACCCCGCTCATCTCGGCGCGCCACCGGCAGATGCTCCTCGCGGTGCTCGACCTCGGGCGGGTGACGGTTGACGACATCATGGTTCCTCGGCAGGAGATCGACGGGATCGACATCGCCGCGGACTGGGACGAAGTGATGGAGAAGCTGCGCCAGACCCCGCATACGCGCCTGCCGGTCTTCGACGGCGACCTCGACAATCTGATCGGCATGCTGCACATGAAGCGCGTCGCCCGGGAGCTCGCGCGCAACACGCTGACGCGCGCGCGCCTCGCCGAGCTCGCAGCGCTGCGCCCGCCCTACTTCGTGCCGGAGCGCACCACGCTCGCCGTGCAGCTGCAGAACTTCCAGCGCGATCGCAGGCGCCATGCGTTCGTCATCAACGAGTACGGGGACGTCGAGGGGCTCGCGACGCTCGAGGACATCCTCGAGGAGATCGTCGGGGAATTCACGAGCGATCCGGTGACCGTGAGCCACAAGGACATCCACACGGAGACACCGGGCGTTTTCGTCGTGAACGCGAGCATGACGCTGCGCGCCCTCAACCGCGCGCTGCAATGGCACCTGCCGATCGACGGGCCGAAAACCGTCAACGGCCTGCTGCTCGAGCACCTCGAGACGATCCCCGACCCGGGGACCACCGTGCGCGTGGACGGCTACCAGTTCGAGGTGCTGAAGATCGCCGATAACGCCGTGCGCACCGTGCGCATCCGCGCGAATTAGCGCTCAGGTGACCGCCGCGAGCGCCTCCGACACGCGCGCGACCCCCGTGACCTCGATGCCCTCGAGCGGCCGGCGCGGGACGTTGTCGCGCGGAACCACCGCCCGCCTGAAGCCCTGTTTCTGCGCCTCGCGCAACCGCTCCTCCCCGTAGGCGACGGGGCGCACCTCGCCGGTCAGACCGACCTCGCCAAAGGCGACGAGCGAGCGAGCGAGCGTCCTGCCCTCGAGGCTCGAGACGAGGGCGATGAGGACCGGCAGGTCCCAGGCGGTCTCCTGGATCTCGATGCCTCCCACGACGTTCGCGAAGACGTCATGCTCCTGGAGCGAGACTCCTCCATGCCGGTGTAGCACGGCGAGCAGCATCGCGAGCCGGTTGGCGTCGAGACCCTGAGCAATGCGCCGCGGTGCCCCGAACACCATGCGGTCGACCAGCGCCTGCAGCTCGATGAGCAGCGGCCTGCCTCCCTCGCGCG
>JBOHZT010000011.1:0-28724 GCA_050738535.1 Steroidobacteraceae bacterium
GGTCTCGCCACCCGTCGCGGCGCCCGCTGCCCGCGGGGCGGCGGGTCGCACATCCAGCCAGCGCTCGAGCGGCGCGCGCGCCACGCGCCCGCGGTAGACGATGCGCCCCTGCCTGAGCACCAGCGCGTGCGTCGCGCTCCGCGGAACATCCTCCATGCGGTGCGTCGCGAGCACCCACGGCAAGCAGGACCTGCCGGTTCGCTCGAGCCAGGCGAGTGCCGCGGCGCGATGCGAGTCATCGAGGCCGGTGAGCAGCTCGTCGAGCAGCAGCAGCCGCGGCCGCGCCGCGAGCGCGCGCGCGAGCAGCACGAGGCGGCGCTCTCCGTACGAGAGCGTCAGCAGCTCACGCTGTGCGAGGTGCGTGAGCGAGAGCTCGCGCAAGCGCGCGGCGATCGTGCGCCGCTCGCGCGCGGTGAGCGGATCGAGCGGAATGTCGGTGCGGTGGATGCCGCTCCCCACCACGAGCTCGGCCGTGAAATTCCAGCCGTAGCGCTCGTACTTGTCCTGGCGCTCCGGGCCGAGGTAGGCGACCTCGTCCTTCACCTCGAACGGGCTCGCGTACACCTGCTGGCCGAGCCGATAGCGCCGCCGCTCCTCGCCCGTGGGGGTAGGCCAGACGCTGCCCTCGAGGAGCTTCAGGAGCTGCGTCTTGCCTGCGCCGTTCGCGCCCGCGAGGATCCAGCGCTGCCCGGGAGCGATCGTCCAGTCGACATCACGGAGTACGGGCCGACCGGCCCGCTCGAGCCGGATGTGCCGCAGCTGAACCTCGAGGTTGTCGCGCGCCGCCGTCATGCGGCGAGGATAGCCGATCCCGGCCGCCGATCCGCGCCACGCTCAGCAGGCGCTCACCCGCGGATCCGCTGCGCGGCGGGCTCTCAACTCCTTCGAGAAATGCGCCAGCAGCTCCTCGAGCGCATTGCTGGCAACGGGCTTCGTCAGATGATGGTCGAACCCGGCCGCTTCCGCTCGCGCCTTGTCTTCCTGCTGACCCCAACCGGTGACCGCGAGCAGCATCGCGTCCCTGCCCCAGGGCTGCTCGCGGACGCGCCGAGCGAGTTCGTACCCGGTCATATCCGGCATGCCGATATCGAGGATGAAAGCCTCGGGATGCACTCGCGCGGCCGTGTCGAGCGCCTCGCGGCCCGAGTGGGCGACGTGCGCCTCGTGTCCGTAGGATTCGAGGAGCAGCGCGAGACTGTCGGCCGCATCCCGGTTGTCGTCGGCGATCAGCACCGAGCAGGGGGCGCTTCCCGGATCGGCGCGGGAGGCTCTGTCCGCGGGAAGTGTCCGCCCGGAGGCGATGACGCTCCTCGGCAAGCGTACGGTGAACGTGCTGCCCTGCCCCGGCCCGGCGCTCGAGGCCTCGACGGTTCCGCCGTGCAGCCCGACCAGCCCCTTCACCAGCGAGAGCCCTATGCCGAGGCCGCCCTCCGCTCGGTCGATCGCCGAGTCGACCTGCGAGAACATCTCGAAGAGCGTGGGGATGGAGGAAGCGGATAGCCCGATGCCGTTGTCGGTGACGGTGAACGTGAGGCCGCTCGCCTCGAGCGTGCCGGTGAGCGTGATCCGGCCGCCCGCATCGGTGTACTTCGCCGCGTTGGTGAGGAGGTTGCAGAGAACCTGCGAGAGGCGCAGCGGATCGGCTTCGAGCTCGAGAGCCTCGCTGGGCAGCCGCACCTCGAGCGCGTGACCCTTGGAGTCGATGAGGGGCCGCGCGGTCTCGACCGCCGAGCCCACGATCGTGGCGAGACTGGAGATCTCGCGCCGCAGCGTCAGTCTGCCGCGTGTGATGCGCGAGACGTCGAGCAGATCGTCGAGCAGCAGCGCCATGCGCTGCGCCTGGCGCGCGATGACCTCGCGGCTCCACTGCTTCCTGCGCTCGTCCGCGGCGGGCGACTCGAGGAGCTTCACGGCGTTGCGGATCGGCGCGAGCGGGTTGCGCAGTTCGTGCGCGAGCGTCGCGAGGAACTCGTCCTTGCGGCGGTCCGCCTCGCGCAGCGCCCCCTCGGCCGCGAGGCGGTTCGCGACCTCGCCCTGCAAGCTCCCGTTCGAGCGCTCGAGCGCACGGGTTCGGGACTCCACTTCGTCGAGCATGGCATTGAAGGCATCCACCACCATGCCGATTTCGTCATCGGTGGTCTTCTTCGCCCTCGGGGAATAGTCCCGCGTGGTGATGACGTGCCTCGCGATGGCGGCCATGGCGTCGAGCGGCCGCGTGATCACCCGCTGCAGCGCCGTCGAGAGCGCGAGCGCGATCAGCATGCTGAGGAAGATCACGACGCCCAGGATCTCGAGATAGGTCACGACGCGCGCCATCACATCGTAGCGGCCGCGCAGATAGATCGTCCCGACCCACTCGCCATTGCTCATCACGCGCCGCGTGATCATGACGTCGCCATGACTGAAGCGCGGCGTGCCGGAAAGCTCGGCCGGCAGCTGCTGCGGCGCCGGCGGCTCGCCCGTCTTCACGTATTGCGCGTAGAGCTTTCCGTCGGTCCGGTAGATGGCCGCGACGATCACCGCCGGCAGGGCCTGCAGCGCGGCGACGTTGCGAATCGCCGTCGCGTGGTCGTCGAAGGCGAGCGCGGGCGCGGTCGAGAGCGCGAGCACCCCGGCTTCGGTCTCGAGGTCCGCGGTCCAAGCCTGCCGGTAGGAGCTGATGTCGCGCGTCAGGAGCGCGCCGCCCGCGACGAGCAATGCGATGGCGGTCGTGAGCAGCACCACGCCCACGAACTTCCAGCGGACCGAGGTGTGCGCGCGGCTCATCGGGACGCGAGGCGCGTCGGGCAGCCCGCGCCGACGGCGGTGTAGAAGTCCCCCGGCGCGCAGTGCGCGTCCGAGTGCAGCCGTCCCCCCTCCACGCGCGCGGCGACCGAGAGCAGATCCGAGCTGATCCTCAATCTCGACCGGTTCGCGGCGAAGAGCGAGACCTCGAAACGCACCCGCCGGTCCCTCTCCAGGAAGTTGATGGTGCCGCCCTCCTCGAGCCCATGCTCGTCGTCCGTCACGATGAGGATCGGCCGGCCGGCGATCGCCGCGATCGCGGCCCTGAGGCTACCCCCGTAAGCCGAGCCGATGTAGAGCATCTGCGCGTCGCGCGCCTGCCACACGGAGCGGACGACGTGCACCCGAACCGGGCGGCCGTGGACGGGATGACCGGGCACCAGATGCTCGAGCTCGGCGGTTACGGCGCCCGCGTCGAGCACGTCGATGGTGAAGGGGCGGATAGCCGTCTCGGCCGAGGAGCGCCGGGGGGCCGGCTGAGGCGGGCGCGAGCTCGAGCGGCGGAGCGCGATCGCGGCGTGCGGTGGGCCCGCGCGGTGGGGCGGGCTTAATGCCGCCGCACCCGGCCATTGCACGTAGCCCGCAAAGCGGTACAGAAACACGGCCTTGAGCTCGGCGCTCGTGTACTTCCCGGCCGCGGAGGCGGACGCGCCGAGCGCGAGCAGGCCGGCCAGCACGACGGCCATGAGCGTTTCCGCCGCGAGCGCCGCGGCTACTCCGGCCATGGCGCGCACGAATCTCCCGCGATCGGTCCCGGTACGGCACGTCGACGTCATGTTTCCCCGGCGTATGTTCGCGGTCAACGCCTCCGCCCGGACTGAACGAGCGGGGCGAACCTACGTTCGGAACGCAATCTCGGACCGGCTAACCTTCAGGCAAACCAGTATGCGATCGCCCGCATCTCGAGACTCGACCGGGGCGGCACGCCGGCCGGGCACGTCCGATCGTCGAACGCGCTGTGCGGGACCTGACTCGGCTCATCCGCGGCGGAATCGTTGGTCTTGAAGACGATCACCTCGTCGCGGGTCATGCCCGAGAAATAGACCCAGCGGTGCTTCGGGTTGTAACGGACGACGAGCCCCTCGAAGGACCATTCGGGCTGGCCGGGGGCGTCGAAGACCGCATCGGCCGACACCAGATCCTGCTGCTCGATCGTGCGGGCGTCGCACAGCGTCAGCGGCACGTCCTGCGGCGGCCCCGAGAACGTGCGCCACACATTGTAGTGCGCGAACCGCCGCACGCGTCGGCCGTCGGCGACCTTCGGCCGCGAGCGCTCCGCGAACGCCGCCGCCGTCGTATTCGAGATGTCGACGTGGATGAAGCGCGCCGGCCGTGAGTTGTTGAGCCGGCCTGAGTCGCCGGACCGCTCGCCGAAACGCAACACGCCGGGTCCGGTAACCACCGCGGCGTCCGCTCCCGAGACCTCGAGGATCAGCCGCTCGATCTCGGCCGGATGGACCGCCGCCACCTCCGCACCGTCGCGGAAGTCCGCGACCGCGCTGCGGTGCCCTGTGAGGAGAATGCCCTCGCAGCCGAGCGAAGGCGGGGCCGCGGCCCCCCGCTCATCCTCGATGCGGACGGTACGCGGATCGAGCGTCAGCACATCCTTGGAATTGTCGTTCGCGTGATACCGAGGCCGCACCGACATCGGCGCGGTGTAGTTGATGGAGCCCTCGACGGCGCGCATGAGGCGACTATCAAGATTCGACGGCCGTGAGTCAAGCCGCAGGGGGTGAGCCCCGCGGGAGGCCGGCGCGAGGGCCGGACGGGGCCGGGCAGGGCCCGGCGAGCACCTGCGTCAACGAGGCGATCGGTGCCCTGTGCCCCGTTGCGGCGCGGGGCTCGCGCGCAGCCGGGGCGCGGCGAGCGACGCCTTCAGGAAGCGGAATGCCTCGGCCACCGGCATGGGCTCGGCGAACAAGAACCCCTGAACCGACGTGCACTGCTCCTGCGCGAGGAACTGCCACTGCTCGGAAGTCTCGACGCCCTCCGCGACGACATCGAGGCCGAGCGCCCGGCCGAGCGCGATGGTCGCCTTGCAGATCGCCGCATCGTACGCATCGGCGGCGCAGTCGGTCACGATCGACTGGTCGATCTTCAAGCGATCGACGTTGAACATCTTGAGCCGCGCGAGCGAGGAGTGTCCGGTCCCGAAATCGTCGAGCGCGAGGGACACGCCGAGCTGTTTGAGCCGCGCGAGGCTCCGCGCCGTCACCTCCGGCGCACTCATCGCGGCGGACTCGGTGATCTCGAGCTCCAGCAGACCCGGCGGCAACCCGGACATGGCGAGCACTGCTGCGATGCGGTCGGCGAGATCCTCGCACGCGAACTGCATCGGGGAGAGGTTGACGGCCATGGTGAGCGGCTCGCCGCCGGCATCGAGCCACGCGCACATGTCGCGGCAGGCGGCCTTCAGCACCCATTCCCCGATCGGCTCGATGAGCCGGGTCTCCTCGGCGATCGGCACGAAGAGCGCCGGAGAGATGAGGCCTCGAGTGGGATGCCGCCAGCGCAGCAGCGCCTCCATGCCGATCGGGCGGCCGGTGAGCGTGTCCATCTGCGGCTGGTAGTAGAGCACGAACTCGCCGCGCGCGAGCGCATCGCGCAGCTCGGTCTCGAGCGCGAGGCGCTGGTCGGCTCCCTCGGTCATCGCGGGGCGATAGATCTCGCAGGTGTCCCGCCCGAGGCCCTTGGCCGCATAGAGGGCGATGTCCGCCCGCTTCATGAGCGTCTGGCTGTCCGCGCCATCGTCGGGGTACACACTGACGCCGGCGCTCACCGTGATGTGGACGCTGTTGCCGTCCACCTCGAAGCGGCCGCGCAGCTCGCCGAACACCTTCGCGGCCACCGCCTCGATGGCGGCGTCCGGCCCGAGGTGCGTGAGCGCCACCACGAATTCGTCGCCGCCGATGCGGGCGACGATGTCTTCCTCGCGCACGGCACGGTGGATGCGCTGCCCGAGCTCCGCGATGACTCGATCGCCGGCGTCGTGCCCGAGCGTATCGTTGATGGTCTTGAAGCGATCGAGATCGATCATCATGACCGCGATCCGGCTGCGGCTCACGGCGGCCGTGGCGAGCGCCTCGGCGAGCCGCGCGCGCAGCCCCAGCCGATTGTCGAGGCCCGTCAGCGGATCGTGATAGGCGAGGAACGAGATACGCTGCTCGGCGCGCTTGCGATCGGCGATGTCCTCGAGCATCGACCACATGAGCCGCGCGCCGTCGCTCGCCGTCACCATCATGCCCGTGATCTGCACGGGGATGCGCGTACCGTCCTTGCGCGTCAGCTCCTTCTCGAGCGGGCCGAAGCGCCCGTTCTGCATGAGGGTCTGCACGCGCTGGCGCTGCTCGGCACTGCCGTCCTCCGCGGTCCAGTCCCACCAGTTCATCGCGGCGAGCTCCTCGCGGGTGTAGCCGCTGATGATCTCCATCGCATGATTGGTCTGCAGGAACCGTCCTTCGCTGTCGCTCAAGGCGATGCCGAGCGGGGAGAGGTCATAGAGGCTGCGCAGCTTCTCCTCGCTCACGCGCAGCTCCTGCTCGGCGAGCTTGCGCCGGGTCACGTCGTTCACGTATCCCGTCCAGGTGGTGCTGCCGTCCGCGTTGCCGGTCGGGATCGCGTTCGCCTCGAGCCAGCGCAGCTCCCCCTCCGAGGTGATGAGACGATGCTCCGCGTGCCACGGTGTTAGCGTCGCCGCGGAGTGCAGCATCGCGGCGCGGTCGAGCGTCCCCTCCTCGGGATTGACGAGGAAGCCCGACATGCTGCGCTCGTTGCTCATCAGCTCCTCGGGACTCACGCCGTAAAGCGCCCGCGCGCCCGGACTCACGTAGAGGAATCGGGGCTGCTCGCCGCCGGCATCGAGCCGCCATTGGAAGATCATTCCCGGCACGTTCGCGGCGATCACCGCAAGGTGCTCGGCCGCCCGGCGGCGCTCGTCGTCGGCGCGCCGCTGCTCGGTCACGTCGATCTGCACGCCGAAGAGCCGCAACGGCCGCCCGGCGGCGGAGCGCTCGAGCACGCCGCCCGTCCCGAGCACCCAGCGCCAGGACCCGTCCTTCGCGCGCAGCCGATGCGTACCGCGGAAGAACTCGGCGCGCTCACCGACCACGTCATCGACCTGCCGGTTCGCGTCCGACGAGTCATCCGGATGACACAGGCCGCGCAGACTCTCGGCATCGAGCGTGAGCTCCTGGGGCTCATAACCGAGCATGCGGCAGAAGGCTTCGTTCACCGTGACGGCGCCGCGAGCCATGTCGAGCTCCCAGGTCCCGACGCTCGCGCCCTCCATCATCATGCGCGTGCGATGCTCCGAGAGCCGCATGGCCTCGCGAATGCGCACTTGCTCCGTTACGTCGCGGTGCAGCGCGATGTACCCCTCGACCTCACCCCGATTGTCGAGCAGCGGCTCGAGGTCCGCCTCGAGCCAGCGCTCCTCGCCGTCGCGCGTGCGCACGAGCACCTCGAACAGCGCCCCCGATTTCTGGGCGTAGAGCGCACGGACACGCCCCACCGTCTCCATGTCGGTCCCGCTGAAGAACAGCAGCTCCCCGGCCTGCCGCCCGCGAGCCTCGGCCGGCCCGTAGCCGGTGATGCGCGTGAAGGTGTCGTTGACCCAGAGGATCTCGTGCCGCGGGTTGGTGATGACGACGGAGATGCCGCTGTGTCTTGCGACGAGCTGCGTCCAGTGGTGCTCGGGGCTGCTCACCCCCAATCCCGGGCCGAGCCGGTTGCGCCCGCGGCGCGCGAGCCTGATCCACGCGCAGGCTCCCCCGAGGAGCCTGCGCAGCAAGCCGCGGCCGCTCAAGGTGAGGCCCGGCCGCGGCCCGAAGCGCTGCGCGATGATCGATCCGGGCAGTTCCCGCCCTTCGGAAGCTTGCATCGATGCTATGTCAACAGCGCCCGAGGCTCGGGCTGACCGGGTAACGGCCGCGCCGGCATCGACTTGAGCGGCGGCCTGCGGCGGACGTTGGGCGCGGCGGCCGCGTGGCCGGCCCCGGGGGACCCGCGGTGCCGGCCCGGGGCCCGCGTTGCCGGTTAATATGTCGCCCATGAACGGTACGACGCGGCTACCCACGCTCTATATTCCGCACGGCGGCGGCCCGTGTTTCTTCATGGACTGGCCTTACGCCACCCCGAATCCCTGGACCGATCTCGCCGCCTGGCTTCGAGGCCTCGCTGCTTCGATCGACGCGTCCGCGCGCGCAGTGCTCGTCGTCTCAGGTCATTGGGAGGAGGACCCGATCGCCGTCAACGTGCAGGAGCACCCCGCGCTCCTCTACGATTACTACGGCTTTCCCGAGCACACCTACCAGCTGCGGTATCCGGCGCCGGGCGCGCCGGCAATCGCCCTGGAGGTACGGGACCTCCTCACCACCGCAGGCTACGCCGTGCGCGAGGAGCCCCGCCGCGGGCTCGATCACGGCGTGTTCGTGCCGTTCAAGCTCATCTACCCGCAGGCCGACATGCCGATCGTGCAGCTCTCGCTCCGACGCGGCCTCGATCCGGCCGATCACCTGCGGATCGGCGCGGCGTTGCGGCCGCTACGCGAGCGCGGCGTCCTCATCGTCGGCAGCGGCATGAGCTTCCATAATCTCGGCATCGGGTCGATCGAGAACGCGCGCATCCCGCCATCCGAGCGCTTCGACGCCTGGCTCGAGGATGCGGTCGGGCAGCAGCGCGCCGCGGACCGTAACGCCCGACTCGTGAACTGGGCGCGGGCGCCGGACGCGCGGATCGCCCATCCGCGTGAGGAGCATTTGCTGCCCCTCATGGTAGCGGCGGGCGCCGCGGGAGAGGACCGTGGCGCCGTCGCCTTCAGCGGCCGGATGATGGGTTGGCAGATTTCGGGCTTTCGCTTCGGCGGCGCGGAATAGTGCCGAGCGTATCGGCCATGTAGGCCCCGCGCCGGCCCATGGGCTCGGGCGGCCCGGTCGTCGTGTCGAGCGCCGTCTGATGCTCCAACTCGGCATCGAGCTCCGCGCCGAGGACGCTCGCGAAGCTCCCGATGTAGAACCACATGAGCAGCACCATCACGGCGCCGAGGGCTCCGTAGATCTTGCCGTAGTTCGCGATGCTCTGGACGTAGAGCGCGAAGAGCACGCTCGCGGCGAGCCACAGCGTCGAGGCGATGACCGATCCCCAGCTCACCCAGCTCCAGCGGGCGTTCTCGCGGCAGGGCGCGAACCGATAGACCGCGGAGAGCAGTAGCGCGGCGAAGGACCACAGCAGCACCCAGCGCACCGCGAGCGCGACGAGCCTCGTGATGGGCCCGAGCGGCAGCACGTGCACCACGAACGGCACCGCTACTCCGAGGGCGAGCAGCAGGATGAATCCCAGGAGCGCGCCGAACGTGAACAGGAGCGCCAGGCCGAGCAGCGCGAAGTACCCGCGTCTCTCCGGCTCGTGATAGGCGATGTTCGTCGCCGTGATGAGCGCGGAGCTGCCCTGGATCGAGCTCCAGAGCGTCACCACGAGGCTCACCGCGGCCCCGACGTCGAGCGTGCCGTTGGCACGCGCGGCGATGCCCTTCAGCTGCGACTCGAGGAGCTGCGCCGCTCCGTGCGGCATCACGCTCATGAAATGCCGGAGATGCATCTCGACGCTCGCGGGCGACGCGAACATCCCGTAGATCGAGACGAGGAGAATCAGCGCCGGGAATACCGCGAACATCGCATTGAACGCGATCCCCGCCGAGATGAGCGTGACGTTGTCCTCGCCGATACGGTGGAAGACCCGCAGCAGGACGTCGCGCCAGCCTCTGCGCGGAAGCTCCCGCGGACGCCGCGCCGCCCGTCCGCGGGTACCGTCCTCGGCGGCTGATGGTGGCTCGTTCAACAGCACGTCCTTTCGGGCACTTCGAGCAATGGATATACCCGAGCATTGCCCGGGGCCGCCGTGGGCCGCGTCGGCATGATAAGACTTCCCCCGCACCCCGTCCGAGATCCGCACAAAGACCGTCCGCCGGTGCACAATCCGCCGTCATGATCGATAAGACGGTCCGAACCTGTGGCGAGGCGGTTGACGCGGTATTCGACGGCGCCGTGATCATGCTCGGCGGCTTCGGCGATTCCGGACTTCCGGGTCAACTGCTGGAAGCGGTCCGCCGCACGGGCGCGAAGCGCCTCTGCGTGATCCACAACGGCGCCGGCGCGGGAGACTGGGCGCTCGGCGGTCTGATCGCGGACGGTCGGGTGCGCAAGGTGACGGCATCGTTTCCGAACGCGCCCGGCGCCACGGCCTTCGAGGACCTCTACTCGCGGGGCGCGATCGAGCTCGAGCTCGTGCCTCAAGGAACGCTCGCGGAGCGCATCCGCGCGGCCGGCGCCGGGCTCGGCGGTTTCTTCACTCGCACGGCCGCGGGGACGAAGCTCGCCGCAGGCAAGGAGACGCGCATCATCGACGGGCGCGAATACGTCTTCGAGAAGCCGCTGCCCGCGGACTTCGCGATGCTGCGCGCGCATCGCGCCGATCGCCTGGGGAATCTGCAATTCCGCAAGGCGATGCGCAATTTCAACGTCGCCATGGCGACGGCCGGCAAGGTGACTCTTGCGGAAGTGGACGAGCTCGTGCCGGTCGGCGGCATCGACCCGGAGGATGTCCATGTCCCGGGCATTTTCGTCGATCGGGTGGTCGAGTGTCCGCGCCACCCGAAGCTCGTCGGGATCGCGGCACGGCAGCGCTCCTAGGAGACGACCTTGAAGCTGACGCGCGACGGCATTGCCTATCGAGTCGCTTGCGATCTGCCGGACGGCAGCTACGTCAATCTCGGGGTGGGCATTCCAGTCCTCGTCGCGGCGTTTCTTCCTCATGATAAGGAGGTGCTGTTTCAGGGCGAGAACGGCGTCCTCGGCGTCGGAGCGCCGGCAGCGCCTGGCACGCAGGACGTGGACCTGTTCGACGCCGGTGCTCGCTACGTCACGCTGCTCCCGGGGGGAAGCTTTTTCGATCACACCCTGTCGTTCGCGATGATCCGCGGCGGACACGTCACTCATACGGTGCTCGGCGCGCTGCAAGTCGCCGCCAATGGCGATCTGGCCAACTGGAGCGCGCCCGGGCAGAAGGTGCCGGGCGTGGGCGGCGCCATGGACCTCGCGGCCGGAGTCGAGAATGTGTGGATCACGATGACGCACGTGAGCCGCGAGGGACAGCCGAAGATCCTGCGAACCTGCACGCTGCCCCTCACGGCCCCGCGCTGCGTGAAGCGCATCTACACGGACCGCGCGCTGATCGAGGTGACGCCCGCGGGATTGCTGCTGCGCGAAGTCGCGCCTGGAGCCGATGCGGCCGCCGTGCAGGCACTCACCGATGCGCCGTTGCGTATTGCGCTCGACTGCCACGAGATGCGCATCCCCGAAACGCTCGCCGGCGTGCCCTTGGCCGCCTAGACTCGCCGGCCATGATCGGGTCGCCTTTCCTCGCTCCAGCGCGCACCTACGTTGTAGCGCTCGGCTGGGTCGCAGTGCTCGCCTTGGCCGCAATGCTCACCGTCACCGGGTGCTCGCCCGCTCATCACGCACCGAGTCCCCGCGCATCCGCCGGCACCGCTCACGCGCAAGCCTATCGCGGCCCCGCGGTCCTGACGGGAGAAGGGGACCTCGCAGCCTGCCCGCTCGAATCTGACCTCGATCAATACGTCAGCGACATGAAGGCCATGAGACTCGACTCGAGCGACCCGGGCTACGGCGTCGCCAGCGCCTACGATCTGCACAACCGGCACTGTATCGAGCTGCAAAAGTCGGAGCGCGTGGACGTCGAGAGGGGCAACTCCACGGGGGAAAGCCTCGTGCGCCCGACCGGCCGATCGCAGGCCTATTGGACGTCCGCGAGTTGGACGCGAGGGTGACGAGAGTGCCGGCACAGGAGCAGCACCTCATCGGCATCGCTCGCCAGTCCCTCGGAGAACTTCAGCTTCTTCTGGAATCGCAAGCCTAGCTGCATGAACACCTTGTTGTACCACCACATGGCTTGTTCGCGATGATGGAGCAGCCACCCCATCGCGAAATCGACCAACCGCGTGGAGCGGGGCTGCATTCCAAATACGGCGGTGCATTCCACCTGGAAATGGTGATTCGCGAGCATCTCGAGCAGCTCAGTTGGCTCGTAACGGCGCCGGTGGCCGACGATCTCATCGAACTGCGTCCATCGAGCCGGGTTCAGCGGCGCAGAGATGAGCAGCGATCCCCCGACGCGACTGACCCGCGCCAGCTCCGACACCATCTCAGCGTCGTCGTCGACGTGTTCGACGACGTCCAGAGCGCAGACCAGATCGAACATGCTGTGCGCGAAAGGCAAGGCGGTTGCCTCAGCGAGCACGACCTGCGCACCACGCGCATGCAGCTTGGCAACCGCGGCCGCACTGATATCCACGAACTGAGTGCCGGCGAGCGGAAGTCTGGGTCTCAATCCAGGCGCCACTTCGAGCCGCCGCCCTACCGGCGACAGCAGTGACTGCACCAGCGGCCACGTATTGAAGCGTTGCGGCTCGATGAGCGTGGCATCCGACCACAGCGAGTCGTAATAGCGGCGATTTCTGTTGAGGAATTCGCGCCTGTCAGAGGAAGGCTCCATGGCGTTGCTGCCCGATCGCCCCGGGGGGACACGGGCAAGATATCCCAGAAGGCAGCCTACGTCGAACTCGCCTTGCATCGCACGACGCGTCCAATGCTCGATCACCCGGCGATCTCGAGTGTGTTGTAGGATGCACCGATCCAAACCGCTCGAGCGGAATGCGAACGATCTGGCATAGGCCAGGCGTCGAGCCCGGCCTCCCCTTCAGCGAGCCATGCGAAAAAGCCTACGCCGAGCGCTGACTTGCGCACCCGTACTGCTGTTGCTCGGGATCGCACACGCCGCAACGGGCAATGCGCCGCAGGTGGCGCTCGCGACCTTCGGGCCCGGCCGGGTGTTCTGGGAGCGCTTCGGGCACGACGCCCTCATCGTGAGCGATCCGGCCGCGGGCGCACCACTCATTTACAACTACGGTGTATTCGACTTCGAGCAGAAGGCGTTCCTGCTGAATTTCGCTCGCGGTCACATGCACTATCGCCTCCTCGCCGAACCCCTCCATGCAGACGTCGCGAGGTACGTTGCCGCGGGCCGCTCAGTGACCGTACAGATACTGAATCTGAGCCCGGCCGAGGCTCGGAAGCTCGCCGCATTGCTTGCTTGGAATGCGCGGCCGGAGAATGCGCGGTACCGATACGACTACTACACCAACAACTGCGCGACCAAGGTGCGGGACGCGCTGAATGCAGCGCTGGGCGGGGCGCTCGAGCGCCAGCTGTCGCTCATGCCGGCGCCGCATACCTATCGTTTCGACACCATTCGCTTGATGTCGCCGGATTTCTGGATTGCGCTCGGCATGGACCTGGGACTCGGCCCGGCCGCTGACCGCGCGCTGAACCTCTGGCAAGAGAGCTTCGTCCCCATGGTGCTCAGTCGCGCACTGCGCCACGTCGTCGTGCGCGACGCGAGCGGGCGTGCGCGCCCGCTCGTCAGCGACGACCAAGTCGTGTATCGCGGCACCCTGCCCCCTGCGCCTACCTCACCCCCTGATCTTCGTATACCCTTCTTGGCCATCGGCTTGGCGTTCGCGGCGCTACTTTTCTGGCTGGCGCGCGGGAAAGAGCGATTCTATCGGACATCCTTCGCGGCGCTGACGGCCGTCTGGTGGCTGGCGTGCGGAATCACCGGCATCGTGCTCGCCGCGCTGTGGGGCTTGACCGATCACTGGGCCGCCTGGGGCAACGAGAACCTGATGGTGCTCGATCCGCTGTGCCTGGTGCTCGCGTGGGCGTGGTGGCGCGCGCCTCGCTTCGCACGCTATCTGGCCTCGCTAATCGCGGCCGTGGCGCTGCTCAGTTTGATCGTTCGCACACTGCCAACGCTCTACGAACACAATCTTGCAATCATCGCGCTTACAGTGCCGGTTCATGCGTCGTTAGCCGCGCTGGCATGGCGGCGCCGGCGCCGGATTCGCCAGCCAGCCGCGGCCTAATCGGGCGCTCGGCACCGAGCGCTCAGCGCAGCAGATTCGCGCGTGCCAGTTCGACGATTTCATTGCCGCGGCCGTTGAGCACGGCTTTCAGCATGTAGAGCGTGAATCCCTTGGCCATTTCCATCTTGATCTTGGGCGGCATTGCCAACTCCATGCGCTCGACCACGGCATCGACGACGACAGGGCCATCGTGTGCGAGCGCAGCCGCGATACCGCCTTCCAGGTCGGCAGGATCGGTGATGCGGATACCCTTGATACCGGCCGCCTCGGCCATGGCGGCAAAGTTGGGGTTGTCGAGCTCGGTGCCGAAATCGACGAAGCCCGATGACTTCTGTTCGAGCTCGACGAAGCCCAGCGTCCCGTTGTTCAGGACGACGACCTTGACCGGCAGGTCGAGCTGACGCAGCGAAAGCAGATCACCCAGGAGCATGGTGAAACCGCCATCGCCCGACAGCGACACCACTTGCCTGCCCGCAAATGCGGCCTGCGCTCCGATCGCCTGCGGCATCGCATTGGCCATCGAGCCGTGCCAGAACGAGCCGATCAGCCGTCGCTTGCCGTTCATCGTGAGGTAACGCGCGCTCCAGACGGTCGGCAGCCCCACATCGGCCGTGAAGATCGCATCGTCGGCCGCTTGCTCGTTCAGAATGCGTACGACGTGCTGCGGATGCAGTCGCCCGCCCGGCTTGCCGGTCGCCAGTTCGTCGAGATCGGTGCGCGCGGCGCGGTAATGCTTGAGCGCGACGCGCAGGTGCGCATCGTCGGATTTCCGAGCAATCTTCGGCAACACGGCGCCTACGGTATGTTTGACGTCACCGACGAGGCCTAGCTCGATCGAGGTGCGCCGGCCGAGGTTCTCGGGCCGCACGTCGATTTGTGCGACCCGCGCGTCGTTGGGATAGAACTGGCGGTAGGGAAAGTCCGTACCCAGCATCAACAGTGCGTCACACGACCCCATGGCGTAGTAGCCGGACGTAATGCCGATGAGCCCCGTCATGCCCACGCTGTAGGCATGCCCCCATTCGATGTGTTCCTTGCCGCGCAGCGCGTGCACGATTGGGGCCTTGAGCTTCTCGGCCAGCGCGATCACTTCGTCGCGTGCGCCGGCGACTCCGCCGCCGCACAGCAGCGTGATGCGGCGGGTTTCGTTCAACAGCGCCGCGAGCCGCTCGACGGCCTCCGGCTCCGGCACGACCGCTGGCGGCGACGGCGCCAAGCCCTGCATCGCCAGCATCCGCGTGACAGCCGCCTCGCGTAAGGCGATATCGCCGGGGATGACCAGTACGGACACGCAACGTTCGGTCACCGCCCGGCGGATCGCAATCTCCAGTACGCGCGGCATTTGCTCCGGACTCGATACCAGCTCGCAATAGTTCGAGCATTCGCGGAAGAGCTGCTCGGGATGCGTCTCCTGGAAATACCCCGACCCGATCTCCGCCGACGGGATGTGCGCCGCGATGGCGAGCACCGGAGCTCGCGATCGCTGCGCGTCGAACAGGCCGTTGATGAGATGCAGATTGCCAGGACCACAGCTCCCGGCGCAGACGGCGAGCGCCCCCGTGGCCTGAGCCTCCCCGGCGGCAGCGAAGGCGGCAGCTTCCTCGTGGCGCGTGTGCAACCAGTCGATGCCGCCCTTGCGGCGGATCGCATCGGTAAAGCCGTTGAGACTGTCACCCACGACACCGTAAACGCGCTTGACGCCGGCGATCTTCAGCACATCGACCATCTGGTCGGCAACGGTGGGCACGGCTATTCTCCTTCCACATCGGGTGCGGCAGAGCACCTGCCCTGAACGCGCATAGTCATTGCAGCTCTTTATCCGTATTCTAGATCGCCGGCCCATCCACCGCTCGAGCACGAAGGCGTAGCCATGACCATCCCTCAGTCGCGAAAGACGCTGCTGCTCATTGGTGCCTCGCGCGGCCTCGGTCTCGCGCTGGCGAAGGAATTCGAGCAGCGGGGATGGAACGTGGTCGGCACGGTCCGCGGCACTGCGCGCACTCGATTGCACGAGCTCGCGGAGAAGTCCGCCGGGCAAATCGAGGTAGAGACCCTCGATATCACGGTGCCGGATCAGATCAGCACACTGCGATCTCGCCTCGCCGCGAGGACGTTCGACATGCTCTTCGTCAATGCCGAGGTCAGCAGTGAGCGGCAAGAGACGATCGGACAAGTATCGACGGACGAGTTCGTGCGCGTCATGGTGACCAACGCGTTGAGTCCGATGCGTGTGGTGGAAGCCTTGGTCGACCTCGTGGTAGCCGACGGCACCGTGGGCATGATGTCGTCCGGCCAAGGAAGCGTCGCCAACAACACGAGCGGACAGCGCGAGGTCTATCGGGCAAGCAAGGCAGCGCTCAACACGCTCATGCGCAGCTTCGCGGCACGCCATGGTGGCGATCGGCGCGCCATGGTGCTGATGGCGCCCGGGTGGATCCGCACCGACCTGGGCGGCCCCCATGCTCCCTTCAGCATCGAGGAGAATATTCCGCGCGTCGTCGACACGCTGCTCGCCGCAAGCGGCGACCCGGGCCTGCGGTACCTCGATTTTCTCGGCCGGACGGTGCCGTGGTAGTCGATGCTCACGCCCTTCGGACAGGACCTGTACTTCGTGGATGGTCCGCCAATATCGTTCTTCGGGTTTCCCTACCCGACCCGCATGGCGGTTGCACGACTCTCTACGGGGGCAACCTGGGTCTGGTCCCCCGTCGCGCTGACCCAAGAGTTGGCCGACGCCGTGGAGGCCGTCGGGCCCGTCCGCCACATCGTATCGCCGAACAAGTTACATCATCTCGCGCTACCAGAATGGAAGCGTCATTGGCCAAATGCGCGACTGTATGCACCGCCGGGCCTCAAACGAAAGCTGAAATGGATTGACTTCGACGGAGAGCTTGGCGACGCGCCCGACGACGCCTGGAAGGCCGACCTCGACCAAACGGTGTTCGGGGGATCGATTGCAATGGACGAGGTCGTGTTCTTCCACCGAGCGTCGCGCACCGTGATTTTCGGCGACCTGATTCAACGCTTCCCTGCGATGTCGGCGACCGGTTGGAAAGGCCTGCTCATGAGACTCGATGGCCTCGTGGGAGCCCGTGGCAGTACGCCACGCGAGTGGCGCCTGTCCTTCCTTTCGCACAGGCACGCTCGCGGTGCTCGCCGAAGGGTGCTCGAATGGAAACCGGAGCAACTGCTGGTCGCCCACGGCGAATGCGCCACCGCAGGCGCAACCGAGATCATCGCGGACTCTCTAAGCTGGATTTGATCTCCCATAATACCGGTGAGCCCTCTCGCCATAGCGAGTCAGATCGCGCCAAGCATCGCCGCGAGCTTGGCGATCGTGTTCATATTTCTGGCAGTGCCCGCCTTGGCGGCGGGAATCACCAGCTTCGAGGTCGCCATCCGCTCTCCGTACGCAACGTATATTTCACGGGTACCGAGCGCGAGCCGTTCGGAGGCTACGCCTCGAGCGGTGATCAGGGCGTCCGCAGGCGGCGCCTCGTCGAGGAAGATGGCAACAGTTCGACTGGCCGGACCGTCACGAAACGGATTGCCCGCGAGGATAGCGTCAATTTCGTCGGCGGTACGGACCAGGACACCTACCGATTTACCGGCGTACGAGGCCAGACGCGCTTCAAGCACGGCTTTGACCTGACCTTCTTTCCGTTTGGTGCGAAAGATCGCGTTACCCGACGCGATGTAGGTAGAGACTCGTTCGAAGCCGGCCGTCTCGCACATCTCGACCAGGGTCGACATCGGCAGCCTCCCAGTTCCACCAACGTTGACGGCTCGGAGCAGGGCGACATAGGCAGTCACGACGCGCACATTATAGCGAAGGCACGCTCGCGACCCCTCAGCGGGCTCGCGCGTACGAAAACCTCGTGCGTTGCGCGCAGCCTTGCAAACGATCATGCTCCGGGTGCAACACCCATTCCTGTGGGCCCGGATTTCTGGGAACGCATCCAACAGTCCCCTACCGCGAACTCACCGAGCGGTCGTCTAATCTCACTCGGTGAGCAGCGCCCGGATTGGGAACACTGGGAGATGCACCCGGCAAGCGACGAGGTCCTGATTCTGCTTTCCGGAAACCTCGAACTGATTCTGGAGGAGGATGGGCGGGAGCGGTCTGTCGTGCTCGATAGCTTGAGCGCTTTCATCGTGCCTCGGGGGACATGGCACCGAGCACGAGTCCACGCACCCGGAAAGCTTCTCGGCATTACAGGTGGAGCAGGAACGCAGCACAAGCCGATCGTGCGACCTAAGAACTGATCGCAAACGACGCTGGCCAAGGAGTGCAACATGATCGAACGCAAAAGCGTGGCCGCCGTGGCGGGCGTCGGCCCGGGAATCGGAGCGGCTCTCGCGCAGCGCTTCGCGAAGGCAGGCTACGCCGTGGCAATGCTGGCGCGGAGCACGAAAAAGCTCGAAGCGCTCGAGCGCGAGATCGACGGCACCTTCGGCTATCCATGCGACGTCGGTTCGGCGGATTCCGTTGCCCATGCCTTTGCCGCAATCCGGACGAACCTTGGCGAAGTCGATGTGCTGCTTTACAACGCGGGCTCGGGGGTGTTCGCAGACGTCGAGAGCATCACGCCGGAGCAGTTCGAGGCATCCTGGCGCGTGAACGCGTACGGAGCGTTGTTATGCTCGCGCGAAGTGATCCCGGCGATGAAAGCGGCTACCGCTGGCTCCATCATCTTCACCGGCGCCACCGCGTCGCGTCGTGGGGTGCCGCGGACCGCCGCCTTTGCTCCGGCGAAGGCCGCTCAGAGAAGCCTTGCTGAGTCGATGGCGAGATCCCTGTGGCCTTCTGGTATCCACGTCTCATTGATCATCGTGGACGGAATGGTGGATCTACCCAGAACTCGCCAGGCAATGCCCGACAAGCCCGACAGCGCTTTCATCAAGCCGTCCGCGGTGGCGGAACTCGCCTTCCAGCTCACCCGCCAGGACCCCAGCGCTTGGAGCTTCGAAGTCGAGGCCCGACCCTTTACCGAGCATTGGTAGAGAGCAAAGCACAAGGACAAGCACAACGCTCCGCTGACGCATTGGAATTCCCCATTACTGCGATTCCGCAGCCTTCGTCTTTGGACCTGGCGGTACCTGTCAGGTGACCACTCTTAGTGCGGGCAAGGAAGTAGCGGAAGTCAGCCGCGTAACAGGTCTACCGTGGGAATGCAAACCATGTCACGGTGCGTGTCGGATTGCGCGACTTCGCGAAATCCAAGGCGCTCATAGAGCCGCCGTGCCCGTTCATTCCTCAGGCCGTCGGACAGCGAAACCGACTTGCGCCGAGAATGAGATCGAGCGATGACATCGGATAAGACATGAGTGCCTATCCCGCGCCCCTGCTCCGGAGGGCGGACCTGGATCTCACCTATCTCGACGGTATTCGGCCGATCATGCACTTGAATCATGCCGACGCGAACATGCTCAATCTCGATGAGAAAGATTCCACCCTGCTCCCAGCAATCACGGGTGTGGCGCTGGTGACGAGCCTCGTCCCAGGCGCCCCAGGTTGCGAAGAATAGCTCCCGGTATACCGCGCGCCGCAGGTCCTCGAGCCATGCTCTATCTTCAAGGGTTGCGGGTACGAGACGGTAACTCAAGCGAGCAGACTTTCGTTATACCCCGCCTTCTCTTCGGTGTACTGACTGCGGACACCCGTGGGATATTTCCGGGCGGCCATTCTCTTCACCGTTTCGTACTCAGCGGCCAACCGGGGATCGGAAATCAGCAGATCCCGGATGTGTGCACACCTGTACACCTAAATCAACGGACAGCTTACGTTCGATGCGAGACATTCTCAGCGTCAGACGCCCCGCCCCTTCTCTCCTTGCGCTCGGAGCACAAGAAAGCAGATTGGCGCGCCCGGAGGGATTCGAACCCCCGACCCTCAGGTTCGAAGCCTGATGCTCTATCCAACTGAGCTACGGGCGCGGCGGGGCAATTCTACGGGCATCTCGGCCGCTCCGATACGGCGATGTGGCCGCGGGCGGCCTCCCGCGCGCCGGAGCGCGGCTGCGCCGCGAGTTTGCGCCGGCGGCCGTGCGTTTCGGTCTCGCTGAACGGCTCCGCCCCTGCCCGGCTCCCGTCAACTGCTCGATTGCCCTTGTGAGCGGTCGCTCCGCCTCGGCGTAGCCGGCCCACGGCTTCGACTTCGCCAGCAGCCGCGGCGCGGTCCGGAGCGTGAAGCGCCGCGGGTCGAGGTCCGGCCGCACGTTCTTCCACTCGATCGGCATCGAGACGGGTGCGCCGTCGCGGGCGCGCGGCGAGAGCGGCGCGACCGCGGTCGCGAAGCGGTCGTTGCGTAGATAGTCGAGAAAGATTCGGCCGGTCCGGGCCTTCTTCGACATGTTGACGAGGTAGCGCTCGGGGCTGTCGGCCGCCATCTGGACGCAGACCGTCTGCGCAAATGTCTTCGCGGTCGGCCAATCGAGCGGCTCGCGCGCGGCGAGAGGCGTCACGACGTGCAGCCCCTTGCCGCCGGTCGTCTTGCAGAAACACGCGAGACCGAGGGCGCTGAGCCGGTCGCGCAGCTCCAGGGCGGCGGCCACGACACGATCGAACGGCACGTCCGGCGCCGGATCCATGTCGAACACGAGCCGCCCCGCCTGCTCGGGCGTCCCCGGGCGGCAATTCCACGGATGCAGCTCGACGCCCGCCGTCTGCGCGGCGGCCGCGAGCGCCTCGAGCCGGTCGATCACCAGATAGGGCTTGCGATCGCCCGAGACGCTCACCGAGTCGAAGAGCACCGATGCGCCGGACATCAGGTGCCGCTGAAAGAAATGCTGACCGCCGATGCCGTCGGGCGCCCGCACCAGGGAGCATGGACGGCCCTTCAGATGCTCGATCATCCAGGGGCCGATCTCCTCGTAGTACCGCGCGAGATCGATCTTGGTCACGGGCCGGCCGTCGCGAGCGTCTGGCCAGAGCGGCTTGTCGGGATGGGAGATCTCGACGCCCATGACTCGAGATCCGCCGCTCGCTCGCGCACCGCTCGCTTGCGCGCCGCTCGCTTGCGCGGGTGGTGCGCGTTTGGGTGCGCGTTTGCGCTTGCGGCTCACCCCGATTCGTCCGGTGCGCGGCTCGTCTTGCTCGCCGGCCGGCCCGTTTGAAGGGCGGCCCGCATCATCCGCTGAGCGCTCCATCCGCACCTCACGCGAGGGCTTGTCCTCTCGCAGCCCTTTGAAGGAGGCCTGTCTCACCTGGCCGGCCTCGGTCCAGCCTGCGAACTCGATCTCGGCCACCAGCTCGGGCTTTACCCAGTGAACCTGCTCTCCGCCAGGAACGGCACGTGAGGCACGAACCGCTCCATCGAACGGGCTCGCGCGAGTCTCGAGCGGCTCGAGGCGTTCGAACAGCGTCCGCGCGACTTGCGCCCCATACCCCGTCCCAATCCGCCCGACATACTTCAGGCGTCCCTCGGTCCACACTCCTGCCAGCAGCGAGCGGAACGTCCGGCCCCGCCCGCTCCAGCCGCCGATCACGACCTCCTGCCCGCCGCGACACTTCGTCTTGGTCCACGCCTCGCCGCGCCCGGATGTGTAGGGCGCGTCGCTGCGCTTGGAGACGATTCCCTCGAGCTGCATGCGGCACGCGGACTCGAGCAGCGCATGCGGCGCGCTCGAGAAATGCTCGACGTACCGGATATGCGTGGCGTCGGCGTGCGGCTCGAGCAGCGCCTGCAGCCGGCGCTTGCGCTCGCCGAGCGGCAACGGCCGCAGATCCTCGCCGCCCGCGTACAGGAGATCGAAGGCGAAGAGCACGATCTGGTCCGAAGCGCGCGCGGACAGCGCCGCCTGCAGGGCCGCGAAGCTCGGCACGCCCTGCCGATCGAGCGCAACAGCCTCGCCGTCGATCACGCAATCCGGCAGCGCGCGCGCCTCGGCGGCGATCGTCGCGAATTTGCCGGTCCAGTCGAGCCCCTTGCGCGTCCTCACGTGCACGGCTCCCCGCGCGACGCTGAGCGCCACCCGGTAGCCGTCGAATTTGATCTCGTGGATCCAATCGGAGCCGCTCGGCGGGCGGGCGACCAGCTTGCACAGCTGTGGCGGGACGAAGTCGGGCATAGGCACGCGTACGGGCGCCCTTGCCCGTGACGCCGAGCGCGTGCGCGCGGGCGGCGCACTGTCCGCACTGTCCGAGCGCCACACTGCATTCGCCGCCGCGCGCGGGCCCTCCAGCGCCATGAAGGGCTTCGGGGCCGGCCCCTCGCCTGCGGTGATCTCCTCCATCGTGCGGCCGGAAGCCACCGAGCGATCGTCATCGCCACGCGCCGCAGGCTTCGCAGGACGCCCTGCGCCTGATCGCGGACGTGTCCCCCTCGACGCGGACGCGGATGTGGCCGACTCGTCGCGCCGTTTGATGAGGAGCCATTGCTTGCGCCGCCCGCCCTCGCGCGGGTGCCGGATGCGCACGAGCACGAAACGCCCCTCGAGGCGCTCGCCCTCGAGCGTGAATCGGAGCTCGCCTTTGCGCAGCGCCTCGCGGGGAGACTCGCCCTGCTCCGGGGCCCAGTAGCCGCGGTCCCAGAGCTGAACCGTGCCGCCGCCGTACTCGCCGCGCGGGATCGTGCCTTCGAAATCGCCGTACTCGAGCGGATGGTCCTCCACCTCGATCGCAAGGCGCTTCTCGGACGGATCGAGCGAGGGACCGCGGGTCACCGCCCAGGATTTGAACACCCCATCGAGCTCGAGGCGCAGGTCGAAGTGCAGCCGGCGAGCCGCGTGCTTTTGAATCACGAATCGCAGGCCAGGAAGCGCTTTCCGCGACGCGCCGCGTGGCTCCGACGTCTTGCTGAAGTCGCGCTTCGCGCGGTACTCACGGAGCTTGCCTCTTCCGGCGGCAGCCATCGGGGCGCGGGCGCGCTCAGGCGCGCTTGCGGTGCGTCCCGCCGGGCGCCTTGCGCTCGCCGCGCCGCTCGAGGCTCTTCTTGAGGGCCGCCATGAGATCGATGACCTGTGCGCCGCGGGGCTCCTCCGCGCCCGCCTCCTGGACGAGCTCGTGCGTCTGCCCCTTCTTGATCTTCGCCTCGATCCGGCGCATGAGGTCTTCACGATACGTATCGCGCCAGCTCGTCGGCTCGAAGGGCGCGGTCATCTCCTCGACGAGCTTCTCGGCCATCGCGAGCTCCCTCGCGCTCAAGCCCGACGCCTTAGCGCCGCGCCCCGGGAGCTCGAGCCCCTCGGTGCCGCGCAGCTCCCCGGCATACCGCAACGTATTGAGCTTCAACGCATGCTCGTCCGCGCCGAGCGCGGCGAGGTGCTGGCGCCCGTGCATGATGATGCTCGCCACGGCAACCTTCTGCGTCTTCAGCAGCGCTTCACGCAGCAACGCATACACCTTCGCGCCACCCCGGTCGGGCGCGAGGAAATAAGGTGTCTCGTAGAACTCGGGCGGAATGTTGCGCCGCTCCGTGAAGCTCGCAATGTCGATGGTATAGCTCGCCTTGAGGTTCGCCTCGCGGAAGTCCGCCTCGGTGAGCGCGACGTACTTGCCCTTCTCGTACTCGTAGCCCTTCACGATGCTCTGCCACTCGACCTCCTCGCCGGTCTGCTTGTTGATGCGCCGGTAGCCGACGGGGGCGAAGTCGCGCTTGTCGAGGAGGTGCAGGCGGAGCGCGGCCTCCTGCGAAGCTGAAAAGAGCTCGACCGGGATGTACACCAGACCGAACGAGACCGCTCCCTTCCATAGCGCGCGCGCCATCCTGACTCCTCACGAGCGGATTCTCCAAAGTCAACGCAATCCCGCGGATGCAAGTTCCACGCCTCGAGCACCGCATCGAGTCCGCTCAAGCGGATGCCGAGCGCAGGAGGAACGACCCGGTGGGCCGGGAGGCTGAGGGCTGAGGGCTGAGGGCTGAGGGCTGAGGGCTGAGGGCTGAGGGCTCGAGGCCGGCGGGCTCGAGGGCCCCAACGGCTCTGCCGGAAGGCCCCCAGGATGGGCTCTGTCGCCCCCCGCGAAATCGCATAAGATAACCGGCGGAGGAACCCTACAATGAGAACTTTTGCGTCGATTTTGATCCTGGCTGGCCTTGCGGGCGGACCGGCTTTCGCTACGTGCGTCTATCCCAAGGCACCTGCCAACATCCCGGACGGCAGCACGGCCACACTCAAGCAGATGCTTGCCGGCATGGCAACCCTGCGGACCTACAACTCCCAGATCAAGGCGTACACCGACTGCCTGAAGCTCGAGCATGATACGGCGCTCGCCAAGACCGACCCCTCGAAGATGAGCTCCGACCAGAAGAAGGCGTACGCCAAGCAAAAAGCAGAGCTCGACAACGTCCTCATCCAGAAGAACGACGCCGCCGTGGACGAGGCAACCGCGGTCACGAAGCGCTTCAATGCGCAGGTCGAGATCTACAAGTCCAAGCACAAGAAGAATTGACGGGGCAAGGACCCGTCACCGCCGTTGACCCGTGGCACTGATCTCGACCACCGCTGCCGAGCGCCTGATCGGCGACGCCTTGCCACGCCTGCCGATCGAGTCCCTGCCGCTCGAGCAGATCGCGGGAACCGTGCTGCGGGAGAACATTTACGCTGAACGGGACCAACCGCCCTTCGACCGCGTAGCCATGGATGGCATCGCGCTCGACAGCGCGGCGCCGCGCGCCGGCATCCGGCGCCTGCGGATCCAGGCCACTCAGGCGGCCGGGGACCCGCCCCTCACGCTCGCCTCGCGCGAGCAATGCGTCGAGGTGATGACGGGCGCCGTGCTTCCCGAGGGCTGCGACACGGTCGTCCCCGTGGAGCAGATCACCGTGTCGCAGGGGGAGGCAGCGCTCGAGGAGGGGCTGCTTCCCGAGGCCTGGCAGTACGTCCATCGGCGCGGGAGCGACACGCGGCAAGGCGCGCTGCTGCTCTCGGTCGGCACGCGGCTCGCCGCTCCCGAGGTCGCGGTCGCGGCCTCGGCCGGCATGGCGCGGGTGCGGGTGAGCCATCAGCCCACCATCGCCGTCATCTCGACCGGCAACGAGCTCGTCGATCCCGGCGAGCCCATTGCGGCTCACCAGGTGCGCCGCTCGAACGTTTACGGGGTCATCGCGGCGCTGCGAGGCCGCGGATTCAGCCGGGTGGCCGATGATCACGTGAGGGACGAGCCGGAAGCGCTGAGGACCCGGCTGCGGTTCCATCTCGACACGCACGAGGCCCTCATCTTGAGCGGCGGCGTATCCGTCGGGAAGTTCGACCTGGTGCCTCGGACGCTGGCCGAGCTCGGCGTGCGGCCGGTCTTCCATGGCGTGGCACAACGGCCGGGCAGGCCTTTCTGGTTCGGCGTCGCCCCGACGGGTGCCGCCGTCTTCGCCCTACCCGGCAACCCCGTCTCGACGCTCGTCTGTCTCTCGCGATATGTCATCCCGGCGTTGGACGCCGCGATGGGGCTCACCGCGGCGGCACCGCAGCGGATCGCCCTCGAGGGCCCCTTCGAGACCTCCGCCACCCTCACGCTCTTCCTGCCGATACGCACGCAGACCGACGCAAGCGGCCGGACCTGGGCGCAGCCCTGCCCGACGAACGGCTCGGGCGACTTCGTCGCGCTCTCCGGGACCGACGGATTCGTGGAGCTGCCCGCCGGGGCCGGAACGGTCCCGCAAGGCTTCATTGCTCGGCTGTACCGCTGGTGAAGACTACAATCCTCCCCATGAGCGCCATTCGCCCCCGCGATACCTTCCAGCGGCCGCTCCGGGACCTGCGCATCTCGGTGATGGACCGGTGCAACTTCCGCTGTCCCTACTGCATGCCGCGCGAGCAGTTCCACGACGCGTACCGGTTCCTGAAATCCACCGAGCGGCTCTCCTTCGACGAGATCGTCCGGCTCACGCGGCTCTTCGTGAGACTCGGCGTGCGCAAGCTGCGCCTGACCGGCGGCGAGCCGCTCCTGCGCGCCAACCTCTGCGATCTGATCGGCGATCTCACCACCATCCCCGGCGTCGAGGACGTGGCCCTCACCACGAACGGCGTGTTGCTCGCCAAGCATGCGGCAGAGCTCAAGGCGGCAGGACTGCACCGCGTCACCGTGAGCCTCGACAGCCTCGACCCGAACGTTTTTGCCCGGATGAGCGGCGGCTTCGGCGGCCTCGACGAGGTGCTCGACGGCATCGAGCACGCGCAGCGGGGGGGACTCTCGCCCATCAAGATCAACGTCGTCGCGCAGCGCGGCATCAACGATCACACGCTGCTGAGCATCGTCGAGCGCTTCCGCGGCACGCCGGTGATCGTGCGGTTCATCGAGTACATGGACGTGGGCAATCGCAATCAGTGGAAACCCGAGCTCGTGGTGCCCTCCAGCGAGCTCGTGGCGCGGATCGGCGCGCGCTGGCCGCTCGTGCCGCTCGAGCGCAACTACCGGGGAGAAGTGGCGTCCCGGTACGGCTTCGCGGACGGCCAGGGAGAGATCGGCTTCATCTCCTCCGTCACCCAGCCCTTCTGCGGCGACTGCTCCCGCGCGAGGCTCTCCTCCGACGGAGTCCTCTATACCTGCCTGTTCGCGACCCACGGCACGAACTTGCGGGACGCCCTGCGCGCGGGCTCGAGCGACGAGGAGCTGACGGAAGTCATCCGCGGAATCTGGACCGTACGCACTGACCGCTACAGCGAGCAGCGCGCGAGCCTGCGTCGCTCCTCGGGGGAGCAGCGCAAGATCGAGATGTACTACATTGGCGGTTGACCGTAGGAGCGCAGCGGCGACGCGCCTGACTCATCTCGACGCGCGCCGCCGCCCGACCATGGTGGACGTGGGCGCCAAGGAAGTGACCCACCGCAAGGCCACTGCCGAGGCGCGGATCCGGCTGCCGCGCAACGTGATGCTCGAGCTGCGCCGCTCGGGGCATCGGACCAAGAAGGGGCCCATTTTCGACACCGCGATCATCGCCGGCGTACTCGCCGCGAAGCGCACTCCCGAGCTCATCCCGTTCTGTCATCCCATCGCGCTCGAGAACTGCCTCGTGGAGGTCGAGCAGGCCCCCGGGGGTCTTCGCGTTCGCTGCACGGTCTCGGTGCACCACCGCACGGGCGTGGAGATGGAGGCGCTCACCGGAGCGTTTGCCGCGGCGCTCACGGTCTACGATATGTGCAAGGCCTTGTCCCACGACATCGAGATCACGGACGTGCGCCTGCTCCAGAAATCCGGCGGACGGCGGGATTTTCGACGCGGCTCGACCGGCTCGCGCCGGCGGCCGTACAATCGACGGCCATGAAAAGGTCGAGCGACAGCGCTGGCATTTACGGGCTGGTGCTCGCGGGCGGCCGCAGCAAGCGCATGCAGCGCGACAAGGCGGCGCTCCTGTACCAGGGCACCCGGCAACTCGAGCGGGCGATGGAGATCCTGAGCCCTTTCGTCGACCGGGCGTTCGTGTCGGTGCGGCAGGATCAGGAAGACGACCCACTGCGCGCGCGCTATCCGCGGATCGTCGACACCGGCACGGTGACGGGCCCCATCGCCGGAATCATGGCCGCGCAGGCCGCGCATCCCGACGTGGCGTGGCTCGTGCTCGCCTGCGACCTGCCGTTCCTCGACCCCCGGACGCTCGAGCATTTGCGGCGTTCGCGCCGGCCCGACCGCCAAGCGACCGCGTACCGGTCGAGCCATGACGGCCTGCCCGAGCCCCTGTGCGCGATCTACGAGCCGGCGAGCCGCGAGGCGATCGCCGCCTACGTCGCGGGGGGGCGTGACTGCCCGCGGAAATTCCTGCGGCAGGCCGACGTGGAGCTGCTCGATCAGCCCGACCCTCGCGCGCTCGACAATGCCAATACGCCGGAGGAGTACGGGTCCGCCCTCGCGAAGCTCGACGGTACCGCCAATCCACGGCGCATCGAGGTGCAGTACTTCGCGCTGCTGCGCGAGCAGGCCGGGCGCAGCACGGAAACGGTCACGACCGTGGCCCGCACGCCCCGGGAGCTCTACGCGGAGCTGCGCAAGCGCCATCCCTTCTCGCTCGCTCCGGATATGCTGCGCGTCGCGGTCAATGCGGAGTTCGGCGAATGGTCGCAACCGCTCGGCGAAGGCGATGCCGTCGTCTTCATCCCTCCCGTAGCGGGGGGGTGAGCGGGTAGGCGCTCAAATTTCTGATGAATTCATTCCATTTCACTCGTGATCCCATCGACGACCGCGCGCTCCGCCAGGAGCTCGAGGATCGCGTGTGCGGCGGCTATGCGAGCTTCGAGGGTTGGGTCCGCGATCACAACGAGGGTCAGCCCGTCACCCATCTGGAGTACGAGGCGTTCGAGCCGCTCGGCGTGAAAGAGGGTGAGCGCATCCTCGCGGAGGCGATCGAGCGGTTCGGGATCGAGCGTGCGGCCTGCGTGCATCGCGTGGGGGATCTGGCGATCGGCGACATCGCCGTGTGGGTCGGCGCGAGCTCCCGGCATCGAGGCGAGGCGTTCCTCGCCTGCCGATACATCATCGACGAGGTCAAGCACCGCCTGCCGATCTGGAAGAAGGAGCACTACCGCAACGGGGACTCCGGCTGGGTCAATTGCGAGCGCTGCGCGGCGGCGGCGCACGAGCAGCACGACGCACAGCCGCGCCCGCATCTCGCTCCCGATTACTCCCGACAGATCGCGCTGCAGGGAGTCGGCCCTGCCGGGCAGGCCCGGCTGCAGGCGAGCAAGGTGCTCGTCGTGGGAGCCGGAGGACTCGGCGTTCCGGTGCTCACCTATCTTGCCGGCGCAGGGGTCGGGCTCATCGGCATCGTCGACGATGACCGCCTCGAGCCCTCCAACCTGCACCGGCAGCCGCTGTACGCGCTCGCTGACGCCGGCAAGCCCAAGGTCGAGCTCGCGGCCGAGCGCCTGCGAGCGCTCAACCCGGAGATCGAGCTCCGCACGCACGCCGTGCGGCTCGGCTCGAAGAATGGCGCCGACCTCCTGCAGCCTTACGAGCTGGTGATCGACTGCACGGACAACTTCTCCACGAAGTTCCTCATCAACGACCTGTGCATGCG
>JBOHZT010000012.1:0-26617 GCA_050738535.1 Steroidobacteraceae bacterium
CTCCTTCGGGCGGCGCGCCTTCGAGGCGCAGACGGGGGGCGCCTCGGGCGCGTTCGACTATTTCCTCACGGCCAACGATTTCCACGATGACGGCTGGCGCGACCAGTCCCCGACCGATGCCCGGCAGGTTTTCGGCAAGTTCGGCTGGCAGACGAGCACGACGGACGTCGATCTGAGCTATACGTGGGCGGACAACAGCATGTTCGGCAACGGCGCAACGCCGCAGAGCATGCTGGAATTCCGGCGCGACGCCGTCTATAGCGTCCCGGACTACACCCACAATCATCTGAACTTCGTGAACACGACCGTCACTCAGTTCCTCACCGACACGCTGCTGCTCTCCGGGAACGTGTACTACCGCGACCTCGAAACCGGCAGCAGCAACGGGGACGTGAACGACGGCAACTATCTCTCGGGCGACTACGAGGGGCCGGCCATCGACTGCTCGGCTGCGCCGATGAGCCTCGTCGACAACGCCTACTGCGCGAACGGCATCAACCGGGTCTCGCAGCTGTCGCAGCGCACGGCCGGTCTCGGCCTGCAGCTCACGGACTCCGCCGATTGGCTCGGCGCTCGCAATCAGGCGATCTTCGGAGCGGACTTCGATCACTCGCGGGACACGTACGACCAATCGTTCCGGTACGCGACGCTCACGGCGCTGCGCACGGCGGTCTCCGACAGCAATCCCTACAATCCGCTCGCGCCGGTGAACTCCCTCGCCGGCAGCAACCAGATCCTCGGGATCTACTTCACCGATACGCTCTCTCCCAACGAGCTGCTGCACTTCACGGCCTCGGCGCGCTATAACCGCAACACCGAGACACTGCACGGGTTCAGTGTCGACACCGACGTCGGCGACTTCGGCGACGGCTTCAACGACGCGAACCCGCTCACCGGGGGCCATACCTTCAGCCGCGTCAATCCCGCGTTCGGATTCACGGTGACGCCGACCCATTCGCTGACCTTGTACGCGAACTACGACGAGGCGAGCCGCGCGCCCACGGTCATCGAGCTCGGCTGCGCCAATCCCGAGGAGCCTTGCGGGCTGCCGAACGACTTCGCGAGCGATCCAAGTCTCGCGCAGGTCGTGTCGCGGACGGTCGCGGCCGGCGCGCGGGGACAGCTTGCCGGGAAGGCGCTCACGTGGAGCATCGACGCGTTCCATACCCTCAACGAGAACGACATCCAGTTCGTGGCCACGACGACGAGCGAGGGGTATTTCGCGAACGTCGGGAACACCAAACGCCAGGGACTCGATCTCGCACTCGGCGGAGCGGCGCTGCAGAGGCTGCACTGGCATCTCGTGTACAGCTTCGTCGATGCCACCTACCGGTCGACCTTCGCGGTCAATGCCGAGTCGAACAGCACCGCGAATGCCGACGGGAACGTCGAGGTTCGCCCGGGAGACCGCATCCCGCTCATCCCGAGGCACACCGGGCGGCTGATCCTCGATTACGACGTGACGCCGGCGTGGAACATCGGAGCCAACGTGATCGTCTCCTCGGGCGCATTTCTCCATGGGAACGAGAACAACGCCAACGTGGCCGGCGGCACCAATGGCGAGGGCGCCTACGTGATCGGCTCGGGAGAGGTGGGCGGCTACACCGTCGTCAATCTCGATAGCACCTATCACGTGACGAGCGCGCTCGATGTGTTCCTGCGCCTCGATAACCTGTTCGACAGGAACTATGCGACGGCCGGATTCCTGACGGACGACTCGTTCACGCCGAGCGGTGCATTCCGCACCGACCCGGCCGACTGGACGAACGAGAACTCCGTCTCGCCGGCGCAGCCGCGCGCCGCGTGGGTCGGGGTGCGGCTACATTTCAAATAAATCGCTCGAAGAAGTTGCGCCAGGAGCCCAGCGCTCCGGCACCGGGCATGCGCCGCTCGCGCGGGGTCAGCGCCTGCCGCGGCTGCCCAACGCCATGATCACGACGCTCGGCGTTCCGAGCGAGCCGAACGCCGAGGCCGAGACGTTGCCCGACGCGAAGGCGACGTACTGGCGGGCACCGACGGCATAGGTGACCACGCCTCCCGCGAGCGCGCCGCCGGTTGCGATCTTGCGGATGAGTCGCCCCGTCTTGCTGTCGAAGACGAGGAGGTTGCCGGCGAGATCGCCCGTGAACGTGAGTCCGCCCGCGGTCGGCGTGATCCCCGCGATCACGGGCTTCACGGCGTGATAGCGCCAGCGCACCCGGCCGGTCTCGCTGTCGATGGAAGTGACCCAGCCGGTGATGGGGCCCTCGGGGGCCACGGTGCCGCCGAAATCCACCTTGCCGGCCGCGTAGTGCGCTTTGCCGAGCTTCACGTCGAAGCAGGCGTCGACGGAGCCAGTGACGAGCGTGTGGTTGAGTGGATCGAGCGTCGGCCCGTTCCACTCGACGCCGCCGGCGTATCCGGGGCAGGCGTCGACGCCAGCCGCAGTGGCAGCCGTATGCGGCGTTCCGATCCGGGTGACGGGCGTATGAAAGATCGGCCGGTGCGTATCGCGATCGACAGCGGTGATATACCCGTCCTTCCCGGCAAAGGCGAGAATGTCGCGGGCGCGGCTGTCCCGATACAGCACGGGCGCGGCGACGAGGTCCATGTCTTGCCAGTCGTGCGGCGTCACCTGGTACCACCACTTCAGCGCCCCGGTGCGTGCATCGAGCATCACCATCGAGTCCGTGAAGAGGTTGCGGCCGGGCCGATAGTCCTTGTCGATGTCCGGCCACGGGTTGCCGACAGGCACGAACAGTGTTCCTGAAGGGACATCGATCGACATCGCGCCCCACACGCCGCCGCCGCCCGTCCTCGCCGTTCCGGCGCGCTTCCAGGTGTCGGCGCCCCTCTCATGTCCCGTGGGGATGGTGTCGAAGCGCCACAGCTCCCGGCCGGTCGCGGCAGCGAACGCCATGACGCGCCCCCGCACGCCGAGTTCGCTGCCCGCGATTCCCATGTAGACGATCCCATTCCAGGCGAGCGGCACGCCTGAAGCGGACGCTCCGAGCTCGCCGGACCCGATGACGTCCTTCCACAGAAGTTTCCCGGTGCGGGCGTCGAGTGCAAGCAGCCGTGCGTCTCCCGTGCCACGAAACAGGCGTCCGTCCATCACCGCCACGCCGCGGCTCGAGGGCGCGGCGTGCGAGGCGTCGGGCACGTAAGTGTCCTTCCAGAGGATCTTGCACGTCGTGGCATCGAGCGCCACCGTCTCGCGGCCGGTATCGGTGTAGATGATGCCGTTCACGACGAGCAGTCCCGCCTCGAACGTCGTCGGGCCATCGATCCGAGCGCGGCAGACCTGTGTGAGCCGGCTTACGTTCGCAGGGGTGATCTGCGCGAGCGGCGAGAAGCGCTGGCCATTCAGCCGATTGTTGAACGAAAGCCACTGGGCGCCCGGGATCGGTGCCTGCGCGGCAGCAGGCGCGGTGCGTGCGGCAGGCGCGGCAGGTGCGCTCGAAGCGAGGGTAAACGAGGCGATGCCGGCTGCGATGACGCTCGCGAGAGCGGCACGACCGGCGCGGCCGCGGCGGAATGAACGCTTGCGCCTCATGGTCCCCCCACTGAGTGGATTTTCGCGGAATATAGCCCAAACGGGAGCGGACTTCGCGCCCGTGTAACCCGAAAAGGGGCAGTGTGCAACGACTGATGGCGGGTGCCTTGCTTGCAGTGGTTCTCGGCGCCTGGTCCGCGAGTGCCGCGGCGGCTTCGATCCAGCGCTTGTCCGTGCGCAGCGCCTCGGGCCGCTACGTGATCCACTTGCGGGCCCATCTGGGCGTCCCGGCGCAAGCCGCCTACGCCGTGTTCGCGAACCTCAGGAATCTGCGCGCCATCAACCCGGACGTACTTCAAGCCACGATCGTTGGCCGCAGCGCGTCCGGCGCCGTCGAGCTCTATACGGTCTTCCAAGCCTGCGTGCTGTGGTACTGCCGCTCCATCCGCGAGATGCAGCGGATGCGGTTCAACCCGCGCGGGACGGGGGGCGAGATCACGGCGACCGTCGTGCCGGGCAGCGGGGATTTGCGTTCCGGGCAGGCGCAGTGGAGTTTCGAGGACGCCGGAGGAGCGGATGCCGGGGAGGCGACGGAGCTCGAGTCCTCGGCGGTGCTCACGCCGGCATTCCACGTTCCGCCGCTCATCGGCCCGTGGCTCGTCAGGCGATGGCTGCGCGCCGAGGCCGAGCGTGCCGTCACGAACATCGAGCGCCTCGCCCGGTCGTCCGCCCGCCAGGGCGGACATGGTGCGCAGGGTCGCCGCCCCCGGCAGGGCGGACGCGCGGCCGGGGGCGGCCATCGTGCGATCAATGCGCCGGCTGCTCGTAGAGCTCGATGAAGCCCCCGACGTCGGGGTCGCGGATCATCGCGACTCGAGTACCGCTCGACATGGTTGCGATCCCACTCGAGATGAGCTTCGCTCCCGCCGCCTGCGCGCGCGTGAGCACCGCATCGAGCCCGTCCACTTCGATCCCGACGTAGCCGACGCCGATATCGGTGATGCTCCCGGGGCGCACGGGATGCTTGCGGTTCTGGAACTCCACCATCTCGAAATTGATGCGTGCGTCGGGAGGAGCGCTCCCGCGGCCTTCCGCTGCGAACGGGAACGACTCGTTGTAGAAACGCAGGATGTTGCCGTGTCCGCCGACCGCGGCATCGTAGAAATCGCCCTTCAGCCAGGGGGCGTGAGCGCTCACCAGGCGACCGCCCAGGACCCCGCCGTAGAAGGCGCGCTCCTTGGCCGAATCGAGCACGACCAGGCCCACATGGTTGACGCCCGGCAGAAAGGCGGCCCGTCCGGGATGTCCCGCGCTCGCGGGAGCGGCCGGGGTCTCACGGATGATCTCGATGTCGAGGCCGTCCGGATCCGTGATGTACGCCACCATGCCGCGGTGCTGGCCCGGCGGAGCCGCGAGGCGGCCTCCCCAGGAGCGTGCGTGGAGCATGCCCTTCGTCTTCAAGCGAGACCAGAGTCGATCTGGGTCGGTGACCACTAGGCCGAAGTGGCTCGAGCCGGGCTCCCACGCGGTGTGACGGGAGCGATTCCGTCGCGGGATCCCTTCGAGCTCGCGCAGATACACCACGAAGCGCTCGTGGGTCCCTGCGTTCACGATGTACATCTTGGCCATCCGCGTGCGCGCGTGCCGGATGCCGTAGATGCGATCGACCACCGGATCGTCGCGGCGCCAGGCTGGGTTGGCCTTCGGGTCCTCCTTGAAGCCGAGCGCCTCGTAAAACGCAACGGACCGGTCGAGATTCGAGACCATGCGTCCGATGAAGGAGATCCCGACCAGCTTTCCCGCCGCGGCCGGCGGGCTCGCTTGCGCGAGGGCAGGCGCGGACTCGAGGAACCATGCGGCGCAGCACAGCGCGAGAACGGAGGCGATAGAGACGGGCTTCAGCACGCGAGGTCTCCCGGAAAATGGCGGATTCACTCGAGGACGGAGCGTGATGACGTTGGGGATAGAAAGCCCGGCCCCGAGGCGTTCGCTTACAATGTAATTCAGGCCACGCCAGGGCGCAACGCCTGACAGGGAGCCCGAGCAGTGTACAAGCGAATCCTCCTGGCCTATGACGGCTCGACCGAAGGTCGGACCGCGCTGCGCGAAGGAGCGCTCCTTGCCAGGCGCAACAGGGCACAGGTCTTCCTGCTCTCGGTGATCACCGAGACCGCGGGCACCAAGATGGGCGAGGGGGTCGGGGGAGCCGGTATCACGCAGCAGCGCGACGAGTACCAGCGGGTCCTCGAGGAAGGCACGGCGAGGCTGCGTCAGCTCGGCTTCGATGCGGTTTCCTCGAAACTCGTGATCGGCGAGGCAGCAAAGGAAATCGGTGCCTACGCCAACCAGATCGGCGCGGATCTCGTCATCGTCGGGCACCGCCGCCAAAGCGCGTTCGGCCGCTGGTGGTCGGGGCCGAGCGGCGCCTATCTCGTCGACCACATCGGGTGCAGTCTGCTCGTGTGCCGGAACATCATGAGCGACGACGCGTTCACCGCGGCACTGGTGGAATCGAGCCTCAGCCTCGGAAGCGTTCAGGCGGGCGGTGCAGTGGGCCCCGCGGTTCCGGACCACGCGGCAGCGCGCGAGAGCGCTGCTGAGCCCGACTCCGTACGGTTCACTCCATCGAGGCGCCGCGTGCGTCTCGCCCTGTTCGCACTCCTGCCCTTCGTGCTCATCATCGCCGCGTATCTTTATGTGATCGGAGGCGCGATCGTCACCACGGATGACGCGTACGTCGAGGCGAGCACGGTCGGGCTGTCGACGGACGTGTCCGGAATCGTCGCCCACGTCTATGTCCGGGAGAACCAACGCGTCACTCGTGGGCAGCCTCTGTACGCGCTCGATGATTTGAAGTTCCGGTATGCCCTCGACCGCGCGAGCGCGGAGCTCGATTCCGTACGCAACGATCTCGCCTCGCTGCAGGCGAAATATCGCGACGTGGAGGCCCAGATCAAGCAGGCGCAGTACGACGTGTCGTACAGCCGCACGCAGTTCAGGCGCGCGCAGCGCCTCGCGAAGAGCCACATCGTCTCGAAGACCGGCTTCGATACCGCCCAGCGCAATCTCAACAACGCCGCTCAGAAGCTCGCCTCGCTGCAGGCGCAGGCCGCGGCCATCGCCGCGAGCTTGAACGGCGATCCGACCGGCTCCGTCAAGGGCAATCCTCGTTACGTCGCGGCGCTCGCACAGCGTAACGAGGCGGCGCGCGAGCTCGCGCATACGGTCGTGCGCGCGCCGTTCGACGGCATCGTGACCCAAGTGCCGTCCGTCGAGCCGGGGAAGTATCTTGCCGCCGCCACGACCGCGTTCTATCTCGTCGATACCGAACACCTGTGGGTGCATGCGGATCCCAAGGAGACGCAGCTCACTCACGTGCGCCCGGGGCAGCCCGTCACGATACGAGTGGATACCTATCCGGGGCGCAAGTGGCACGGCGTCGTCGCAAGCATCAGCCCGGCGGCCGCGCAGCAGTTCGCGCTCCTGCCCGCGCAGAACACGAGCGGCAACTGGGTGAAGGTCGTGCAGCGCATCCCGCTGCGCGTGAACCTCGATGCAAGCGACCGGGACCAGAACCTGCCGCCGCTCGTGGCCGGCCAGAGCGTCGAGGTGAGCATCGATACGCACCACGCCCGCGGTTTGCCGCACTTCCCGTAGAGGGGCGGCCGTGGCCGAGGAATTCTCGCCAAGCAATCCCAATCGCTGGCCGATCACGATCTGCGTGATGCTCGCGACGCTCATGCAGTCGCTCGACACGACCATCGCGAACGTCGCGCTGCCGCACATGCAAGGCAGCCTCGCGGCGAGCCAGGACCAGGTCGACTGGGTGCTCACCTCCTACATCGTGGCGGCCGCGATCGCGACGCCGCTCACCGGCTTCCTCACCGGCCGCTTCGGCCTGAAGCGCTTGTTCCTCGTCAGTGTCGCGGGGTTCACGGTGGCGTCGATGCTCTGCGGGGCGGCGCAGACGATCGGGGAGATCGTGGTCTTCCGGGTGCTGCAGGGCCTGTTCGGGGCCTCGCTCGTGCCGCTCTCCCAAACGGTGCTGCTCAACATCAATCCGCCCGAACGTCAGGGGTCCGCGATGGCGATCTGGGGCATGGCGGTCATGGCCGCCCCGGTCCTGGGACCCGTGCTCGGAGGCTGGCTCACGGAGGATTACACCTGGCGGTACGTGTTCTACATCAATCTGCCGATCGGGATACTCGCCTTCGCCGGCATGTCGGTTTTCCTGCCGAAGCCCCCGCGGCGCAGTGAGGCGCGGCTCGACTGGTTCGGCTTCATCACGCTCAGCGTCGCGATCGGCGCGCTGCAGATCCTGCTCGATCGCGGCCAGGAGCTCGACTGGCTGAGCTCCCCGGAGATCGTGATCGAGGTCATCGTCGCGAGCGCCTCGTTCTACCTGTTCCTCGTGCACACCTTCACGGCGCACGATCCGTTCGTGAGGCCTGCGCTGTTTCGCGATCGGAATTTCGCGGCGGGGGTGCTGTTCGTCGCCATCATCGGGCTCACGTTCTATGCCTCCCTCGCCCTGCAGCCGCCGTATCTCCAGGATCTCATGAACTATCCGGTCATCACGGCAGGATACGTGATGGGCCCGCGCGGGTTGGGCACCATGGGCGCCATGGTGGTCGTCGGCAAGATGATCGGCCGCGTCAATACCCGGGTGCTGCTCGGCATCGGGCTCGCGGCGTCCGCCTGGTCGTTCTATGCGATGACCGGCTGGACCCCGGCCGTCTCGGCGACAGAGGTCATCGTCGTTGGGATAGTGCAAGGCCTGGGCTTGGGGTTTCTCTTCACGCCTCTCAGCGTGGTGACGCTCTCGACGCTCTCACCGGGCGTGCGTCCCGAAGGCGCCGGTTTCTACAATCTGTCGCGCAACGTCGGCTCGAGCATCGGCATTTCGATCGTGGGCAGCTTGCTCGCGCGCGCCACGCAGGCGAATCACGCGGACATCGTCCGGCACGTCACGGCGGTCAACCGGCTGTTCGCCACTCCCGCGATCGCCCACGCCTGGAACCCGACGACGGCCGCCGGCCGGGCGGCGCTCGATGCCATGATCACGCGCCAGGCGCAAGTCATCGCCTACATCGACGATTACAAGTTCCTCATGATTGCGACGCTCGCGGTCATTCCGTTGCTCGTCGTATTCAAGGGGGGATCGCGGGAGAATCGCGCGAGCCGCGCGCGGCAGCCGGCGGTGATGGGAGAGTGAGGCGAGGCTCAAGGGGCGGCTAAGATCAGCAGGCGCGCAGCCACGCGAGAAGCGGCGGGTCCGCAGGCCCGCCGCTTCGCTCTCGCTCCCTACCGTTACCGTGAGCGGGGGTTGATGCGGGCGGTGACTAGGGACGCAGGCTGTCTGCCCTGGTGCACCGCAGCGAGCGCGGGGCTATGCACCTGGTCGATTGCCGCATCGACCAGGGCCTGCCGGCACCGAGTGTTCTCGATGCCTTGTGGTGCCGGAAACATCTCCCCGCAAACCTGCCAGGCGGCGGCCCGGATTCGGTGATACAGGGCACGCACGCCGGTGGGCGTGGAGAGCTCGACGACGGCGTAGTGCACGAACGGGCTGGGGGCGTCCTGGGTTTGAGCGGCGGTCGATGCTCGAACGGGCGCTTGGGCGCGGGCCGGTCCGGAGAGCGCAACGGCGGCGAGGGCGGTTGCGGCGATCAAGGCGCTGTCGGTTGCGCCGCAGCGGGCGATTTCCTCCTCTGCGGCGTGGGAGTACATTGGCGCTCCACGCATTGATGATGCTTTGGGCCTGCGTGAATCGTCGTGAGAAATCCTGAGCGGCGGTCATGAGCGCGGCTTCGGCCACGCAGATCTATACCTTTTCGGGCTTCTCGCTCGATCCGCGACAGCGCCGGCTGCTCGGCCGCGGCGGTGAGCCGGTTGCTTTGACGGCCCGAGCCTTCGACACGCTCCTGTATCTGGTGGAGCATCCGAACCAGCTCATCGACAAGCAGACGTTGATGCAAGCGGTCTGGCCCAACGTCATCGTCGAGGAGAACAACCTCGGCCAGAGCATCTCGATCGTGCGCCGGGCTCTGCGGGAGTCTCCCAGCGAGCACCGCTTCGTGGTGACGGTTCCTGGGTACGCACGGACCCACCGCGAAAGCGGCGCCTGCTGCTTTGGCTGTCCGGTGCTGCCGCGGCGGCGGCAGCGCTGCTCGGCGGCTACGGACTCGCGCACCACCCTTGGGCGGCCGATGAGTCGGTGACCGTGGGACCGTACCGGGGCGGCTCGCTCCCCGTGGCAACGGTTGCGGGAAGAGCCAACGCGGCGGTGACGAGCACCGCGGCCGCCTCCGAAGCTGCCGCCAGGATTCGCATCGCCATCCTGCCATTCGAGAACCTGAGCCCCGATCCGGCGAACGAGTTCTTTGCCGACGGCCTTCACCAGGAGGTCATCGCGGCGCTCGCCAGAAGGGCGCCGGACCTGCAGGTGATCTCCCGCACGACGATGATGACCTATCGGGCGCATCCGAAGGCGGTGCCCGAGATCGCTCGGGAGCTCAACGCCGGTCACGTCATCGAAGGCTCCGTGCTGCGCGATGCGCGTCACGTGCGCCTGACGCTGCAGATCATCGACACGCGCACCGCCGCCTGCGACCGGTCCACTCACACGGGATCCCGAAGCCTACGACTTGTACTTGAAGGCGCTGCTCGCGCGCGACGGGCTGACCGACACCGGCTCGATGGAGTCCGTCAGACGGGTGGAGATGCTCTTGGGCCGTGCGCTCGCGCGCGATCCCGGATTCGCCCGAGCCTATGCTCAGAGAGCCGGAGTGGGGCTGTTCGGGTTTGCATTCAGCTTCGATACCAGCGAGGCGAGACTGCGAGCCATCCGGGCCGATATCGACGCGGCGCGCCGCCTCGCGCCGGACGACCCGGACGTGCTCGCGGCCGAAGGCCGCTATGCCTCGCTCGTCGATCGAGATTACGCGCGCTCGGCCGTGCTGCTCGAGCGAGCACGGCACGCGGGTCTCACCGATACCCTATGGCTCGGCGGCGAAGTGGACACGCTCTCCCGGCTGGGACGCTGGGACGATGCGATTCTCAAAATGAAGCAGCTGCTGACGGTGGATCCGGAGAATCCCTTCTTGAGCGGAGAGCTGAAGATCTCCTTGTATGCCGCGAGACGGCCTACGGATCTCGTGCGTGAGTTCGACCAGGAGATCTCGATTGCCGAGGATCGGCGACCGGCGGCCGCGGAGGGCTTGCGCCAGTTGCGGCTCGATCGCGCATGGGTCATCCGTGCCTACACGGGACGCGGGACGGACCGGGACCTCGACTTCGGGCTTGCAGATCTCTACCCGGATCTCGATTTCGGCGCGCGCGTGCTCCGGATCCAGCACCGCTATTCGGATATCGGGCGGCTCGTCGCGATGTACGGCGACCGACCGGTGAAGACCCCGTACATCGGCGGAATCGCGGCATACGCGGTCGGCGAGAGTCCGGGCGCGAGGGAGGAGGGGTGGGCGGACCCTGCTGCTCGGTGACCCGGCCGCGGCGGCGAAGCAGGGCAGGGTGATGCTCGATTTCGTCGCGCGCGCCCGCCGGACGCGATTCAATGGCTGGTTCCTGGCGGGGCTCGAGGCTTATGCAGACGCTTTCCTCGGGGAAACCGTCGCGCCGTGAGCGCCGCTCGCCAGGCTCTCGCGCTCGCCGCGCAGACGGGCGATCCGTTCAACCGAACGGCGGCTGAATCGATGGCCGCCGAGGTCGACGCGTGGTGTGGCGCCGGAGAGGAGGCGGCCGGCCTGCTGGAGCAGATCGCAGCCGCCAGGCCTGGGCTTCCCCCCGGCGTCATCACCGAGGACCCGATATACGCGGTGCCCCTCGCCCGCAACGGGCGCTATCTAGCCCTGGTCAGCCGGCTCGATGCGCAAATGAAAGCGACTGCGCTGCCGTGACGCGAGGCCACACCGCTATCGGCCGTGGTCGGGGAAATGCTCCCAGCCGGTCGGAGAGTCGTACGGCATTCCAGTGTGGCCCAGCGCCTCGATCTGATGGATCTTGCCGCCGTAGACTTTGAAGACGTGCGCGGCGACGTTGTCGAACGGCTTGAAATTCATCGAGGCCGTGGTGACGCCCGGCACGCCCGTCACCTTCTCGACCTTCTGCTTCATCGGATGACGGAATTGCGAGAGGCCGAAGACGAGGCCCGTCTCGGGATCCGCGATCATCACGCGCCGCGGCTCGATGCGCCGGATGTAGTCCATGACGTGAGTTTTCAACTGGGCAGCGCAGCCGAGTGACATGAGCGTCGCGCGCCCGGGCTTCGCCGGAGGCGGATTGCCGGTCGTCGCGATGCCGTTCTCGTGACGCTCACAGTCGGCGGCGAACGGCGCGTGATTCGCGTCGGCCGTGGTCACCGCGGTGTAGTAGGTGAGAGCGATCCTCAGCATCTTCGCGCGTGAATCGCGCTCGGTGCGCGGCACCGTCGCCAGGAAAGCCGGACGCGGCGCCTGTAGATTCCCGAGATTCGCGGGCTTCAGATCGCCTGCCCAGAGGTGCTCGGCAGCGACGATCTGTCCATGGCGGATTTTGAGGCGGAACGCCGCCTCGATCGGCCTGCCGCCGGCGCGCATCACGCACAGCAGGGCGACTTCCTCCGACACGGGATCCGGCACATAGATCTTGAAAGTGGAGGGCAGTGCACTGGCGGTACTCCACAGCCCCTGACCAGGCTGCATGGGCACCGTGTTCTCGACGAACTCGAGATGCGCGGAGAGCGGCACCTCCGCTGGATCGTGATCCACGACGGCGCGCAAGTACGCGTTCATCGTGTCGATGAGGCAAGCCCGGTCGCAGTGTGCCGCGATCCGCTTCGCGCTCGGCGCAGCGAGCACCTGGGCGCTCGCAAGGAAGGAGAGGACGATCGCCGTGCAGAGAGCTTTCATCGGATGACCCCCTTGCTCGATACGGTTGTCGGCCCGCGCAGTTTAGCCGGCTGCCACCGAGCTTGGCGATACTGTCACCGAGCGTGCCGGCCAGATCAGTCAGAAATGATAAATATAAATATATATATCAATAAATTGCATGATGTTCATCCTGTGAAATATCACGTTGAGGCGTGTGTCCGAGTCCCGACTCAGACCAGGCGGCACTGCGCGAGGTGGTGCCTTTATGTATGACAATAGTGCTGTTATAATGCACGAACGCAATACATAGCATCATGCCCGATCTTCTTCAACGAGTTCAAGCCCGTTTTCTGCGCGAGCTATTTCGTGCGGGGAAGGGCGGCTTCGTCCTGAAAGGCGGGATGGCGGTCTCGACGCTGTACACGCAATCGCGGCTGACTCGCGATGTCGATCTCGATTTTCCGGGACCGAAGCAGCGCACGGCCGAGAGTCTCCACAACCAGGTCTCCCGGGCGATTCAGCAGGCGCTCAGAGGGAGTGGAGTGGTCGACGTCCATGTCGGCACGCCCGGTAAAGGCGAGCTCTCGCCGAAGTGGAAAGTGCGGGGGCAGGGGCCATCCGGTGAGCCGTTCGCCATGAAAATCGAAGTATCGCGGCGTGTACTACCCCCTGGCCGAGTCCGCCAGGCTGTCGTTGCAGGAGCCACATTCGGCCTCGGAACCTTCTACGTCGACCTTTATGACGAGGGCACGCTGGTCGCGATGAAACTCGCAGCGCTCCTTGGGCGTACGGCCGCGCGCGACGTTTATGATCTTGATCTCCTCCTTCCGGCACATGTTCCCGGGCCGAGCCTGATCGATTGGGCGCTGGACCATGCAGCGGTGACTCCGGCCGAGGCATCGCATCGAGTCCAACAGAAACTCGACTCGATGGACTGGGATCTGTTCCGCACGCAAATGCTGATCGATCCTGCCGTACTCGAGCGCTTTGATGAGGCGCGATGGCAAGAAATGAAGAATCGCGTCCAGCGGGCGCTGGCCGACATTCTGGACTCCCATGTGCTGCGCACGTGAGGCCTAACCGTGATCGCGTGGAAGCAAGTTCTCGAACGAGAGTTGAGCGTTCCCGGTGCACCTCCGGCGATTACCCTGGGCGCGCTAGCGCGCGTGGCGCACATTGCGCGAGGAGTTGCCGTTCCGGACAGAACGTTGCACACCTGGATCAGGGATGCCGTAGCTCGCAACAGGCTCGTGCCTGTCGTGCGCGGACTTTATCTGAATCGATTCACGTCGCCGGCCGGCAGGCTCGCTGATGCTGTACCCCACCTGCGACGTGACGCGGTGGTCTCGTTACACACGGCCCTCGATGAGGCCGGCGCATACAACAATCCGCCGCATGGCGTAACAGCGGTCGTTCCGCTGGATCCGGGCCCGACACGTCCTAGAGTTGGAAGGGTCGATACAGCGCCAGGGCCGGTCTATGTCCGCGCACTGCCGCGCCGCATGCTCGAGGCGGGCGCGCTCGAGGACCGCCTCGATCTCGATCGCGGAGTCGCTCACGCCCGCGCAACGCCGGAGAAGGCCTTGCTTGACTGGCTGTACCTGGCTAGAAGCCCGCGCAGTACGCTCTCGCTACCAGCGCTCGAGGATGTGGACCTCGAAGAGTTGGACACCAGCCGGCTGCGGCGTCTTGCCAAGACAATGGGCCTTGAAGATTCGCTCGCTCTGTGGGGAGAGGGCAAATGGCCCCCACGAATCCGACCCGTCGGAAGCGGGAATCGATGCCGCTGATGCGCAGGCGTCAGGCATGCGCGAAGCGCAGCGGGATGATCTTCGGGCGCTTGCGTTTCTCGGCTTGCCACAAATCGTAGGCCGCCTGCATGTTGAGCCAGCTCTCGGCCGAACCGCCGAGCGCGGCGGATGGCAAGCTCGGCGCTCACGGCCGCGCGGCCGTTCACCACGCGCGAGAGCGCCACACGGGAGACGCCGAGCCGCATGGCGAACTCGGTCACCGTCAAGCCGCCGTCCTCGCGCAGCACGGTGTCGGCGAGCACTTCGCCGGGATGAGGAGGATTGTGCATACGGGTCATCGTCTGCTCCTTCAGTGATAGTCCCCATCCGCGGCGTGCGATCGTGGCTGTTTTGTGAGGACGGCTACGCGGCTGCGCCGTCCGGCTGAGATCGCACTGTGATGGGCCGCACCTTCGCCCGGAAGCGCCGCCGCGCCTGCCACATGTCGTAGCTCGCCTGCATCGCGTACCAGCTTCCCGGAGTCGTGCCGAGCGCCTTTGCGAGCCTCAAGTCCATATCCGCGCTTACGCCCGCGGCGCCGTTGAGCACGCGCGAGAGCGCAACGCGCGTGACCCCGAGCCGGCGAGCAGCTTCGGTGACGCTGACTCCCTCGAGCCACTCGCGCAGCACTGCGCCAGGGTGAGGGGGGTTGTGCATCTCGGTCATGTGACCTCCTTCAGTGATAGTCCTGGTAATCGACGAGCACGACGTCGGTGCCCTCGAACTTGAATGTAAGTCGCCAGTTCTCGTCCACCCACACGGCCCAATGGCCTTCGAGGGTGCCTTTCAGCGGATGCAGGCGCCAGGGCGGCGCTCCCATGTCGTTCGGGCCGCTCGCCACTGCCAGTCGACCGAGCTGTAGCGTGAGCCGCTTGGCGTGCTTCGGCTGGATGCCAGCCTTGGAGCCGGTCCGGTAGAAGTCCTCGAGTCCCGCGTGCCGGAACGAGCGAATCATGCGAGCAGCGTATAGCTACACTACTCGCGCGTCAAGGTCGCACACGCGTCGGCGGTGCGGATCTTAGTGTCGGTGAGCGGCATGGCGCGTACCCCTTGCTACCCCCGATCGGGAATCTCATTGGGGGTAGTTACACTGAAAGTACCGCGTATGCTCGGCTGTCAACGGACGATGGCGGACGACTACGGACGGCTTAGGCCAATTTTTCAGGGGAATTGACGCAGGGAGTGGACGGCGGCGGAAGGTTGGATCGTGCCCGGGGCCGGCACCGCAGTAGAGCCACAAGCAGCTGATCCACAAGCCGTTCTGCAATGAGACGGTCAGTAGATACCCCCGAAAATACCCCCTGACCGTCGAGTTACCCCATCTTCCGAGGCCCCGCTCGACCGCGCTATGTACGCGACCGAGCGGGTTGGCAGTACCGTCTACCTTGGAGGCAACCCATGCCCGATCGAGACTCGGCCGCGCCCATCGCGGCGCGTCCCTCGACCGATCTCGAGCTCGCCGTACGCCGCGCTCTCGCGCTGCTCAACCGCGCCTCGAGCGAGTGGCGCAACAGCGGCGCGGAGAACGGACCACTGCACTGGCCCACGGCCATCGAGTTCGCCATCGCGGAGCTACGGGTCGCCCTTGCATCGACGGAGCCCGAGCAAGCCGAGGGCCCAGCTTTTCCGGATTCCTATGTCGGGGACCAGCAGAACCAGCAAAAGGGTCACGCGCCAAGGGGGTGACCGCGCTCGATTCGAAGCGTCGGCCAGCCAGACCTTCCCCGGCTGCGAGCGCATGGCGCGAGAGACCGGCGCGGCCGCGAAAGGTGAGCGCCCGCTCGTCCGCGCGGACGCCGAGGCCGGCATCGCCTGGTGGAACCGCCTGACGCCCGCCCGGCGCACGTACTGGCTCGAGGTTGCCGGAAGCGCCGTCCCTGCCGATGCGTGGCGAGCCTTCCAGGCCGGTGTGCCCGAACCCTGATTCCCCCAGTCGCCGCCCGACCGCGTATCCGCACGGCCGGGCGGCTCACCACAACGATCCCCAAAGAGGTCATCCAACGCTGCGATGCAATCCTACCGCGCGGCTGCGGCGCAATCCCGATCCCTCGGTCCCGCCGCGCTGCGCGCCAGCCTCGACCGCTTCAGCGACGCCCTGGCGCTATCGGGGTCGGCATCGCTTACGGTCCCAGTGCTCGATTTTGAGGACCCGGCGGATGTGGAGTGAATACGTTCCGCGGCGCGGATGGTGGCGCGGATCGGGTGTCACGCGGTCAATGAGGACGGTCAGCACCGGGACCGGCGGGTTCATGCCGTTGCGGAGTACGAGCTTGAAGGGCCGGCCGACGCGCTTCAGGCGCTTCGTCCAGTAGGGCTTGACCTCGCGGTACTCGGCCGTCTTCGTGCCGACGACGATGTCGGCGAAGGGCTCGCGGCGGAGCGTGGTGACGATGACATCAAGTGCTCGAGGGACTGCGCGCTTGGCCATGCGGAAACGATAGCACGGCGCGTGCGGCGGCTCGCTGGGACTTGATCGGCGGGGATCGGTGGGCACCTTGACAGAAAAGCGCCGGGGAGCCGGTGGACGGAGGTCGCGCACCTGCATTCCGAGCGTGTGTGGAACAGACCGTCCGTTCATCGTTCGGTCATCTGGCGGTCTGCCGCAGTGCACACGAGGGCAGCCGCGCGGCCTGTCCGACATGATCGGCTGGAACAAGAACGGAGATGCGCCTGTGATGCCGCCCCTCTATGCCCGGCTAGATTTTACCTCCGGCGTGCGCGTTGGAGTCCGCGGCGCGCAGTACGACGAGAGGCGCAAGACGCTCGTGCTCCAGGTCTGCTACACCGGGTCCGCCGAGGAACTCGTCAGCAAGGGCATCGCGACTGCGGATATGGTCGTGCCGGCGCCGTCGGACGTGCGGCACATCCGCCGACGGGATAACGACTCCGATTACTTCCGCCTGAGCCGCCAGTTCAGCTCGCGCGGCAGTGAGCCGTATTGGCGCTGCCGGCTGACCCTGTTCAAGCCCTACGAGGCTGCGATGCGGCTGCCAGACGCATACCCGGCGTGGCTGCGATACTCGAACTCCGAGGCGTGGCGCCGCAGAGTGTTCGAGCTTGCGGAGCAAGGCATATTCTTCGAGCGTGTCGACACGCGCACGAAAATGAGCGCTCCCGAACCGCCGAGGCTGCGACTCATCGTGGACAACACGAGGCCGCTCAAACCCGTGGAACGGTCTGGGTCCCCGGGACCGATGCCGCGCGACTGTCCGTTCTGCGGCCCGACGACGCAGGTCTTGATTGCCATCGTGATTCACCCCGAGCAGTGCGGCCCGGGCGAGAAGCCGGTATACCAGTGCGGATGCGAGGGCTGCGGCGCCAGTGGGCCGCGTGCGCATTCCGATCGTGAGGCGGTGCGACGCTGGAATCGGCGCGGCGCCCCAGCCGCGCCAGGCCCGCTGAGCGCGTAGAGCAACACACCGAGAGTGCCGCCGTGGATTCTGACTTCCAGCCGCTTTATGGCTATCCTCACGTGTTCGTCGCTGCATCGACCGCGGACAGCGATGCACAGGGCCACAAACGCCAGATTCGCGTGCATTACCGCGGGCCAGCCGAAGCGCTGATCGCAGCGGGAACGGCGAGCGCGGAGATGCTTGATCCGGAACGGCGGCATGAGGCGCGCATCGACGAGGATGGCGATGAGTACTGCGGGAGTCGTTTGTGGTACCAGCCGATGGACGGGAGTGCCCGCTATTGGCGCTGGCATCTCACGCGCACGAAACCGGCCGAACGTGCACTGCGGCTGCCGGGCGCGGCAGCGGCATGGGAACGGTTTGAGCGTCAGCGTCAAGCCGAGGAGGAGCGAAGGCGCGAGGAGCTCGCTCGTCGCCCCACGGCCCGGCCCATCCGCAGCGACGGCTGGAAACACGGCGGGAAGGCCGGCCGGATCACGCGCGGGGAAGCCGTCGAAATCGCGTACAGACATCTCACTCGTCAGCTCCGGGCGTGCTTGGAGTGCTACGAGACATGGCTTCCGCGGGAGCCGTTCGATCCGGCTGCGCGCATCGAGGTCCTCGGGCCATGTTCGGACGACTGGACGCCAGATGAGGACGGCGAGAAAGAATTGCCCCCGTCCGGCCGGGGATTGAGCCTCGATCGTCTGAGAAGACCCGAGCCAGTGACGTCCCTCGATCGGGAGCCGGCCGGGCAGCCCGCGTGGAAGATCCTCGTTCCGAGCGACTTCGGAGGCGCGATGATGCTCGGATCGACTCGCACGGTTACGATCGATGCCGTGACCGGCGAGATTCTCTCCGACTGGCCGGAAGGCGAATAGGCGACAGGGCCGGCCGTCGCGAATTGTCCGTTAGGTGCTGCTCGCGAGCTCGAGGCGTGCCGCCTTCGGCGCATAGAGGTATCGAGTGATGCTTCCGTCCTTGATACGTTGCACCGCCTCATTCACGACAAAGAGCGGCACGAGGAACCACTCGCGCGGGACCACAGTCTTGCCGAATCGATCCTTGATCTCGATGTCGAGCCGCGCCGGATCGAACACTCGATGGATCAGGTTCTCGAGCTTGATCCGATTGATGTTGGCGAGCTTGTAGGTCGCCACCACCTCGACGTCGGCCATCAAGAAAGTCGGGTCGAGCTTTGCATTGGCGATGCGTGCCGCGACATCGCCACCTGTGACACCGATCTTGTGCAGCACTTCGCGATTCTCCACGACCAGCGGGTGGTTGGACTTGCTCCGCAGGACATAGATCGTGCCACTCTCCTCATCGTCGTCGTCAGCAGCATGCGCGAAGAGTGGTCCCGCATCGGGATCGGTGATGAACCGGGCCGCCGCATCGCGGTGCAGGGCACGCTGAAGCGAGCGCTGCAAGACGTTGCTCTCTGTTCCGTTGTCGTAGATCACCCGCAGGCGACTATCGGGCCGCTCGTAGTGAGTCGTGAACTCCTCGCCCACCTCGGCGATGTAGGCGATCTGGCCTCCGACGATGAAGAACGTGCCCTTCTGGATCTCCTCGAGCTTGCGGGTCTTGAAGCGGCGCGTTTCCCGGATACCGGACTTGATCTCGCTTCTGACCTTTTCGAACAAGGGCTTGAACGCATCGAAGTCCCGGCATGCGGTGCGACTTCCGATCTCCTCGGCTTCCCGCTTCTCGCCGCTCGCGCGGACGTGGTGAAGCTCGGTGATCGGGGGCGCCCGTCCGGCGCCCGCCAACTCAGAGGCGAGCTCATCATCGCTCAGCGTCTCCTCGGGAGCGGCGGGGGGTGCCGCCGGGCCGGCAAGCAGCCCTTGGTAGTCGAGCTCCGCCAGGAGGGAGCGATACTCGGTGAGCGCTCGCAGGCGATCGAGGCGTGCGGCGTAGAGCCGCTCGAAGATGTCGCGATCCTCCCCGTGCTGCGGGATGCGACCGTGATGCTCAACAAAGCGCTGGATCTCCTCGAACCCGGCGATGACGCGCTCCTCTCGCGCAGAGCGGCCGCCCGTCGGCGCCGGCTCGGCGAAGTCATCGAGTTCCGCGCGCAGCTCCTCGAGGTCACTGTCCGCCATAGCGACCCTCATCCTTGAAGCGGACGAAGGCGGCAGCCCCTTCGGCCATTCTTCGCTCCCAGGGATCTTGAGCCGTGAGCGCGGGAATCCGTCCTCGCTCGCGCTTGAACTTGACGGCGCGCACGGCAAGTTCTCGGGCCTCCTCGGGTGTCAAGGTCGTGCGCTTGGCCGCGATCGCCGCGGCAACCTGCCTCAGACTCTCCTCGCTCATGGCCTTGGCGAGGATCGCATAGGCCTCTCCGAAGGGATTGCGCGAATCGATGAGGTCGATGTCGAGCTCCCGCACATCCATGGCGAACCGGCGCACGCCATCGATTAGGGCGGTATTGGCGGCGGCGGTCGGATCACTGTTGTCGCCTGCAAGCGCCGCCTTCTTCCCCTGCTGCGTGAGGTTCAAGAGCGCGATGGCGTGCTGGCGCACGGCCTCCTGATCTTCCCCGGCGAGCTCGGGGTACTTGTCCTTGATGATCTTGCCGAGACGCACCTGGGTGAGCTCCTCGGGCACGATCTCCTCATCGAATAGCCCCCGTTCCAGGGCGGATTTGTCCTGAACGAAGGCCGCGATCACCTCGTTCAGATCTTCCCGACAGATACGAAGCGCTTCCGGGCCCTTCGGCTCGACGAGCCCCCGGATCTCGATCTGGTACTGCCCCGTCTGCTCAGTGACGCCGATGTTGCACTTGTTCGGGTCGTAGCCTCCCGGACCGTAGTCGAAGCCCGGAGTCGGGCCGCCATCGCTGACCTTGGGCTTGAACTCGAAGCGAGGCGCGAGCACCTGCTCCATGAGAAGGCTTGCGGCGATCGCCTTGAGCGTGTCGTTCACCGCCTCGGTCACGGCTTCCTCGGAGGCATCGGGCTCGGCGATCAAGTTCGTGAAGCGCGCGCGCGTCTTGCCCGGCGCATCCCGGGTCGCCCGCCCGATGATCTGCACGACCTCGGTCAAGCTCGACCGATAGCCGACCGTGAGCGCGTGTTCGCACCAGATCCAGTCAAATCCTTCCTTCGCCATCCCGAGGGCGATAATGATATCGACGTAATCCCGAGCGTCCTTCTGCGCTGGGTTCTTCAGGGCAGCGGCTACGCGATCGCGCTTCACCGGGTCATCATCGACCAGGTCTGCGATCCGAAGCGTCGCCCCGGCCGGAGTCTTCACCAGCTGAAATCCGGTCACCGGATCGGTGCCCTCCCAGGTGCCGAGCGATTCGATGATGTGCTCGACCTCCTTGATCTTGTCCTTGGTGCTCTCACGGGAATTGACGTTCGGGATGTGAATGATCGTCTTCTGCGCCGGATCCAGTACCTTCAAGAGGTCATCGACGTAGGAACCGGAGTAGAAGAAGTACCCGATGTCGAGCTGCTTCAAGTACTCATAGCCGCTCAACTGCTCATAGTAGGTATAGGTGACGGTCTCGAACCGCGCCTCATCAGACGGCGCAAGCACCGCCTCCGCGTCCCCGCGGAAGTATGAGCCCGTCATTGCGACGATGTGTACCCGGTCGCGAGCAATGAACTGCCCGAGGTGCGTTCCGAGCCGGTTGTCGGGGTGGGCCGAGACATGATGAAACTCATCCACCGCGATCAGCCGGTTGTCGAATCGCTCGACGCCGAACTCCTCGACCGCGAAGCGGAAGGTCGCGTGGGTACAGAGGAGCACCTTGTCGGGGCTTGCGAGGAATGCACCGACAGCCTTCACCTTCCCGCCGTTATCTCCACCGGGGGCATTGCATAGGTTCCATCGAGGCTCCACGCGCCAGTCGGCCCAGAAGCCGAACTTCCGCAGCGGCTCGTCGTGGAAGCTTGCCCCGATCACCTTCTCCGGCACGACGATGATTGCTTGCTTCAGGCCCTGGTTCGCGAGCTTATCGAGCGCGATGAACATGAGCGCTCGACTCTTACCTGAGGCGGGCGGCGATTTGATCAGGAGGTACTGCTCCCCTCGTTTCTCGAACGCGCGTTCCTGCATCGGACGCATGCCGAGCGCATTGGCTCGCGTGGAGGTACCAGTTCCGGGATAGGAGACGGAAATGGAAGGAATCGACTTCGGATCTAGAGTCATGCGTCTGGCCGTACCTTTCGCTTCGTTGCTCCTCCCTGCTGAGCCGTCATGGTGGTGTAGAGCACAAAGAGCTTCTCGAGCCGCTCGGTGTCGTTCTTGAAGCGCCGGCCGATATAGATGCGCTCGAGCACTTCGTCATTGCGCTCGTGCGCCGCGCGCAGGTCTTCCGGCATGGTCTCCTGATCGTAAAGATCGGCAATGGTCGCGGGAAAGTGCTGCTCGCGCGCGAGCAGGATGTCCTCGGCGCAGCGTGTCAGGTCGGCTTTCATCTTGTCGGTGAGCGCAGGGATTGGAAACGTGTTCCAGCCGAGGGTGTTGGAGTACGAGAAATCGGTTCGCAGCCGCACACAGACAGTGGCAATCCAAACGAGATGTAAGCGTGATGCAATCACGGCCATATTCCACAGAGGGGAGTCATATAGCGCGAAGTTGCGATCACCAATTATCGTGCTTTCGCCTTCGAGTCCCACCGGCAGGTACTCCCTGTTCTCAGAGCTCACTCGCGCCACAACCACGGAGTATTCCCGCGCGACCGATTGGATCTGCCTAAATCGGTGGGGAAAAGAAGCTGCCGGCCGCGTTTCCATCGCTTTGCTTGCCGCTCGCATTCTCGCAACTGCCTCGATACGTTTCAGTACCTCGGGTATTCTTTCCGCTTCCTCTCGATCTGTATCGCAGATCCAGAGGCAATACCGCTCCTCCCCGCGAATAAATTCCCGAGCCCCGAGGAAACGCCTGACGAACCGCCCGGCTCCCGGCGACTGCGATAGCAAGCGTCGGTGTTCCTCTGCGGTAAAGAAGAGATTCCCTCCGTCTGTAGCCTTGTTTCCCCATTCCATTAGCCCTCGGCCGTCCAATGGCCTGGCAACTGGCGTAACGATAATATTCGGACCCGGAACCAGATAAGCGTTAATGTATTCAACTTTTCGTTCTATCGTCGACCCGCTGTCGGCTACCGAAAGGAGCCTGCGCACTCTTCCGGTATTTCTCGAAATGCCAATGATTGCAACGGTCACGCCTGCCTTGTGGCTAGCGAGATTGGCCCACTTGAAGCTGGTATGAGCAAACGATATTGCATAGCCAAATTGGAAAATCAACGGCCACAATATCGACACCTGTTCGCCTTGGCAGATCGAATTGGTAGCAACAAAGGCGGCCACAGTACTGGTCTCTATACCGTAATCGGCAGCCTTCATGAACCAACCGGTGACGTAATCCAATGATTTCCAGCCTATTGTTCGGCCATTAAAAATCGCCTTCAAGTCCGCCTTCTGTTCGTCGGACTGCCATGTGAACCCCAGATACGGTGGATTCCCACAGATGTAGGTCTCTCCGCCCTCGTTCTCGAAGTCGATCTCTCCCTGGTCGAGCGGCTTGCTGAACAGATCGTCGCCTTGGAAGTGAACACCCGTTCCAGTCGGCGGGCAGACGCTTAGCCAATCGATTCGAAGCGCATTGCCGCAGGTGATCCAGTTCTCGGCGTCGAGCGGCAAAAACTCGGCCAGAGCGTCCTGCTGGCCGCGGTAGAGCACGTCGCACTGAAACTCGGCGATGATGAGCGCGAGACGTGCGACCTCGGCGGGAAAATCACGCAGTTCAATCCCCCGGAAATTAGTTAGCGGAATATCAGATCGCCGATGCGCCTCGCCTCGCCGCCGGTTGATCTCCGCCTCGATTGCGCGCATCTCCTTGTAGGCGATCACCAGGAAGTTTCCCGAGCCGCAGGCTGGATCGAACACGCGAATCCGCTTCATCCTCTCGCGCAGGTTGAGGAGCTTCCGTGAGTTGTCGCCGGCCTCCTCAAGCTTTGCGCGCAGGTCGTCGAGGAACAAGGGATTGAGGACCTTGAGGATATTCGGCACGGAAGTGTAGTGCATGCCGAGCGCGCCGCGCTCTTCATCGTCCGCCACCGCCTGGATCATCGAGCCAAAAATGTCCGGATTGATTTTTTTCCAGTCGAGATTTCCGATGTGAAGCAGGTAGGCTCGGGCGACCCTGCTAAAGCGGGGCACCCCGAGGTCGTCCGAGAACAGGCCACCATTGACGTAGGGGAAGGCATGAGCCCATCGGGGGATGCCGGTGCTCTCCCGATCCTCCGTCTTAGTGTTCATGGCGCGGAACAGGGCGGCGATCACCTCATGGGTATTCGATGCATCGCGCTCGCTCATCCGCTCGACCGTACCGGTGAAAAGGCTCGTGCCGCGGAAAATATCCGTGTCCTCGGCGAAGAAGCAGAAGATGAGGCGCGCCAGGAAGTGATTCATGGCGTGGCGGCGCTCGTTGTTCTCCCATTCAGGGTTGCACTTCAGCAGCTCCACGTAGAGCTTGTTCAGACGACTCGTTGCCCGGATGTCGAAGGCGTTCTCTGCGATCTGCCGGACGGTGCTGATGCCGGCGAGCGGCAGGAAGAATCCGAAATGGTCCGGGAATTCTGGGTACCCGCACGCGACCGTCTCCCCGCTCGCCAAGTCCTCGGCCTCGAAGTCCGCGCCGTCCGTCGCCAGCACGAATTTCGCTTTGGCGCGGGCGGTCGCGGGGCTGCCCTTGAGCGCCCGCAGCGTGGTCGTGACCTCGCCCACCTCGCAGGTTTTGATGTGGATGTTGTTCGTCTGGAGGACGCCGCCCAGATCGGACCTGTTCGACTCGCCCTTGCGCAGCCGCCTGATCGTCGTTTCCTTGTTCCCGAAGGCCTCGAGGAACGCATAGGGGAAGTTCACGGCGTCGAAGGGCTGCTCGGCCAAGTTCGAGATAGCTTCTTCGATTTCTACTGCGTTCAATGGCCTGTCCCCATCACGGTTGTACTCGCCCCGGGTCTCGCGGGCGCAGTCTACCGCCCCGGGAGATGCCAGCGGGTAAGTCGCCGGCTGCTCGCTCGTGACCGACGACCCCGGCACCTGGCAGCGGCTGCGCAGCTGGGGCATCTTGCGATCGGAGCCGCCGTACGAGTTCGGACCGACGATGGAACAGGCCCAAGCCAGGAACATCCTCAGCGGCGAGCGCGATGACCCGGAGGATCACGTCCGGTACTGGGCTGGCCTGCTCAGCCGATTGCCATAGCTGAGCCGCTGGCCACGTCGACCCTAGTTCGCGCCGCCAGGCAATTCTCCGCGCGCCTCGCAGGGCGCCGGGCCATCGACGATGCTCGACTATGAGCAGCCGGTCGCCCCGATTCGCAGGCAGCGCGAAGCGTACGCCGCTCGGCGGCATGCGCCAGCGAGAAGGGGGGCGTAGTCAGACGCCAGCGCGCCGCATCAGCTCGGATAGCGGAGTCAGCGGCTCGCTGCCCGACTCTGGCGCCGAGGGCTCGACGTCCCGCTCTACGGTGGCCGGCGCCGCGGTGACGGGCTCAGCCAGTGTGGCCGCGGTCTCGATCAGCTCGGGAGCGCACGGTGAGCGGACCTCGAGCAACCGTGCGAGCTCAGCCGTCGGAATCCGCTGCCTGGCGCCCACACGCACGGACCGGAGCGCGCCGGTGGCGAGCAGCTGATAGACGGTGCGACGCGAGATTCCGAGCGCAGTAGCGGCCGCGTTGATCGTGTGTGCGAGCGGATGTGGGCGAGACTGTGCATCCATATGCAGCAGTGTGCCGTGCTGGAAACTCAGCGCAACAGCGGAAGGCCGCGGCGTGACGTGCCTGTGACCGTTGTCGGGCGCCGAAGCCCTCGCGCGTGCGCGCGCGCGCCCAAACGGTCGCCAGCATTCGCGCGTGCGCGCGGACGGGCGGCGACCGCTCGCGAATGACCGCGGCTATCCGGATTCGGATTGTCGATCGCGGAACCAGCAGGAGCGAAAGAATGCTTGCGGGAACTTATCCCTGCTACACCATGCGCGTCCGCCCACATCAGCACGGACACTCAACATGCCCCCTGAACTCCGCCTCGAGCGGCTCCCGGAAGTGCTCGGGCGCCGCGGCGATAGTCGCAGCCAGTTATACCTCGATGTCCAGCGCGGAACCTGGCCGCCGCCGATCCGGCTCGGGCGTGCCTCCACGTGGCCGGCGCACGAGAACCAGCAGCTGCTCGCCGCTCGGATCGCGGGCGCTTCGACGGAGGAGCTCCGCCAGCTCGTGCAGCAGCTGCTCGAGCGGCGCAAAGCTCTGATGCCCGCGCTCGGCACGGAGGCGGCGTGATGCTCGCCAGCGCCGCGCCCGGGATGCCAGTCCCGGCGCACGGCTACATCAGCGCTGGACACTCCGATTCTATCACTTGCGCTCCGTCGGCCGAGCAGCTGACCCCTGACCGCTCGGAGATGCGCCGCGCCGTCGCCCTGCTCCATCCCGAGGGCGTCGTCGAGCTGCGCGCGATCTTTCAGCGCGGCAAGAAGCGGATCTTCGCCGGCTACTTCGACCACGAGCACCGCGAGGAGCTGGTCGATGCGGCCGCGAAGCTCAACGCGGAGGGCGCGAGCATCTACATCGCGATGAACCCGCTCGACCCGCAGCTGTTGGGCCGCTACGCGAACCGCATTGAAGGCTACGCACAGGCGACCGCGACCGACGCGAATGTGACCGCTCGCCGCTGGCTCCTGATCGATCTCGACCCGTCCAGGCCGAAGGACACGAGCTCGACGCCTGAGCAGTTCGAGGCCGCCAAGGCTTGCGCCGGCAAGGTGAACGCCTATCTCACCGAGCGCGGTTGGCCGAAGCCTACGGTCGCAGAATCCGGCAACGGCGCACACCTGCTGTACCGCATCGACCTCCGGAACGATGACGCCAGTCGCGACCTTGTGAAGAGCATCCTCGAGGCACTCGCGGCGAGGTTCGACGACGAGGTCAGCAAGGTCGACCGCTCGGTGTTCAACGCGGCCAGGATTGTGAAGTTGTACGGCACCGTCGCCAACAAGGGCGATGACGTGGCCGCCGCGCCCTGGCGCCTGTCGCGGCTGCTCGACGTGCCGGATCCGATCGAGTCGGTATCGCTCACGCTCCTGGAG
>JBOHZT010000013.1:0-25946 GCA_050738535.1 Steroidobacteraceae bacterium
ACATGAGTGATTCGCTCGATGGGGCGTATTGTAGCCTCTGCCCACCGGCGCGGCTCGAATTCACGGCTGCTGCGCATCATCGGGGGCGAATGGCGCGGCCGGCGGCTACGCTTTCCTCAATCCGAAGCCATCCGCCCCACGCCTGACCGCGTGCGCGAGACATTGTTCAACTGGCTCGCCGATCGCGTGGTCGGGGCCCGCTGTCTCGATCTATTCGCGGGCAGCGGCGCACTCGGCCTCGAGGCGCTCTCACGCGGCGCGGCCCACGTCGAGTTCGTGGAGCAGGAGGCTGCCGCCGCGAGCGCGCTGGAGCGGCTGCTCGCGCAATGGGGGACAGGCAAGGCCGCGGTGCGGCGGACGGACGCGCTCCAATATCTCGGTGCTCGCCGGTCTGCGGATGTCTGCCGGTCCTCCGAGGAGCCGCCGGGCGCGTTCGATCTCGTTTTCCTCGATCCGCCGTTCGGCACGGAGCTCGCCGCGGCGGCCGCCGAGCGGCTGGAGCGATCGGGCTGGCTCGCGCCGCGGGCTCTCGTCTATCTCGAGCACCCTTCGCGCGGGGAGGTCCCGCGAATGCCGCCGTCCTGGAACGCGCTCCGGTCCAAGCGCGCGGGTGAGGTCGGGTATGATCTGTTCGAGCGAGCCACCGATACCGGGTCCCACCGATGAAGCGTAACGCCGTTTATCCCGGCACCTTCGATCCCATCACCAACGGGCACACGGACCTGGTGCGCCGTGCCGCGGGCATGTTCGACAAGGTGGTGGTCGCGATCGCGGCGAATTCGGGGAAGGCCCCGCTCCTGCCGCTCGACATGCGGGTGGATCTCGCAAGACGGGTGCTCGCCGACATCCCGAACGTCGAGGTGCTCGGGTACTCGGAGCTCACCGTGGAGCTGGCGCGCAAGCACGGGCTCACCATCATCATCCGCGGGCTGCGGGCCGTGTCGGACTTCGAGTTCGAGTTCCAGCTCGCCAACATGAACCGCCATCTCTCGCGGGACATCGAGACCGTGTTCCTGACGCCGCAGGAGCAGTTCACGTTCATCTCGTCGTCCCTGGTGCGCGAGGTGGCGGTCCTTGGAGGCGAGGTGCGCGAGTTCGTGCACCCGATCGTGGAGGAGGAGCTGAAGAAGCTGCGGCGCGCTTGACTTCGCCGCGCGCGAGCGACGATCCTCGTCCCGACAGACTCTAAGAATGGGGAGACACACATGCGTATTCATACGATCTTCGCGGGCATTGCGCTCGCGGCCATGATCACCGCGGCACACGCGCAGGCGCCCGGCCACGCGCCGCCGGCTGCGCATGGCGCCATGTCGAGAGACGCTCACGGCCACATGTCGCGCGCGGCGCACCGCAGGAGCACGGCAACGGCGTTCGTGGTCCAATTCAAGGTGAAGCCGGGAGAGGATGGCGCCTTCAAGGCGGCCTTCCGGACGATGGAGGCCAAGGTCCGCGCGAACGAGCTCGGCAATCTTTCCTACGATCTCTATAGCAACGGGCGGCCGCATACCTACGTGATCATCGAGCGCTACAAGGATCAGGCGGCGGTTGCCGCGCACGGCCGCGACGCGCACAACCTGATGTCCGATCTGCGAGCGACGCTCGATGGGCGCCCGACGGCGCAGCGGCTGACGCTCGTCAGCTCGAAATAGGCCTCCCGCCGCGGGCGCGCGGCGGCCTCTTCCGGGGTTGAAGGCGGGCGGCCGCGCCCCGCATCATCCGGGTCGTTCGAAAGATCGACCAAGGAGATGCCATGGACCCCTTCTCGACCGCCCTCGCCGTTTTCTTCAAGAGCTGGAGCGGGCGCCTGCTCGGCGGAGCGGCGGGACGCCCCGTCGTCGGCTCGATCACGTGGGCGGACCTTTGCGCGGCGCTCGCATTCCTGGTACTCGCGCTCATCGCGCACCTCGTCGCGGCCGCGATCGTGCGGCGCCACATGCGCAAGGCCGAGCTGCTCGAGCGGAAAGCATCCGCAGGCAAAGCATCCGCCGGCAAAGCGTCCGCGGACCAAGCGCCGGCCGAGGGGGAGGCGCTCGAGAGGAGCATGCTCGAGGCGCGGTCGCTCGAGCGTCACATCTTCGCCGCGCTCGGCAAGCCCGTGTACGTCCTCATCTGGGCTTACGGCGTGTATCTCGCCGTGGCGCCGCTCATCATCGCGCTCGAGCCCACGCGCGGTGCTGCCGCCGTTCGGGGGTTCCTCGACACGGTGTTCGATCTCGGCGTGTTCGTCGTCATCTTCTGGCTGTTCTTCCGCTTCACGCGGGTCATCGACGTACGTCTCGAGCTGTGGGCCTCGCGCACCAGCAGCCAGGTGGACGACCTGCTAGTGCCGCTCATCGGCAGGAGCCTGCGCGTTGCGGTGCCGGTACTGGGAGTGATCTTCGCGCTGCCGATCTTGGGGCTGCCCGCGCGCTACGCGGCGGTGGCCTCGAAGGGCACGAGCATCCTGCTGATCGGGGCGCTCGCCTTGATCCTGTTCCAGGCCGTCCGCATCTTCGAGCGGGGCGTGCTGATGCGCTTCGACATCACGGCCAAGGACAATCTGCGGGCGCGCAAGGTGTACACGCAGGTTCACGTCATCAGCAAGGTGGTCGACGTGGCCATCGGGCTGCTCACCGTCTCCTCGGTGCTGATGATGTTCTCCGAAGTACGGCACTTCGGCGCGAGTCTGCTGGCGTCCGCCGGCATCGCGGGGATCATCGCCGGAATCGCCGCGCAGAAGACCCTCGCGAACCTGCTGGCCGGCTTCCAGATCGCGATGGCGCAGCCGATGCGCCAGGACGATGTGCTGATCGTCGAGGGCGAGTGGGGCCGCGTGGAGGAGATCACTCTCACCTACGTCGTGGTGCACATCTGGGATGACCGCCGCCTGGTGCTGCCGCTCACCTATTTCGTCGAGAAGCCGTTTCAGAACTGGACACGAACCACCTCCGGGCTCCTCGGGTCGGTCTTTGTCTGGGTGGATTACTCGTTCCCGGTCGACGAGGGGCGCAAGTTCCTGAAGCAGTTCATCGAGGGTCATCAGCTCTGGGACGGGCGGTTCTGGAACCTCCAGGTGAGCGATTCGACCGAGCACACGATGCAGCTGCGCGTGCTCGCGACCTCGGCGGATTCGTCGAAATCGTGGGACCTGCGCTGCGCCATCCGTGAGAAGTTCATCGGGTTCATCCAGAGCCACCACGCCGGCAGCTTGCCGCAGGTGAGGGCGCAGATGAGCGCCACGGCCGTAGTGCCGTCTGTGACGAGCGCCGTGCCCGCCTGAGACGAGCACGGTGTGCGCTCGACAAGGGCGTGGTGGCCGCCTCATGCGGCAGTGGTGCCCGACTGACACGAGCGCGAGCGCCGCGCTATGATCGGCCGAGCCGGAGAAACCGGCAGGGAGAGCACAAATGAACCGAAGCGTGGGATTTCTGGCGGCGGCGGGAGCGATGCTGCTCGCCGTGGGGATCGCGCAGCCGCGCGTTGCGGAGGCAGGCGCTTCACTCGACGCCGGCCGCGTCGGGGCCGTGAACGTCCAGGCGGACGCGAAGTTCTACGAGTCCGCCTTCGGGCTGCATGAGGTCAACCGGCTCAAATTTCCGGGGATGCTCGAGATCATGATGAACTTCGGGACCACGCCCGCGGCCGCGAAGGCCAACCGGGGCCCGCAGGTGGTCGTCATGCACCGGCCGACGGATGCCATCAAGGATCCGGTGCCGCACCTCATCTTCCAGGTGACGGACATCCACGCGACGGCGTCGGCCATCACCGCGGCGGGCGGCAAGATGCTCGGCAAGCCGCGCGCGTTCGGCCACACGGGCATGATGATCGGCCTCGCCATGGATCCGGCGGGTAACCGGCTCGAGCTCATCCAGCCGCCGAGGCGCTGAGCCGTATCATCGCTGGCACACGGGGCAGTAATAGGTCGAGCGCTGCCCCTGGATGACGGCACGGATGGGCGTGTGGCAGAGGCGGCAGGGCTCCCCGGCGCGCTCGTACACGGACAGGCGCTGCCGGAAATAGCCGGGGTTGCCGTCGGCCCCCACGTAGTCGCGCAGCGTCGTGCCGCCGGCGCGGATCGCGAGCTCGAGCACCTCGGGGATCGCGCGCGCGAGCCGCGCCGTCTCCACGCGCGTCAAGCCGCGCGCCGCGCGCCGGGGGCGGACATGCGCTCGGAACAGCGCCTCGTTCGCGTAGATATTGCCGACGCCGACGACGAGGCGGCTGTTCATGAGGAGCTGCTTGATGGTCACGCGGCGCTTGCGCGTGATCTTCCAGAGATAGTCCGCATCGAATCCGGGGCCGAGCGGCTCGGGCGCGAGGTGCGCGAGCAGAGGATGCGCCAGGCAGTCGCCCGTCGTGTAGTGCAGGCTTCCGAACCGCCGCGGATCGTTGAAGCGCAGCACGCGGCCGGAGTCGAGGATCAGGTCGAGATGGTCATGTGTGCGTCGGGGCGTTCCGACCGGGAGCACCCGCAGGCTGCCGGACATCCCGAGGTGCCACAGCAGCGTGCCGCGCGTGAGGCCGATCAGGAGATACTTCGCGCGCCGCCCGACGCGCTCGATGCGCTGTCCGGCGAGCTGCTCCGGGAGCTCGGGCGGTACGGGCCAGCGCAGGCGTGAATCGTGGATTTCGAGTCCGAGGATAGTGCGGCCCAGCACGTGCGGCTCGATGCCGCGGCGTGTGGTCTCGACCTCAGGAAGCTCGGGCAAGTCGCGCTCGGAAAAGCATGCCGGCGGCGCGGCCGCCCCACTCGCGCCGGCTCGTGCCGGTTACGCCGGGCCCAGCAGATCGCGCTGGCCGCGCTGGGGGTCGGGGCTGGGCAGCCCGGCCACGGCGCCGCTACTTGATCTTCGTCTCTTTGTACGCGACGTGCTTGCGCACGACGGGATCGAACTTGCGCACCTCGAGCTTGTCGGGATGCAGCCGGCGATTCTTCGTCGTGACGTAGAAGTGGCCGGTTCCGGCCGTCGAAAGCAGCTTGACCTTTTCGCGCATGGCAGATCTCCGGAACTACGAGGCGAGCTGGCAGCGGTCCGCCGCTGAGCGCGCCAGTGCAGCTAGACCTCCACTCCTTGGCTGCGCAGCTCTGCCACGACGACCTCGATACCCCGCTTCTCGATGGTACGTAGGCCGTGTGTCGAGACGCGCAGCATGATCCAGCGCTTCTCCGCTTCCAGCCAGAAGCGCTGGTGGTGGAGGTTCGGCAGGAAGCGCCGGCGGCGCTTGTTGTTCGCGTGAGACACGCGATTGCCGACGGTGGGGCGCTTGCCCGTGACTTGGCACACTCGGGACATGGGTCGAGCCTTGGAGGTGAGATTCGCGCCCCGCAGGACGCTTGCCCTACGAGGGGCGCGTTTTATACCAATACCGCCGGCGATTCGCAAGGTTGCGCGGGTGGCCGGGCACCACGGGCCACCGGTCGCCGTGGACCCTTCCGGTTTGCCTGGCGGGGAGACGAGCCGGATAATGCTGCAAGGGGCGGAGCTTCTCGAAATTCCATGCAAGGCAAGCGCATCCTGCTCGGGGTGACCGGCGGCATCGCCGCTTACAAGGGCGCGGAGCTCGTGCGCCGGCTGCGCGAACGTGGAGCCGAGGTGCAGGTCGTCATGACCGATTCGGCCCGCCGCTTCGTGACTCCGCTCACCTTTCAGGCGCTCTCTGGGCGCGAGGTCCGCTCCGAGCTGTGGGACCCCGCGGCCGAGATGGCGATGGGTCACATCGAGCTCGCGCGCTGGGCCGATCTGGTGCTCGTCGCCCCGGCGAGCGCCGACTTCATCGCGCGGCTCGCGACCGGCCGTGCGGATGATTTGCTCGCGACGCTGTGCCTCGCGACGCAGGCGCCCCTCGCGCTGGCGCCCGCCATGAACCGCGTGATGTGGAGCAATGCCGCGACGCAGGCCAACGTCGCGCGGCTCGCGGAACGTGGAGTTCGGCTGCTGGGCCCGGCCGAGGGCGACCAGGCCTGCGGCGAGGTCGGTCCGGGACGCATGCTCGAGCCGGAGTCGATCGCGAGCCTCGCCGATGGGCTCCTCATGCCTCGCGGACCGCTCGCCGGAAAGCGTGTATTGATCACCGCCGGGCCCACGCGCGAACGGATCGATCCGGTGCGCTTCGTGAGCAACCGTAGCTCGGGGAAGATGGGCTTCGCCGTCGCCGAGGCCGCCCGCGCGGCCGGCGCGGAGGTGGTGGTCATCACCGGTCCCGTCGCGCTCGCCAGTCCGCCCGGCGTCCGCAGAATCGACGTGGAAAGCGCCGCCGATATGCTGGGCGCCGTGCTCGGCGAGGTGGGGGCCTGCGACATCTTCATCTCCACGGCCGCGGTCGCGGATTATCGGCCGGCGAACCCGCCCGATCACAAGATCAAGAAAGCCCTGGACGCCGGGGGCGCCGGCACGGACAGACTGGCCGTCCTCGAGATGGAGCGGACGATCGACATCATCGCGACCGTCGCCGCGCGCCCGTCGCGGCCGTTCATCGTCGGGTTCGCCGCGGAGACTGAGGCCGTCGAGCAGAACGCGCGCGGCAAGATGGTGCGCAAGAGTCTCGACATGATCGCCGGCAACGAAGTCGGGCACGACAAGGCCTTCGACTGTGCCGACAACGCGCTCATCGTCTTGTGGCGCGGCGGCCGCCGGGAGCTCGGCCGTGCACCGAAGACCGCGCTCGCGGAGCAGCTCGTGGCGCTGATCGCGGAGGTGCTGGCGCGGCAAGAGCCGGACTGCGCCGCTTCCGGGGCGGCGCCCGCGCCGGCGCGCGCCTGACTACGCGGTCCCGAACCGGTGAGCCGGGGTGCCCCCCGGCCCGCCGCTCACTGCAGGTGAGGATTCTCGATCCGCGGATCGGCCGCGATTTCCCGCTGCCGGCGTACGCAACCGCCGGCTCCGCCGGTCTCGATCTCAGGGCCTGTCTCGATCAGACGCTCACGCTCGAGCCCGGCGACGCCGAGCTCATTCCCACCGGACTCGCGATTCATCTCGAGGACGAGGGGCTCGCCGCGTTGATCCTGCCTCGCTCCGGACTCGGGCACCGGCACGGGATCGTCCTCGGTAATCTCGTGGGGCTGATCGACTCCGACTACCAGGGCGAGCTCAAGGTGTCCTGCTGGAACCGGGGCCGCGAGCCGTACACGCTCGAGCCGGGCGAGCGCATCGCGCAGCTCGTGGTGGTGCCGGTGCTGCAAGTGGAGCTCGAGGTCGTCGAGGAATTCGCCGCGAGCGCGCGAGGCGCCGGAGGCTTCGGGCACTCGGGGCGGGATTAGTGCGGGTCGGCCGAGCCGGGTGCGGCGCGCAGCTCGCGGTAGCGATCGATATCCGCCTGGAACTGAGCGCGGATCGTGCCCACCTCACGATGTTTCGCGGCGAGCGCGGCGCGCTGGTCCCGGACGTCGTCCAGCATGCGCACGAGTTGCTCCGCGAGGTCGTCGGGCATGCGCCGCGACGTGGGGTCCGCGTCGTAAGGCTTGAAGTGCAGCGCGCGCGCCTGCAACGCCGCGAGACGATCGTCGAGGCTCGCGATGTACTGCTGCGAGGCGTAGAGCTGGCTCTCGAGCTGCTTGATGCGCTGGTCGCGCAGCTGCTCGATGTCCTCGACGGAGGAATACGTGGTGAGGAGGAACGTGTCGCGCTGCTTGCGCTCGGCGCGCGCCTGCTGTGCGCGCGCGGCCGCGGCGAGCTGCGCGGGAGTCTGCTCGGCCGCGAGCTGTCCGACCACCACACCCTGATCGTTGAGAACCGTGGCCCCGCGCTTGGCATAGCGGGGCGGCACGCTATCCCCGAAGTGGACGACGCCATGGTCGTCCAGCCAGCGATACACGAGCGGGCCATGCGCGCTCGATCCGCCGGCGAGCGCAATCCCGGCGCAGCCGAGCGCGGCGCAGACGGCCCCGGCGCAGGCGAGCGCGATGGCCGGCGGCCCTCGAGCGATCCGATTGAAAGAATCGTGCGGCACGGGCGTCATATTCTGACGGAGCCGCACGGCTCGGCAAGGCTCATCGCGCGCCGTAGCGCTCGCGGTAGCTCCTCAACGATGTGAGCTGCTCCGCAGAAATGCGCGGTCGCGATTCCGGCAGGCGCGCGAGCCCCTCGATCAGATCGTCGAGTGTGATGAGGCTCACACATAGCAGGCCGTAGCGCGCCTCGAGCTCTTGCACCGCCGACCGCTCGGTCGCGCCGCGCTCCTGGCGATCGAGCGCGAGCAGCACGCCCGCGGGCTCGGCGCCCGCGGACCGGATGAGTGCGATCGCCTCGCGCTTCGCGGCGCCGTCCGAGATCACGTCGTCGACGATGATCACCCGTCCGGACACGGGAGCCCCGACGAGCGCGCCGCGCTCGCCGTGATCTTTCGCCTCCTTGCGGTCGAACGCGTAGGGGACGCTGCGGCCGTGGTGCTCGGCGAACGCCACGGCGGTCGCCGTGGCGAGCGGGATGCCCTTGTACGCCGGGCCGAAAAGCATGTCGAAGGGCAGGTGCGAGCGGACCAGCGCATCCGCGTAGCAGCGGCCGAGCGTCGCCATGGCCGCGCCGTCGCTGAACAGGCCGGCATTGAAGAAGTAAGGGCTCTCGCGCCCGCTCTTCAGCGTGAAGCGACCAAAACGCAAGGCACCGCGGTCGAGCGCGAGCTCGATGAATGCAATCTGGAAGTCGTTCATGGTCCCCGATCCGGGCCCTGCCGCTATGATGCGCGGATGCGCAGTATGACATTGCCCGGGCGCAGATGAGCGGCCGATCCGACTCGGACGCGGAGTCGTCCTCGCAGGCGAGCTCGCAGGCCAACACGCGCCCGAGCGGCGAGGAGGGAAGTTGGCTGCGCGCGGCGCTCGTCTATCGACAGCCGCGCGTCATCGCGATGCTGTTCCTCGGCTTCTCCTCCGGCCTACCGTTCTATCTCGCCTTCCAGACGCTCTCGGCATGGCTGCGCCAGGACCACTTGTCGCGGGCGACGATCGGGATGCTCTCGTGGGCGACGCTCGTCTATTCCCTCAAGTTCCTCTGGGCTCCGATCGTCGACCGGCTGCGGCTTCCCCTCCTCGGCGCCTCGCTCGGCAGGCGCCGCAGCTGGATGCTGGTCGCGCAGCTCGGCATCGCCGCCTCGCTCGTGCATCTCGCCACCACCAATCCGGCCGCGGGCGTGCTGCGCGTCGCGCTCGGGGCGCTCGCGCTCGCCTTCTGCGCCGCGACGCAGGACATCTCGATCGACGCCTGGCGCATCGAGTCCGCACCCGAGCGGCTGCAGGGCGCGATGGCCGCCGCCTATCAGATGGGCTACCGCATCGCGCTCATCGTCGCGAGCGCCGGCGTGTTCGCGCTCGCGGAAGGGTTCGGCTGGCCTGCGAGCTACGGCACGATGGCCGCGCTCGCCGCGGTCGGCATCGTGACGACGCTCGTGATCCGTGAGCCCGAGCCGCTCGTGCCCCGCGGGACCGTGGGGCGCGAGCAGCGGGTCGTCGAGTGGCTCGCGCGCAAGGCGCACTGGCCCGCCTCGCTGCGCGGCGCCGGCGCGACGTTGATCGAGGCGGTGGTCTGCCCTCTGGTCGATTTCGTGGAGCGGCGTGGGGCGCTCACCGCGGTGATCGCGCTCCTGGTGATGGGGAGCTATCAGCTGACCGACTACGCGATGGGCTCGATGGTCAATCCGTTCTACATCGACCACGGCTACACGCTCGATCAGATCGCCACCGTCGTGAAGCTCTTCGGACTGTCCGTGTCCATCGTCGGAGTGTTTCTCGCGGGCATCGCCGTCGCCCGGCTCGGCGTGCTGCGCGCGCTCGTCCTCGGAAGCCTGCTCATCATGCTCTCGAACCTGAGCTTCGCGTTCCTCGCGCGCGCGCACGGCCCGTCGCTCCTGGGGCTCGCGGTCGTCAACAGCCTCGACAATTTCGCGCACGCGATGGACGGCACGGCGCTCATCGCGTTCATGTCAGGTCTCACGAGCGCGCGGTACACGGCGACGCAGTACGCGCTCTTCTCCTCGATCTACGCTCTGCCGGGCAAGGTGCTCGAGGGCACGTCCGGGTTCGTGGTCGACGCGCTCGGGTATCCGCATTTCTTCGAGTACACGGCGAGCCTCGCGATCCCGGCCCTGCTGCTCGTCATTTGGCTCGCGCGGCGCAACGGCCGCGAGGCATTCATCTGATCGCGCGAAGGCGGCCGCAGGGGCCCTTCAGGGTCGAGTGGACCGGTGCCGCTGGGAGCGAGGCTCAGCGCGCCTCGAAGATATCGATGCCCTCGAGGGTCTGGGCCTTCAACTCCGGCTCATCGCCGCGCGGCCCGGATCGGGAGCTCTCGTCCGACTCGACGTCCACCGAGCCGCGCCAGTCCTCCGGAGCATCCGCCGTCTCGAGCGTGTGCTCCTCGCAGTGCGCCTCCCAGTCCTCGAGATCCATCTCCTCGACGGTGCCGTCAAAGTATTGGATCTCGACCGTGGCGTCATCGTCATCGATGGCCACGACCTCGAACAGGCCCCCCTCCATCCGGTACCAATGGCCGACGATAGGTCGAGGAGATGCCATGACGAGCCTCCGGCGAGCGACCGCGGCAGATCTGCGCATTCCGAGCGCCGTTGATATGCTCGCGAGCCCATGAGCTTTCGATCGAGTCATGGTGCGCCTCGCACACGGGGCTTTCAAGATCCTCTTGCGTGAGCGCAAAAGAATGCTCGGCCAGCTGCTCAAGTTCTTCGTGGTGTTCTTCGTCGTCGTCGAGCCGGTCTCGCTCGCACCCGTCTTCCAGAGTCTCACGGTCGGGGCGACGGACGAGTACCGGCGGCGGATGGCCTTCAAGTCGGTCGGGATCTCGGCGATCATCCTGCTCCTGTTCTCGGTAGGCGGTAAGCCTTTCCTGGCCGTCATGGGCATCACCGTGCAGGCCTTCAGGATCTTCGGCGGCCTCGTCCTGTTCCTGATCGCGCTCGAGATGGTCTTCGCCCGCGAATCCGGCCGGCGCACCTCGACGGACGAGCAGGCGGAAAGCCGCCGCCGCGCCGATATCTCCGTGTTCCCGCTCGCGTTTCCTCTGATCGCAGGACCCGGAGCGCTCGTCACGGTGCTGCTCTGGGTCGGCTCGGTCTCCATCGTCGAGCGGCCGTTGCTGTTTGCCGGCCTCGCCGTCTCCGCGGCGCTCGTGCTCGCGATCACGCTCGGCCTCATGCTCCTGTCCGGGCGGCTCATGCGGCTTCTCGGGGTCACGGGCGCGAATGTCGTCAACCGGCTGCTCGGGATCATCCTCGGCGCGCTCGCGGTCCAGTTCGTGCTCGACGGCATACGGGCGACGTTCTGACCCCGCGGCTGCTCAAACCACCGCCTGCTCAGACCGCCGCGCAAACCTTCCGGTAGGCGAGCTCCGAGACGGCATGGCCGAGCCGTGTGCCTCGCTGCTCGAACCGCGTCGGCGCGCGGTCGGCCGGCGCTTCGGCGAACGCTCCGCGGGGAGCGAGATTCTCGAGCGCTGCGCAGGCGCCGAGCACCTCGAGCATGTGATCGGCATACGGCCGCCAGTCCGTCGCGATCGTGAGGCGCCCGCCCGGGCGCAACGTGTCCGCGATCCGCGCCACGAAGGCGGGCTGCATGAGCCGGCGCTTGTGATGGCGCTTCTTGGGCCAAGGATCCGGGAAGAGGATCTGCACCTCGTCGATCGAGGCGGGCGGGAGCTGGGCCTCGAACACCTCGACGGCGTCGTGGCTGATCACGCGCACATTCCCGAGTCCGGCTTCCGCGAGGCAGAGCAGCAACCGCCCCACGCCCGGCGGATGTACCTCGATGCCGAGATGATCTCGCTCGGGGTGGGCCGCGGCGAGCGCCGCGAGATGTGCGCCGTTCCCGAAGCCGATCTCCACGCAGCGCGCAGCGCGCCGGCCGTACAGCGCATCCAGATCGAGCGGCTCGGGGGCGAAATCGACGCCGTAGGAGGGCCAGAGCTCATCCAGCGCGCGGCGCTGCGCGTCGGTGATGCGTCCGGCGCGGACGACGAACGAACGGATCGATCGGGGTTGGGCGGTCATCACGATCGTCCATTATCCTTCCGTCGAGCGGCTCGACTCCACTGATCAGCTGCGCGTAGCGCCGGGCGACTGCTCCGAGCGCGTAGGAGCCGATCACCTGCGCTCTTCCTCGGGCGCCCATCTGGCGCCAGCGAGCGCGTTGCGACTGCATCCAGTCGAGCTCGCTCAGGAGAAGCCGCGTTTCCGCGCCGAGCGGGACGATCGCGCCGCTTTCGTGATGCCGGACGAGCTGCCGGACGCAACCCACGTCGGTCGCGATGCAGGGCAGGCCGGTCGCGATCGCCTCCAGCACCGACAGCCCGAACGCCTCGCCGTGACTGAGAAAAAGGAAGACGTCGGCGGCCTTGAGGTACTGGGCGACGTTTGCGACTGTCCCGGTCACCCGGACGCAGGCGGCGTGGCGGCGCGCGAACTCGCGTACCTCCGCCTCGCAACTGTCATGGCCGCCCGAGTCCGATCCGACGAGGAGCAGGTACAGGTCGCCGCGCTCGGCACAGCGCTCCCACAGGCGCACGATGTCGCGCACGCCTTTCGAGCGGCAGATGCGCCCGGTGTAGATGAAGATGCTCTTGTCGAGCGGGAGCCGCAGCTGCTCGCGCAGCGCGCGCTGGGCCGCGGGCGGCACCGGCGCGAAGCGCTCGAGATCCACTCCATTCGGAATCTGGACCACTTTCGCGGTCGGCGCACCGGCCTCGACGAGCCGCTCCTCGAGCGGATCGGCGAAAGCGACCACGCGATCCGCGAGCGCGAAGGCGACGCGCCGGGTCGCCCGGATGAGCGTGCGGGTGACGAGTCGCGCCACGCCGCCGATGCGCGCGTTGCTCTCGGCGGAGAGGTCGTCGTCGAGGTCCCAGGTGGTCTCGATGCGCACGATGCAGCGTTTGCCGGCGAGCTTGGCGAGCAGCGCGATCGGCAGCGCGAGCTGGCGGAAGCCGGAAACGATCAACGCATCGTAGCGATGCCGAGCATGCAGCAGATAGCGGGACACGTTGAGGATGAATTTGAGATTCGGCGCGAGGGACGCCCAGCCCGCCCCCTTGCTCCGCGGGGGCGGCGGCACGTATACCGTGCGGATCGCGCCGCCGAGTGCGCTCGAGCCCGCGGGCTCGTCGGTCGGCGCTCGCGCGAGCACCGTCACATCCACGTTGCACTGCTCGAGCTCGAGAGCGAGCGCGCTCAGCTGTCTTTCGGTGCCGCCCGTGGTGTACGGCGGCTTGAAATCCGGGCAGTCGGAGACGACGTAGACGCGGCGCGCGAATCTCGAGCGTGAGGCCATGGGCCCCGATCAAGCACGTTGCGTGCCGACCGCTGTCGCAATAGAGAGACGGGGAGAGGCGCCGCAGCGCAGCTCGGCGCTCGTGCCGAAGAAGATCGGCCGCTGATGCTCGCCGTGCCCCACCGCCATGCCCGAGAGCACCGGGAATCGCTGCTCGCGCGCGAAGCGGCGCAGGACCTCCGGGACGAGCGTGCGCCCGTCGGATTCCTGCCCACCGATGAATGCGCCGAGCACCACGGCCCGCACGCCGCGCAGGGCTCCGGCCTGCGCGAGGTGCTGCAGCGTGCGGTCGATGCGGTAGCCGCGCTCGCCCACGTCCTCGAGGACCAGGATCTGCCGCGGCTCACGCTGCAGCGCCGTGCCGAGGATCGTCTGCAGGACCGTCAAGTTGCCGCCGAACACCTTGCTCTTCACGAGCGCGCTGCGCTTCGCTGCCGCGTTGAGCGGCGTCAAGCCCTCGAAGCGCACGCACGGCAGCCGGCCGAACAGCACGCCTTTCAACTCCTCGATCTCGGTCGCCGGCAGCGTGCCGGAGCCCAGCCCGTCGAGCAGCGGGCCGTGAAGCGACGGCCAGCGCCAGTGCTGGTTGAAGAGGTAGTGCAGCGTGGTCGCGTCGCTGTAGCCGATGAACAGCTTCCGCCGGCGCGGCGGAGCGAGCTTCGCCAGATTCTCGATGAAGCGAATCGCTCCGTAGCCTCCGCGCACGCACCAGATGCATCGCGAGTCGGGTGCCTCGAGGGCGCGCTTCAAATGCGCGAGGCGCGCTGCGTCCGAGTTGGCGCAGAGCAGATCCTTGCCGAACAGGTGCCGCGGGACTCGCGGCTCGAGCCCGAGGCCTCGCAGGAACGCGAGGCCCGCTGCCAGCCGCTCGGGCGCGCAGCGAAACCCGGGCGCGACCACATCTACGATGTCGCCTCGGCGCAGCAGGGGCTCGAGGGGACGCAGCGCCACCTTCGGAAGCCGAGGGGAGTGACCGCGCCCGCCGCCTCAGCGGCGCATCTTCAGCACGGTGCCCCAGACAATGCCGTCCACGCTGTCGAGATCGATCAGGAGCGGTACGCCGTGCCGATCCTTGTCGAGGTTACGCTCGAGCTCCGGTGCGTGCTCGTACACGGCGCGCCGGACCGCCTCGGAGTCGTCGATCCGGCCGCGGCCGCGGAAGCTCACGAACGCCTTGCCGTCCGGACGCATCTCGCCATAAAGGAGCGAGATGTGCGGCCGGCCGCCGCGCACGGCGCCGAGGATTCCGCCCTCGGGGTTGCGGGCCCAGATCGCGAGCTGGGTATCGCTGTAGGCCTGCACGCTGCCGCGGAAGGACAGCTCAGGGCGCCCTTCGGCGCTCACGTAGGCGACGCTCAGCATTCTCCCGCGGTCGAGTGCGGTGTTGACGAGCTCCTTGAGGGCGGGAGTGAGCTCGAGCTTCGTGAGCACTGGGGGGGCGGATGCTGGTGTGGCCATGGGTTCGTTCTTCCTGCGCGACGCGACGAGCCGTGATGGTAAGTCAGCGCGCCCACCGCCGCCAGTTCGGCCGGCGCTCACGGCATGCGGCACTCGAAGCTCTTGGCGTCGTCGGTGCTGCCGTGGCCCGAGTACTTCGCGACGCGCGGAAAGGCGCACAACGGGCGGGTCCGGTCGACGGCGCCGTGAGTCAGGTGCGAGGCGACGATGCGCTGCGGCGGCACGCCCTGCTCGACCCAGCGCTCGAGCGCCGTGAGCGCGTCGAACTGGTCGGGACCCGGGCCGCCGCCGCAGTGGTGGACGCCGGGGAGCAGGAACAGTCGCGCGAATCCCTGGATGCCTGCGATCTGCGCATCGAGGCTCTCGTGACGCCCGGCGGCGAGGAAGGCCGCCACTTTCTCGTAGTACTCGATCGTGTGCAGCGGGGAGATGAACGGATCGGCCCATCCATGCCACAGGATGAGCTTGCCGCCGGCCTTGCGGAACGCTGCGAGGTCGGGACTCGAGTTGTTGAGGACCGCGCCGAGCTTCTCATCGCCGAGCCGTACCGCGCGATCGTAATCGATGCGATGAAAGTCCCAGTTCGGGTCGTCGAACACCATGTCCTTGAAGGTGCTCGCGGCGAGCGCGGCGACGAACGGCTGGCGCGTGAGGACGAGCGCGGCCTCGACGCCGCGCGGCCATCCGGGATAGATCGCCTCGCCGTTCGCGTAGTGCAGTCCCGAGTAGATCCGCTCGAGCGCCGTCACCTCGGTCGGCGTCAGGCACTGCGCGGGATCCTCGCCCGCCTTGCAAGCGAGCTGCGCCGGCGAGAAATGGCACCTCAGCGGCTCGCTGACGAGGCCGTCCTTCACCCCATCGCTCGCATCGCACTCGGCGAGCACGGCCCGGGCGATCAGATGCAGCTTGGCCGGGGAGAGCTGTCTCGCGGCGAGATAGGTCCAGATCGTCCCGGCGTGCAGGTGGATCACTTGCATCGCGGGTGCGCCGGCCACGATGCCGTCATATTCGCGTGGGTAACGCTCCGCCTCCGTGAGGCCTTGCCAGCCGCCGGAGGAGCAGCCGACGAAGTACGAGCGCTGCGGCGGTCTCCCGTAGAACGCCCGCACGATGGCCTTGGAGCGCTCGGCCGTGAGGTGCTGCGCGAGATAGCCCTGATCGACGATCAACTCGGGATGGCCGAGCGCCCAGCGACCCGGATCCGGGGCGGTGCTCTTGTGGCCCATGTCCGTATCGGCGGTCGCGTAGTGCCGCCGGATGCCGTCCGCCAGCTCCCGGTAGACGATCACGCCGGCATATCCGCCGTTGCCGGTGCCCTCGAACTTACCGTTCCAGCCGGCGAGCGGCAGCCATACCTCGAAGTGGATCTTGGGAGCGATCACCGCGCTCACTCTGCAGAAGGCGGGCAGGCCCTCGAGCGGCCGGCGTGCGCCAGGAGGCGTGAACTGGGGGCCGGCCACCGTGTCCGCTGCCAGAACGCGGGTGTTCGCGAGCTGCAGGTGCAGCAGACTCGCGCATGACGCGTGCGCGTTGCCGGCCGCCAGCGCCGGAAGCGGCGCGAGCGCCAGCAGGAAGATTGCAGCCGTTATGCAGCGCGTGCTCAGTCGGGCGTGGACCGCGAGTCTGGCCATGGCTTCCCCCTTTTTCGAGAGGGGAAGTCTGCTCCCTCGGGCCGCGGACTGTCACGCTTGCGTGTGGACTCAGCGCACGGCGGCGCTCAGCGCTCGGCGGGCGGCGTGCCTGCGGCGCTCGCGGCCCTGTGCTCGCCGGGTAGCTGTTCTGCGAGCGACAGGTGCTCCTTCAGGGTGGGCAGGGTCGACTGCGCGAATTGCTTCACTTCCGGGTTGGTGCCGTGCTCGGCCTCGCGCTCGAACGCGTGAATGTCTGCCCGGTGATCGCGAATCATGTCGTGGGCGTACGCGGTCTCGAATTTCGTGCCGCTCATACCTTCGAGCTTTTTCATCCGGTTCTCGTCACGGCGACTCGGCTTCTGCGGCAGCTTTATGTCCAGGTTCCGCGCGAGCGCGGTCAGCTGGTCGTTCGTCGCGGAGTGATCCTTCACCATGCGCTCACCAAAGGACTTCACCTGCTCGTTGTCCGATTTCTTCTGGGCGAGGTGCCCTGTCGCGATTTCCGCGAGGTTGCCGCGCGCCGCGACGCTCATGAACTCGCGGTCCCTGCGGCTCACCTTCGCGCTCGAGTGCGCCGCTGCCGTCGATCCCGGCTCGCTGCTGCGAGCCTGCGGAACGCTGCCGGACTCGGTCGAGGCGGTCTGCGCCAAGGCAACGCTGCCGCCGGCGGCCATCCCGAGCATCGCCGCCGCGGCGATGCTCGAACGTATCCACTTGGGAGTCATATCCGTCTCCTGCCGATGAGTGCTCGATCCCTCGATCGTCCTCACTGCGAGGGAGCACGGACCGTGCCGAACCGATCTTTCGCTGGCACATGAGTTGCATTTATGCGTCACGCTCGCGCCTCCCCTTCGACGGTCCAGCCGCCGCTCGGGAGGGCGCAACCGCGCACGAGCATTGCGGGGCCCGCGCCCCGCCGGGATCGCGCGCGGGAGAACTCGGTGGTCTTGCGGCGTGGCGGCTCTGGTCCGCCCGAGCGGCCGCCTCGTATCCGCTGGAGTGAGCATGCGCATCGGAATCATGTTGCGTCACTACGACCAGCACGGCGGCGGCGTGAAGGTGTACACGCGTGAGCTGCTCGCGGCGCTGTTCGCGCTCGAGGCTCCGCACGAATATGTGCTGCTCTACAGAAACCCAGCGCTCGTCGGTACTTACGAGGACACGGAGCGCGTGACCGAGACGTGCATCGGGGGTGTCACAGTACTCGGCTGGGATCAGGTGGGCGTGCCGGTGGCCGTGCGCCGGCTCGGCATCGACGTGCTGTTCAATCCGAAATACTCGATGCCGCTCGCGGTGCGCTGCCCCACGGCGTGGGTTTGCCACGGGCTCGACTGGTACGTGATGCCGCAAGCATCGCGTTTCATCGACCGCTTGAGCCATCGCTACCTGGTGCCGCGGTACGCCGCCAAGGCCGACGCCATCCTCGCCGTGTCGGAGGTGACGCGCGAGCACGTGCTGCACTTTCTACACGTCGAGCCGGATCGAGTGCATACCATTTATTCGGGAGTCAGCTCGGCTTTCGGTGCGCCGCTCGCGCAGGCGCAGCTCGACGCCGTGCGCGCGAAGTACCGACTGCCGGAGCGGTTCCTGCTGTATGCGGGAGCCGTGTACCCGCCCAAGAATTTCACTCGCCTCATCAGGGCGTTCGCGCGCGTGGGTCCGGAGCGGGGCATGCCGCTCGTCATCGCCGGCGGCGAGAATCGGTTCCTTTCGGCTCACGAGCTGAAAGAGCCTGAGCGGCTCGGCCTCGAGGACTGGGTGCACTGGGCCGGGTGGGTGCCGAGCGAGACGATGCCGGCGTTCTATCAGATGGCCGAGGCATTGCTCCTGCCCTCGCTCTTCGAGTCCTGCGGCCTGCCGGTGCTCGAGGCGATGGCTTCAGGCTGCGCCGTCGTGACGGCGGACCGCTATGGGACGAAGGAATTGGCGGAGGGCGCGGCGGTGATGGTCGATCCGGAATCCGTCGATTCGATCGCCGAGGGCATCGGCCGGGTGCTCGACGATGCGAGGCTGCGCGCCGAGCTCGAGGAGGTGGGGCGGGAGCATGTGTCCCGATTCAGCTGGCAGCGCTGTGCCCGCGAGACGCTCGATGTGCTCGAATCCATCGCGGTGCGCCCATGAGCGTCGCCAATCGGGAGAGTCTCGCGGGCGCCGAAGCGGGCGGGATCGGGATCCGAAGCGCCGCGGCGGCCCGCGGGCAGCCGGCCGAGGAGCCGCTTCGGTCCATGCTGCGCTTCGCCGTCCTCGAGGGGCCGGTCCCGCTCTGCGCTTGGCAGCGAGGCGCGGTCGCCTCGCTGGCGGCTACCGAAGGGGTGCTGCAGCAGGATGCGTTGCTTGCCGCCGAGCGATCGCTGGCGCCACTCGAGCCGCGGCTCGATTTCATTCTGAGCTTCGCGCCCGTGAGTACCGGCCGCGCGCTCATGCGCGCCGCGCGACTTGGCGTGTGGCAATTCTGCTTCGGCGATTGGGCCCTGTGCCGGGGCGAGTCGCAAGGCTTCTGGGAGATTGCCGCCGGCCTCGCGACGGCCTCCGCGTCGCTCGTGCAGCTGCAGGAGGACCCGGACACCGTCAGGATTCTCGCGCGCGCCACGATTCGCAGCCACTCGTGTCTACCCTCCGCCTCCGGATCGCAGCTCGAGCGGCTCGTCGCCCATTTCCCTCGCCAGGTCTGTCTGCGGCTGCTCGACGGGCCGCGTGGTGAATTGCACGGCGAGCTGGTCCACGCCGCGTGCCGCGCCGGGAGGCGCCGGACCGCCCGGGACTGGCTCGCATTCGCCGCGCGCGCGCCGACGCGCCTCATCCGCGACGAGCTGGAGCAGCTCGTGCATCACGAGCACTGGAACGTCGGCATCGTCGATGCTCCGATCGAGTCGTTGCTCGATGCGCCCGGACCGGTCGAGGCGCGATGGCTCAGGCAGCCCGGACACCGCGAGTTCTTCGCCGATCCGTTCCCCATCACGAGGGACGGCCGGCGGATCGTGCTCTGCGAGCACTTCGACTATCGCTCGGGCCGCGGCCGCATCGTGTCCTTCGATGTCGACGCACCGCTTTCGCCGAGCCTGCCCGTCGAGATCGGTCCTGCCGTCCATCGATCCTATCCCTTTGTGTTCCAGCATCAGGGAAGGCTCTTCTGCATTCCCGAGACCTGCGCGACGCAAGAGGTCGTGCTCTACGAGGCCGAGCGGTTCCCCGACCGCTGGCGACGCGCGGCGGTGCTCATCCGCGGCTTGCCGCTCGTTGATGTCACGCCTTTCCAGTATCGGGACCGGTGGTGGCTCGCGGCGAGCCTGCCCGTGAGCCGCGGCGCGAACTCGGAGCTGCACCTTTTCTTCGCCGACGCGCTCGAGGGTCCGTGGCGGCCTCATCCGGGAAATCCGGTCAAGGTGGACGTGAGCTCCGCCCGTCCCGGCGGCACGCCTTTCTGGAAGGACGGCATGCTCTACCGTCCGGCGCAGGATTGCACCCGGCGCTACGGACGCCGGGTGGTCATCAACCGTATTCTCGAGCTCACCGAGCGCTCGTTCGAGGAGGAATTCGCCGCAGCCGTAGAGCCGCCGCGCCGCGGGCCCTACACCGAAGGGCTGCACACGATCTCGGCCTTCGGCGAGGCGACGATCATCGATGCCAAGCGGCACGCGCTCGTGCTCGAAGAGGGGATGCGCGTCCTCTCACTGGGAGTGCGCAAGATGCTCGCGCGCGTTCGGGCGCGGCGTTGAGCGGAGCGCGACGTTGAGCGCAGACCGGGGCCCGCCTGCTGTGGCAGAATCGGAACGCCCGCCTCAACGGATCGCATCAGGCTCGAGCGGGCGCGAGGGGTTTCGAGCGCATGCCATCTCTCTGGCTCGCCTTGCCGGTGATCGCGGCGCTCGTTGCCGTGATCTGGCTGCTCGCTCGTCACACTCGGTTCGAGGCCGAGCGAGAGAAGGCAGAGGGACCCGAGGAGGACGGCCTGCAGGCCGCTGCGGCCGTGTCCGCGCAAGCGCCGCGGGTGCAGCCGCCGGCCCAGTGCGCGCCTGGCATCGCTTTCGCCGCGTCGGATCCGGATGACGGCGGCGGCATCGCGGCCGCTTCAGGGCTTGCGCTCACGAGCGCCGAGGTCTTCGCCCAGCTGCACGAGCTTGCCTTCGATGTCGCGGCGCTCCCGCCGCCCGCCAAGGATGCGTACGAGGCCATCGCGCTGCGGTGCGGCGCGGCGCTCGAGTCGGAAGCCACGCAGCTGCGCCATGCGCCGAGGCGGCCGCTCCTGCTGCCGCAGCTGCTGCGAGCCATGCGCAACGACGAGGTATCGCGGCGCGATCTGGCCGCGATCATCTCGCGTGATCCCGCGCTCGCCGGGAATTTGCTGAAGCTCGCCAACAGCTCGTTCTACCGGGTCAGCGACCGGCCCGTGGAGAGCGTCGACCGGGCCGTCGTGCTGCTCGGAACGGACGGCATACGCTCGCTCGTCGCGACCGCGCTGGTGCAGCCGGTCTTCGATCTCGCCAAGCAGGCGTTTCCGCGGTTCCCGGAAGTCGTCTGGGAGCACACGTACCACTCGGCCGCGGCCGCGGAGTCCCATGCGGCCATCGTGGAAGACACCGATCCGTTCGCGGCTCAGCTGCTCGGGCTCACGATGGGCCTCGGCTCGATCGTCGTGTTCCGCGTCGCGCTCGAGCAATACGCGGCGCTGCCGGGCCGCTCGCCGGATCCGGCGGCGATCGCGGCCCTGCTCGATGCGCATGCGGCGCAGGCCGCGCGCCGCATCGCGGGGAGCTGGCAGCTTTCCGAGCGCATCTCGAGCGCGCTCGCGGATCAGATTCCGGGCGGCGCAGCTCGGGAGCGAACCTCCCTGGGACGGTCGCTGTATTGCGGCCGTTTGATCGGAGCGCTCGCCGTGCTGTATTCGGGCGGGCGCGTGAGCGATGAGGCGGCGAAGGCTTCGATGCCGGCGAGCGGAGCGTCGAGCTTCCAGCTCGAGCGCATCTGGGCTCGGCTCACCGGGAAAGCCGATGCGGGCACCGAGCCGCAGGTGAATCCCAAGCGCTCGTGGTGGCGCGAGGTCGACCGTCCGAAGCCACGTTAGCGCCCCGAGCTTCGGCTGGACCGCAGCCATGCGCTTGTCATCCGAGAATGCGACCATACGTTCCATAGTGCATGGAGCGGAAGGAGACGCCATGACTACGCAGGCTCTCGGACTCGCGAGACGGATCGGGATCCCCACCGTGGCCCTCGCTTTCACGGCCGCGCTGGCGCTTTGCTCTCCAGCGTATGCCCATGATGGGTCGGGTCACGGTTTCGCAGGCCGGGGCGCGAGCCACGGCTTCGCAGGCCACGGATCCGGCGGTGTGGAGCACTTCAGCGCCCGGCGCGGCCATGCCTATACCGTTCGCCCCCGGCGGGGTAATGCTTTCGCCGCCCGCGGCTATGGCCGGTACTACGGAGGGCACGGAGCCGCGCATGCGTACATTGCGCCGCGCCGTGGCTATGGCGCGAGTGCCCGTATTCGGGGCTCGCAGGCCTGGGCTGGGCGTCGGTGGGGTGCGCGTGGTCCACGGGGCTACCGTGCGAACTGGGGCGGGGGATGGTGGCACGGGTACTACTGGCCGAGGGCCTCCTATGGCTGGGCCTATCCCTGGTTCCTCGCTGCCTTGCCGCTCGGGTGCGCGACGTACTGGTGGGGAGGGGTGCCTTACTACTACGCGAACAGCGTCTACTACATCTGGAGCGCCGGCGACGCCGGGTATGTCGTGACGGACCCGCCCCCGGTCGCCGACGCCAGCGTTGCTGCGGATGACAGCGCCGCGAGCGCCGACTCGATCCCTCCGGCTGCCGCGAGCGCGAGTGCCCCGTCGCCCGATGACATCTACATGTATCCCAAGAACGGCCAATCCGCTCAGCAACAGAGCACGGATCGCTACCAATGTCACCAGTGGGCCGAGCAGCAGACCGGCTTCGATCCCACCCGTCCGGCATCGCAGTCGTCCGGCAACGCGACCGGCTATCACCGCGCGATGGTCGCCTGTCTCGAAGGCCGCGGTTACAGCGTCGATTAGATCCCCCGGTCAGAGCACCCGAAAGAACCAGAGCGTCACGGCGCTCGCAGAGCGAGCGCCGGTGCAGAGGAAAAGGCTTCGATTCAGCCACTCGTATCGGCCCTTCGGTGCCGAGAACGCCGGGCTCGCGCGGAAGTAGTAGGAAGCGGGATCGACGTCCTCACCGGCTGCGACTCGGCGCAAGACGTGAGAGGGGCCGTGCCGGAGTCCGTGATTCGTGACTTCCAGGACGACGTGGTCGTTCGTTCGCAGCAGGTATCGGGCGTCGAGCACAGTGGCGCCGTCCGCTCTGTCGTACTGCCAGTCGGCTCCGCCCGGGAGGATCTCACCGCGCATCGCAGGCCCGGCGAATGTGCCGCCCGTGATGGGGACGACGCGCCGCGGCCCTTGCGGGGTCTCGCCGACGGTGACCGGCGGGCCGAGCGCCGCACGGGCTTCGAAGAGCAGCTCCAACTCGGGTTTGATCGCCTCTGGGCTCATGGTCGGGGAGGATACCTCATCCGGTGCACGGTCCCACTCAGCGGATTGGTGGAGGGGGACCCGCGGCGCGAAGGGGCGGGGCCTCGAGCGCAGGGGGCGGCGGGCATCGAAGGCCGGGAGATCTCGGGTTTGCGCGAGCGCGCGGCCTTCTCGTAAGATCGACGCCGCCGCGGGTGTAGTTCAATGGTAGAACTGCAGCTTCCCAAGCTGCTAACGTGGGTTCGATTCCCATCACCCGCTCCATCCGCATCCACGTCAAGTCCAACAGTCCTATGACGAAGGGATCTGCTTCAGCTCGATTCATCGAGCGTAGTCATCTCTCTACTGGACCGCACACGATTCAAGTCGCTTCGTCTGCGTCAACAATCCGTTGAAAATGGACTCGCTGACTACTGTCGGAAATCCCGCGGGCAACCGAGCGGATACAGCCTCTACAGCGCGAGATACTTTGGTGATGAACTGTTGAATGACAGGTTCAAAGTCCTCTCCCATGCCATTGGCCTTGGCCACCGCATTCCAGTGTCGACGTTGAATATGTGCCATTCGGTAATGTGCATTCTTGGAGCGCACCGCCATTGCAAGCTTCAGCTTCTGCCATTGGAATCGGTTGGGCCCATCGCCAACAATCGGCCACGCTGACATGATGTCGTACAAGGGGGTCAGTCTGTATCGTCCCCCGGACTCGATGAAAATGCTGAAATTCTTGGCATGACCGTCGGGGGCCGCTAATAACCAGAACAGCAGTTGCGCTGCCAGAAAGGTTTTGCGATCGGTTTCTGGATTCTCACTTCCGCGCAGCACGCCGAGAATGGCGGACATTCCGGGGCCACCATGCTCCTCGTACTTCTGCTCGCTTGCGGTGCCCAATACCTGGCAGAAATCCTCCTGGGGCAAGCGCGCCCACCAGCTGTGATCGACCAGGCGACGATCGAAGCGCTCTACCACCAGAACTTTGTGTCGCCCAAAGACGGCAATCCGACAGTTGGCAACCGGCCAACCAAGCTCACGGGCTATTTCGGCACACAGCCATTCGTTCTCGACTGAAGTCGAGAAATCCGCACGTATTCCACCGACTTCGCCGAGCGGCAGCTTGAAGATGTGAGTGGTGGGAGTTGATCCCAATGGCTTGCACCACTGATTCTGATGCCATAGTAGCGCCGTTTTCTCCTGCGCGCCGGCGATTGATATGCGCAGATCCTCGTCGTCCGATATTCCGGGGGCCGGTTCGCTGATCGTCTGATCCAGGAGGCGCTCCACTTGTGCATCGGTTAGTGCCTTGGCGTCTATGAGATGGACATCAGGCGGCTGTTCATCGACCGGAAGTAGCTGAATGGCTCCCACGCAGTCCCGGCCGATTTTCTCAAGCAGATCCATGGCTCGTATTCCGGTGCCGAACTTGTGGGAAAGGCGCTTCCGGATAGCCACGCTATCGGGCAGCAAGTTGTCAAAAAACGCCTCGACGCGCGGTCCAGTCTGCGCATCAGAGCCGTTCTCGAGTGGTAAAGACAAAGACAGCGGACGCCGGATTGGCTTGCTCAACCAACTCTGATCGTAACGAAAGCTATGGCCGCCGCCGTGCGGTGAGAAAGCCCATTCGCCTACGTGTTCGCCGTTCATCCACACTGCGAGCACTCTACGATTCGAGGGACGGCCGGCCATCACCAGTTTCCGGGGGGATTGACCTCAAGCGAACGGGGCTTGATAACGAGTTCCATGCCCAAAGCCATTAACAACGTGGTCAGCTGGTCGATCGTCAATCGCTCCGGGTGGTTCTCGATCGCAGAGATTCGCTCTTGGGATAGCCCTACCTTGCGGCCAAACTCAGACTGAGTCAGGGCTTGCCCGTGACGCAAACCGCGAAGGGCCGCTTGAAGCTGAGTAGGAGTCCTGATGGGGTAGCTCTCCATGGATATTCTCCGACGAGAATAAGCTTATTATATTCTTTATTGAGAATAAGTCAAGAATATTCTTGAATACGAATATATTAGTTATATTCCTAGGCGAGAATAATTGAGGCGCCCTCTGCGGGCACGGAGGCGCCTAGGCCAAGGGCGAACTAGCTGGAATAACCTGGTCCTTGGCTCGCTGCTCGGAGGCGTCTGTCAGACACAATTCCTGTTCACACGCTAATCACACGCCGTCAGTGCGAGAGCGATAAGCATCGAAGTTCAATTGGAATTTTCGCTGGCTGGCTTGGGTTCGATTCCCATCACCCGCTCCATCCTGAGGCACGTCCAAGCAAGCCGCGGCAAGAGCGGCGGCGACAAATGTCAGATTAGGCGGGTGACTCGCTGGCGACCGTGCAGTGACGCGGGCCGACGGCATTGCCTTGGATTGCCGCGCGCTGCCCGACATTCGCACGTGGCCTCGCACTTGGATTTGCTCCCCGGTCTCGAAGGCGAATCGAGGGCAGCGCCAACCACACTCAGCGCAATGCGACGACGTAGGACGCGAACCGGCGGGGCACTTCCGCAGTCGGCCAAGTGCCGTCATCCCGAATCAATGCCCTACGACTCTCCTGACCGGACATTCGCTACATCCATCGTCGCCGCCATTGCCTAAGAGCAACCACATCTTGGTGCGCGACATGACGTCGGAGAGTCAATGGATCAACAGAAGTACAATGGTAAAAAACAGCACGACGACAAGCAAGGTGAAGATGTAGAACCCGATCGTCGCGCGCATTGTTCGCACCGGTCGCCACTCCGACCAGGAGATCTCGGTGGACAGCCAAAGCCGGTAAGCTCGAAGATGCGAGTGCGCACGGACGAGAGATAGCCGCAGACCAGCATGAACACCGCTGCGACTCGCAGTACCAGTGGCTACTGGAATGGGGGCACGAAAAATGAGGCCGTCAGGAAGACGCCGCCGCCTAAGCAAATGGCCTCTTCAACGTGCCCCTGGCGTCGGCTAAGGGGCTTGGCACCCATCCAGGCTCCGCGGCTCGCGCCCCTAAAGTGCCGCACCCACCTAGCTAGGAATCTCCAAAAGACTGAGGCCAGAGCTCTGAGCGAGGCGTAGCTAACGCGGTGCCCCGCCTCGGCGGGATCACGAACGCTTTCTCCGGAGGGTAGATGTACCGAACATCGTCAGTAC
>JBOHZT010000014.1:0-25809 GCA_050738535.1 Steroidobacteraceae bacterium
AGCGGCGATACGGCGTGGCTGCTCACGGCCACCGCGCTCGTGCTCTTCATGACGCTGCCCGGCCTCGCCGCGTTCTACTCGGGGCTGGTGCGCACCAAGAACGTGCTGTCGATCTCGATGCAGTGCTTCGCGATCGCCTGCGTCGTCACGGTGCTGTGGTTCGCGGGCGCCTACGGCCTCGTGTTTGGGCACGGCGGCCGGCTGCAATGGCTCATCGGGCCGCTGAGCGACATCGGCTTCTCCGGCATCGGCCGGCACGCGGTCCGGGGCACGACGCCGGTGGCCGCGTTCGCGATGTTCCAGCTCACGTTCGCGATCATCACGCCGGCGCTCGTCGTCGGCGGATTCGCCGAGCGCATGAAGTTCAGCGCGGTGCTGTGGTTCTCCGCGGCATGGCTGCTCCTGGTGTACGTTCCCGTGTGCCACTGGGTCTGGGGCGGCGGCTGGCTCGCACAGCGGGGCGTGCTCGACTTCGCCGGCGGAATCGTGGTGCACGTCGATGCCGGCGTCGCGGCGCTCGTCACCGCGCTCGTCCTCAAGAAACGCAAGGGCTTCCCGCATCACGCCATGCCGCCGCACAACATGCCGCTCACGGTGCTCGGCGCCGGCATGCTGTGGGTCGGCTGGTTCGGGTTCAACGGCGGCAGCGCGCTCGCGGCGAACGGCTCCGCCGCGATGGCGATCCTCGTCACGCATCTCGCCGCGGCGACGGGCGCGCTGTCGTGGATGGTCATGGAGTGGCTGCGCTTCGGCAAGCCGAGCTTGCTCGGCATCGTCACGGGAACGGTGGCCGGGCTCGGCACGATCACGCCCGCCTCCGGATTCGTTGGTCCCGGCGGCGCCGTCGTCATCGGGGTCGCGGCCGGCGTGGTGTGTTTCTTCGCGACGCAGCTGCTCAAGCGCAAGCTCTCGATCGACGACTCGCTCGATGTCTCGCCGGTGCACGGCGTCGGCGGCATCCTCGGCACGCTCCTGACGGCGGTGTTCGCGAGCGCGAGCCTCGGCGGGATCGGCTACGCGAAGGGCATGTCGCTCGGCAGCCAGCTCCTCGCCCAGCTGACCGGGATCGTCGCGGCGGGCGTGTGGTGCGCCGTGCTGACGTACGTCATCCTCAAGGTCCTCGATGCGACGCTCGGGCTTCGGGTCAGCGAGGACCAGGAGCGCGAGGGTCTCGATCTTGCCCTGCATGGGGAGCGCGGCTACAGCGACTGAGGGCACCGGCGCGGCAACGACGCGCGGCAACGAGAAAAAGGCGTCGCGGACGAGCGCCGGTTCGGGATCGGGCACAGGGGGCGCCACGTTCATGGAGGAGCTGCGGTCCTCGCAGCGCCCGGCGGCAGCGCCGGCTCGCAAGCGAGGGCTGTGGCTGTGCCGCCGCCGTTTCCATGGAGGAGTGCCCAATGAGGATCGCCCAGATTGCCCCGCTCACCGAGGCCGTTCCGCCGCAGCTGTATGGGGGGACCGAGCGGATCGTCTCGTATCTCGCCGAGGAGCAGGTTCGCCAGGGCCACGAGGTCACGCTCTTCGCGAGCGCGGATTCCCGCACGAGCGCCGAGCTCGTCGCCTGCTGTCCGCGGGCGCTGCGTCTCGATCCGGCGGTTCGCGATCCCATCCCGCACCTGCTCATCATGCTCGACGAGGTGAGGCGCCGGGCCGAGGAGTTCGACGTGCTGCACTTCCACGTCGATCTGCTGCACTTCCCGACGTTCCGCGAGATCGCCCCCCGCACGATCACGACGCTGCACGGCCGGCTCGATCTGCCGGATCTGCCGCCGCTCTACCGGGCCTTCGCGCAGTTCCCGGTCGTCTCGATCTCGAACGATCAGCGCCGGCCGCTGCCCTTCGCGAGCTGGGTCGGCACCGTCTACCATGGACTGCCGCTCGATCTGCTGCGCTTCAGCGCCGCCCCGGGGAAGGGCTATCTCGCCTTCTTGGGGCGCATCTCGCCCGAGAAGCGGCCGGACCGAGCGGTCGAGATCGCGCGCCGCACGGGACTCGAGCTCAAGATCGCCGCGAAGGTGGACCCGGCGGACCGCGAGTACTTCGAGCGGCAGATCGAGCCGCTGCTCGACGATCCGCTCGTCGAATACATCGGCGAGATCGGCGACGCGCAGAAGAGCGAGTTCCTGGGCAATGCGCGGGCGCTGCTCTTTCCCATCGAGTGGCCGGAGCCCTTCGGGCTCGTCATCCTCGAGGCGATGGCCTGCGGCACGCCCGTCATCGCCTTTCCGCGGGGATCGGTCCCGGAGATCGTCGAGGATGGGCTCACCGGATTCCTGGTGTCGAGCATCGAGGAGGCGGTCGAGGCCGTCGAGCGCGCAGGCGAGCTCGACCGCGCCGCGATCCGGGCGCGCTTCGAGGAGGCGTTCTCGGTGACGCGGATGGCGTGCGACTACGAGGAGCTCTACGGCAAGCTGCTGCGCACCACCACCTTGAGGCTCGCCTGGCCGAGGCTGGCCGCCACCCCGAAAAGTGCCCAGGCCGAGCCTCGGCCGCTCGCCGGGACCGCGCCATGCTGAGCGGTGCCCATGTCCGAGCGATGCACAGCTCGCAGCGAGTCGTTCGCCTCGCTGCTGCCTTGCCGCGTCGCGCTGGTCGCGGCGCATCCCGATGACGAGATCGTCGGGCTCGGCGGCTGGCTCGCGCACATTCCGGCGCTGATCCTCATTCACGTGACGGACGGCGTGCCGCGCGATCCCGCGGGTGCCGCCGCGGCCGGATTCGCGACTCGCGAGGCGTATGCCTCGGCGCGCGAGCGCGAGCTCGATCGCGCGCTCGCGGCCGCGGCCGTCTCGCGTGAGCGCCGGCTCGCGCTCTGCGAGGTCGATCAGGAGGCGGTGTACCACCTCGTCGAGCTCACCCGCGAGCTGGTCCCGGTGCTGGCGGGCATCGAGTGGGTCATCACCCATCCCTACGAGGGGGGGCATCCGGATCACGATGCGGCGGCTTTCATCGTGCAGGCGGCCTGCGCGCGGCTCGAGCGGGCGATCGGCCGCGCGCCGCAGCGGCTGGAGTTCGCCTCCTATCACGCCCGCGGGAACGAGGTGATCCGCGGCGCCTTCTGGCCCGATGCGGCCTGTCCGGAATCCGCGCTCGCGCTCGACCACTCCCAGCAGGCGCGCAAGCGCGCGGCGCTCGCGCAGTTCGTCACGCAGAAGGCGGCGCTCGCGGCGTTCCCGACCGACGTGGAGCGCTTGCGCGAGGCGCCGTGCTACGACTTCAGCGCGCCGCCCCCGCCCGGCGCGGTCCTCTACGATCGCTACCCGTCGCCGATCCGCGGCGCGCTGTGGCGCATCGAGGCGGCGCGGGCGCTCGAGGCGCTCGAGCTCGGGTGAGCGCGCCGGCCGGGTCGGACCTCAGGGGACCCCACCTGGCGCCGCCCGAGGCGGTCGATGCGCGGCTGTCTCGCTGGCGCTCAGGGGCGCCTCGCCGGCCGCCGGGTCCACGGTGAGCGCATGAAGTAGGGCGCGGCCGTGAACGTCGCCTCGATGCTCGTGATGAGCCCGCCCTTCACCTTGAACAGCTCGAGCAGCGCCCAGGTCTGGGGCTCGCGGAAGGGCGAGCGCCGCGACGTGCCGTCGGTGAGCGTGTACGTGTCCATGACGCCCTTGTGATCGATGAAGGCGCGGCTCATCACCAGCCCGCGGACCTCGTCGATCAGGAAGTGGTCGCGGTCGCGGACGCGGGCATTGAAGCGGTAGTAGCCGCGGCGGAAGCCCTGCTCGATGTCCCGGAACTCGAGGCCGTTCTCCTTGCGGATCGCATCCGTCGCGAACCGCGCCGCGCCGCGGATCTCGCCCGTGTTGTTCTCGAGCGTCGAGAAGTAGCCGTCGGCAGCCGCAACGAGCTGCGGGCGCGCCATGCGCTCGGCCGCGGTCACCGGCCGCGCCAGATCCGGATCGTGCGTGAAGGCCGCGGCATCCCCGATCGGGGTGGGAGGTCCGCTCAGATTGCGGCGGGTCGAGAGGACGTGCTCGACCTCAGTGATCCGAGCGCGCTCGATCTTCAGACGCACCGCGAGGAATCCCGGAACATCGTTTTGCAAGATCGTCGTGTAAATGCCGACCTGGCCGGTCGCCGGGTCGGAGCAGGTGAGCACAGGGCCGGGCTCCTGGGTCACTGTGTCCCAGCTGCCGTCCGGAAAGTCCATCTTCACGTTGTTCTCGGTGTAGCGGACGCCGCGCGCGAGGGGCGCGAGGGTGGGGTCGTGCCGAAGGTAGGCTTCCCGGTATCGGTCGCCGATGGACTCGAGCGGATCGGGCGGCATGGGTCCTCCATCGAGAACGGATCGACAGTTCGAGTCTAGCGCGCCCCAGAGGCTGCCGAATTGCGACCTGCATCGCATCAAGGCAAGCCCCTGAGCGTCGATATATGTCGAGCACATGACCTCGAACCCCTTAGCGTCTCTCGGTAGGTTGTTCCGCGGGCTGCTCGGCAGCGTGTGGTACTGCGCCGACATGCGCCGCCAAGTCGCCGCGTTCAGCCGGGTGCTCCCGGTGATCGAGTTCGACCTCGACGGGTATGTGCTGCGCGCGAACGACAATTATTGCAAGGCCTCGCAGTACTCCCGGGAGGAGCTGCGCGGGGCGCATCACCGGATGTTCGTCGATCCGGACTACGCCGCCTCGCCTGCGTACCGCGAGTTCTGGGCGAAGCTGCGCCGGGGCGAGTGCCAATCGGCTCAGTACAAGCGCCTCGGCAAGAAGGGCCGGGTGGTGTGGGTCCAGGCGACCTATTACCCGATCCTCGGCTGGCTCGGACGGCCGTACAAGGTCGTCAAGCACACCGTCGATGTGACGGAGCAGATGATGCGGCTCGCGGATGGTCTCGGCCAGCTCGCCGCGATCAGCAAGGGCCAGGCGGTCCTCGAGCTCGATCTCGATGGCACGATCCTCACGGCCAATCCGAACTTCCTCGCGATGATGGGCTACTCGCTCGAGGAGCTGCGCGGACGGCATAACGGCATGCTCGTCGAACCAGGCTCCGAGGAGAGCGCGGCGCAGCAGGCGCTGTGGAAGCGGCTCGCGCGCGGGGAGCACGACGCCGGGCAGTACAAGCGGATGGCGAAGGGCGGCCGGCCCGTGTGGGTCCAGGCGAGCTACAACCCGATTCTCGACGCGGAGGGCAAGCCCTTCAAGATCGTGAAATACGCGACCGACGTGACCGCGCAGGTGATCCTCGCCGCCGAGCTGCGCAGCGCAGTGCAGGAGACCCGCGCCGTCATCGCGAGGGCCGCCGAGGGCGATCTCACCGGCCGGCTCACGCTCGAGGGCAAGACGGGCGAGCTCGCGAAGCTCGCCGAAGGATTGAACACCCTCATCGAGCTCGTGGCGTCGCTGGTGGGACGGATCAAGGACGTGACCGGCGAGGTGCAGACCGGCGCGGAGCAGATCGGAAGCGGCAACGCGGATCTCGCGCACCATGCGGAGGAGCAGGCCTCGAACCTCAAGAAGGCCGCGGCGCTGATGGAGAGCACGGCGAGCTCGGTCAAGGAAACCGCGGAGAACGCCGCTCGGGCGAACGAGCTCGTGACGGCGGCAAGCGATCGGGCGGCGAAGGGCGGTCAGGTCGCCGGCTCCGCCATCGCGGCGATGGGCGGCATCAACACGGCCGCCCGCAAGATCGCGGACATCATCGGGGTGATCGATGCGATCGCCTTCCAGACCAACCTGCTCGCGCTCAACGCGGCCGTCGAGGCGGCCCGAGCCGGGGAGCAGGGGCGCGGCTTCGCGGTGGTCGCAAGCGAGGTACGCAGCCTTGCGGGCCGCAGCGCCACCGCGGCGAAGGAGATCAAGGCGCTGATCCAGGACAGCGTCGCGCGCGTCGGCGAGGGCAGCCGGCTCGTCGAGGAGTCCGGGCGCTCGCTCGCCGAGATCGTGGCCGCCGTCGGGGAGGCGACGCAGATCGTCGCGCAGATCGCGACGGCGAGCCGGTCGCAGTCCTCCGGCATCGAGCACGCGAGCCGTACGGTGATGCAGATGGAATCGATGACCCAGGAGAACGCCGCGCTGCTCGAGGAGGCCGCCGCGGCGAGCGAGTCGATCGTCGAGCAGGTGCGCGCGCTCAACGCGATGGTGGCCGGCTATCGGCTCGCGAGGCAGTCCCCGGTCGAGGCCCCGGCGGCCGCTCTGCGCCGGCGCACGGCCTGATTCCCGGCCCCGCCTTCATTTTACCCCGAGGCGCAGCTACACTCGCAGCGCGGTGCGCGCTGGGCCGGGACCGATCCCACTAAGTAAGCCGGCAGCCGCGCACGATTTCCGCGGGGGGCTCTCATGAAGCGTTGGATCTGGATTCCGATCGTGATCATCCTGGCGGGCATCGCCGTCACGTGGCGCGCGTTCTCCATGAATGTGCCGCACCACCCGGATGTCAAGGCGACCGCTGCGATGGTGCAGCGCGGCGCCTACCTGGTGCGGGCCGCCGACTGCGTGAGCTGCCACACCGTGCCCGGCCACGCGCCCTTCTCGGGGGGCCGGGAGTTCGATCTCGGCAGCATGGGAACGCTCTACTCGCCGAACATCACGCCGGACAAGGCGACGGGAATCGGCACCTGGAGCGACGATGATTTCCGGCGCGCCATGCAGCTCGGGGTCGGCAAGGGCGGCGTGCACCTGTATCCCGCGTTCCCGTACGCCTCCTTCACCCATCTCACCGATGCGGACGTGCTCGCCATCAAGGCCTATCTCTTCAGCCTGACGCCCGTGCACTACATCCCGCCGGCCGATGCGATGCGCTTCCCGTACGACATGCGCTTCCTCATGGCGTACTGGAGCTGGCTCTTCGACTCGAATCACCGCTTCGCGCCCGACCCCGGCCAGTCCGCCCAGTGGAACCAAGGCAAGTATCTCGTTGTGGCGCTCGGGCATTGCGGGGAGTGCCATACCTCGCGCAACTTGCTGCAGGCCGTCGATCACTCGAAGGCCTATGCCGGTGCGCTCACCCAGAGCTGGAAGGCCTACGACATCACTCCGGACAAGCAGACCGGCATCGGCAGCTGGTCCGACGCCGACCTCGTCTCGTATCTCTCGACCGGGTTTGCGAAGGACCACGGTCCCGCATCGGGCCCTATGGCGGAGGCGGTCTCGAACAGCCTGCGCTATCTGCCGAAGAGTGACATCGAGGCCATCGTGACCTACCTGCGCTCCCTGAAGCCTCTGCCGAGCGCGGTGACCGTCGCCGATGCGGCGAGCGCGCCGGAGGCGAGCGGCGCGGCGGGCGCGAGCCCCGCGAGCGAGGATACGAACATCGACTACGGCCATCAGGTCTTCGTGCGGGAGTGCGCGAACTGCCACCGGACGGACGGTACGGGCACCCAGAGCGAGTACGAGTCCCTCGCCGGCTCCGCGAGCCTCACCGATCCCCAGGCGGTCAATCTCACCCAGGCGGTGCTGTTCGGCTCGACGCTGGATACGGCGGACGGGCATTTCTTCATGCCGCGATTCGGCAAGGGCCTGAAGAATGTCGACCTCGCGGCCGTCATCGATTATGTGAGCCTCAAGCTCGGCGGGCACTCCGCGAATCTGACGCCGAAGGACGTCGCGGCGCGGCGCTGAGGAGGGGGAGACCGCACCGTGGCCTCGAGCTCGAGCTGCCGGGTTGGCTAAGGAACCTGAACCGACCGCCGGCGTAGCAGTCAGTGCTAGGGGAGCAAGAGGAGCTCGGGCATGTCCAGGCGGCGATTTCTCCAAGCAGGCACTGCGGCACTCTCGGTGGCGGCCGGACCGTGGCTGCCGGCGCTTGCGGCGGACCGCCATCCGCGCCATCCGGGAGTCACGCGGCTCGGGCCTCCGAGACCGTTCGATTACGCGCGCCTGAAGGGCGTGGCGCGCGCTCGCGCCGGCGCGCCCTACAAGGCTCCTCCACACCGGTTGCCGCCGGCGGTCGCGAAGCTCGACTGGGATCACTGGCAGGCGATCCAGTATCGTCCGGAGCATGCGCTTTGGGCCGGCGAGGGGCTGCGATACCGGATCGAGTTCGCGCATCTCGGGTTCCACGTCGTCACGCCCGTGCGGATGTACCAGGTGGAGGCGGGCCGCGCGCGCGAGATCGCCTACGACCCGCACATGTGGGACTACAGCCGCTCGGGGCTGCGGGCGAGCAAGCTGCCCGCGAGCCTCGGGTTCGGCGGCTTCCGCGTCTTCTTTCACACGGATTGGACCCGGGACTGCACGGTCTTCGAGGGCGCCTCGTACTTTCGCGCCGTCGACGGACAGATGCAGTACGGGATGTCCGAGCGCGGCCTCGCGGTCGACACCGGAATGCCCCGCCCCGAGGAGTTTCCGGACTTCGAGGCCTTCTACCTCGAGCGTCCGGCGCCCAACTCGAGCCTGCTCACGGTGTACGCGCTCCTCGACTCCCCGAGCGTCGCCGGCGCCTACCGCTTCGTGATCGAGATGGGCAGCACCCAGACGATGGACGTGGACGCGGCGCTCTATCCGCGCCAGCAGATCGAGCGGATCGGGATCGCACCCGGCACCAGCATGTTCTTCGCGGGCGAGAACCAGAAGGGCATCTCGGAGGACTGGCGCCCCCAGATCCACGATTCCGACGGGCTGCAGATCTGGAACGGCGCGGGCGAGTGGCTCTGGCGGCCGCTCATCAATCCGCGCGTGGTCCGCGTGAACAGCTTTCTCGACCACGATCCGCACGGCTTCGGGCTGATGCAGCGCGACCGCAATTTCAGGGACTACCAGGACGACGGCGTCTTCTACGGTAGGCGGCCGTCGGTGTGGGTGCAGCCGAAGGCCGGCTGGGGCAAGGGCGCCGTCATGCTGGTGGAGATCCCCACCCGGGACGAGACGATGGACAACATCGTCGCATTCTGGAATCCCGCGAAGAAGCCGGCCCAGGGCGAGGAACTGCTCTACAGCTACCGGCTCTACTGGTGCCGCGACAATCCCTTTACGTCGGGGCTCGCCACCGTCGGCGCCACCCGTACCGGCATCGGGGGCGTGATCGGGCAGAAGCGCACGCACTTCTCGTGGCGCTTCGTGGTGGATTTCTTTGGGGGTGACCTGCCGCTGCTCACGGACGCCGATCGGGTGACGCCGGTGATCTCCGCGTCCCGCGGGCGGATCGAGATCACCTCGGCGCGGCCGCTGCACCCGCTCGACGGCTGGCGCGCGATGTTCGATCTCGCGCCGACGGACCCGAGCACGGAGCCGATCCTGCTGCGGCTGTACCTGGCCTTCCAGGGCCAGCCGCTCACGGAGACGTGGCTCTACGAGTACGAGCCGCCGCCCCCGGATCAGCGCACGTTTTAGTTCAGGCGGCGGCGCACGGTTGCCTGTGCCCTGATGAAGGAACTCAGTGGATCTGCGCGCCCTTCTGCCAGCCGGTCGGGGAGTCGTACGGCATGGTGAAGCCCATCGCCTCGATCTGATGGATCTTGCCGCCGCTGATCTTGAAGATGTGCGCGGCCGGCAGATCGAAGGGCTTAAAGTTCATCGGCACGCGGGTCACACCCGGGATGCCGACGATCGTCACGTATTTCTTCTTCATGGGCTGGCGGAACTGCGAGAGGCCGAACACGAGCCCATGCTTCACGTCGGCGATCCACACGCGCCGCGGCGTGATGCGGGTGATGTAGTCGAACAGATGCGTGTCGGCCTGCGCCGCACAGCCGAGCGCGCCGAGCTTCGACATGCCGGAGTTGGCGGCGCCATGCTGGCTGATCGGCGTCTGGGCCGGGCGGACGTTGCCGGTCGTCTGCATGCCGTTCTCGTGACGCACGCAATCGTCGGCGAACGGGGCGGCCTTGCCGTTGCCGGTGACGAGGGCGGTGTAGTACGAGTAGGCGATCTTCAGCATCTTGGCGCGGGGCGTGCGCTCCGCGGGCGGGACCACCTCGGAGAACTGCGGGCGCGGCGTCTCCAGGTTCTTGAGGGATGCCGCGCGCAGGTTGCTGGCGACCAGGTGCTCCATTTGCACGATCTTCCCGTCGTGGAGCTTGAGCCTCAAGCCGAGCTCGATCGGCTTGCCGTTCTCCTGCATCATGCCGATGAAGCCGACTTGCTCGGCGACCGGGTCGGGGACGTAGATCTTGAAGGTCGTCGGCACCGCACTCGCGGTCTTCCAGAGCCCCTCGCCCACCCGCATGCGGACCAGGTTCTGCACGAACTCGTAGTGCTTGGCGATCGGCACCTGCGAAGGATCGTGAGCCACGAGCGCGGCAAGGTACCGATCGACCATGTGGTCGAGGCAGGCGCTGTCGCAGTGCTCGCCGCTCCGGTGCGCTGCGTGAGGGGTGTGATGGGCCGCGGCGCTCGCAGGAATGGCGAGCACCATGGCGGTGGCAAGGATCCCCGCTCCGAGCGAGGCGGAAATGAGGCGGCGCGTACCCAGCTGTCGCATGGCATATCCCCCAGTCGTTTTTGGGCGGGCCGCGAGCCCGCTCGGTGACGGCCCCTTTCGAGGGCTAGGCCGCAGGCGGAGGCTACACGCAGGAGGTCCGGCGTTTCAAGAACCGCTGCGATGCCGCTCGGGGGACGGCTGCGGCGCGGCTCAGGGGCAGCCGGCTCAGGGGCGGCTGCGGTGGGGGCTCGCCGGGACGGAGCTCCCATGGCGCAGCCGCTCGAGGTAGGCCGGCACGGCCGGATCGCCCTCGGGCGGCGCCCACGGCGCGTACTCCGCGGCGGTGGCCGGATCGTAGGGGCCTGCCTTCACCTCGAGAAACGTCGATCCGTCGGTCCGCGCGATGAGCGTATGCCAGGTCCCGCTCGGTATCTCGAACCCCATGCTCGGGCCGCCCTCTCCCACGACATAGCGGGCCGTCACCTCGCCGCCGTCGTCGAAGGTCAGCACGTCGAAGCCGCCTTTCAGCACCAGGGCCATCTCGGATTTGGCGCGATGCCGGTGCGGACGAAAGTAGGAAGTGCGGTTGGCGGCGACGAAGAAGCGCTGCACGGGATCGGCGTCTCCCGCGTGAACGTTGTGGTGCGCACGGCCGCGCGCGCTCGCGGCCGCCCGCGCGCCGAGATCGTCGATCAGCGCAGCGGCGAGCAGCTTCATGGCGAGGCGAGCTTCATGGGGAGCCAGACGGTAGCCCAACGGCGACCGCATTGCCAGCGGGGATCGGTCGGCCGAGAATTCGTGCATGCGGATCGGCAAGCTCGGTGTTTGGGCGCTCACGGATGGGATGTCCGCGCAGGACGCGGCCGCCTTTGCCGCGCGCGCCGAGAGCTGGGGCTACTCGGCGCTGTGGATCCCCGAGGCATTCGGCCGCAACCCCTTCGCCTTCGCCGCGTGGCTGCTCGCCCGTACGAAGCGGCTCATCGTCGCAACCGGGATCGCGAGCATTTACGCGCGGGACGCGCACGCCACGCGCGCCGCGCAGATGACGCTCGCCGAGCTGTCGGGAGGACGCTTCCTGCTGGGCCTTGGAGTGTCCCACGCGCACATGGTGGAGGAGGTTCGGGGCCAGGCCTATGACTCGAAGCCCGTGAGCCGGATGAGGACTTACCTCGAGCAGATGGCGCGCGTCGAGTACCGAGCGACCGCTCCGGCGGAGCAGCCGCCGACCGTGCTCGCCGCGCTCGGGCCGAAGATGCTCGAGCTCGCGGGCCGCATGGCCGACGGCGCCCATCCGTACAACGTCACGCCGGCGCACACCGCGCAGGCGCGGCGCATCCTCGGGCCGGGGAAGTGGCTGTGCACGGAGCAGAAGGTGCTGCTCGAGCCCGATCCCACCCGCGCACGGACCATCGCCAGGAAGGCCGTCGGCTTCTATCTCGCGGCACCGAACTACGCGAACAACTTCCGGCGTCTCGGATTCGGGGACGCGGATCTCGCGGGGGGCGGCTCCGACAGGCTGGTCGACGCGCTCGTCGCCTGGGGGGATCTCGATGCCGTCTGCGCCCGCATCCGGGCGCACTGGGAGGCCGGTGCCGATCAGGTTTGCGTTCAGGCGCTGAGCGCCGAGCCGCGGCAGCCGCGTTCAATGGACGAAGCGCTGCTCGAGCGGATCGCGGCGGCGCTGCTTCCCGGCCGGTAAGGGACCCCCGTTCGCTGCCGCGGCCGATGCCGCCGCGGCAGCCGCCAGGCCGGCCGGTTGCAGCGCGGCAGTCGCCTGCAGCTGTGGCGCATCCAGCCACGAAGCTTGCTGCCTTCCCGCCAATCCCCTCGTCTCGCAGACGCGGGCGCATGGATCGCTAGCCCGGGAGAAACGCATGGCACTCAACCTCTTCGATGGCAAGGGAACCCCTCTCGAGAAGCAGCGCTTCACGTGGCGCGAGGTCACCCCCAAGCCGATCAGCAAGCTCGACGATGACGCCTTTACGCGCGCGCGCATCATCCTGATGAACGGCATCGAGGCGGAAGCGCTGCGCTTCGGCCACGCGGTGGCGCGCTCCGATCGCGAGCTGCGCGAGCCGCTCGCGCGCGTGCGCCGCGTCGAGCAGCACCAGGAGACCTTGGTGAACTGGCTAATCGGCGCCGATCATTCGGCACTCGATACCACACTCGGCTACGAGCAGGTGGCGGTCGAGGTCACCGCGGCGCTCGCACGCACGGAGCCGGATCCCTACGTCGCGCAGGCGCTGCGCTTCGCGCTGCTCGAGGATTTCGATCACGTCTATCGGTACGGCGCCTTGATGGATCGCCTGACCGGCCAGGATCCGAACAACATCCTGCAGTGCTATACCGACATCATTCCCGGACGGCCGACCGCGATCGAGCATCGCACCCCGGAGGACGATCTGACGCGGCCCTGGGACAAGGCCACGGCGCATCCGCTCACGAAGCTGCACACCATGACGATCGTGGCGGGCGAGAATCAAACCCACGACTACTACATGAACATCGGGCCGACCTTCGCCGACCCGGTCGCGCGCGGCGTGTACGCGGAGATCGCCTCCATCGAGGAGCAGCACGTCACCCAGTACGAGTCGCTGCTCGATCCGTCCCAGTCGCTGGGCGAGCAGTGGCTGCTGCATGAGGCGAACGAGGTCTATCTTTATTACGGGTGCGCGCAGCAGGAGCCCAATCCGCGGATCAAGGCGATCTGGGAGCGGATGCTCGATTACGAGCTCGGCCACTTCCACTACGCCTGTGAGTGCTTCAAGAGGCTCGAGCGGCGCGATCCGGCCGAGATCTTTCCGGAGAAGCTGCCGGATCCCTTCCCGTACGAGAGCAACCGGCAGTTCGTGCGCGACACGCTCGAGAAGGAGCTCGACTTGCGGCGCAACGGCACGGACTTCGTACCGCTCTCGAAGGAGAGCCATGCGTCCATCGAGTATCGCAAGTACATGAACTCCGAAGGGGTGCCTACCGACGCCGTCGCGGCCGGCTATCGCTGGCGGCCGGGCACGGAGCTCAATCCCAAGGTCGTCGGCTTTTGACCCCGGCGCGGCGCTTCGATCGCGGAGCCCAATTCAAGCAAGGAGCCCACACATGGAAGAGGCTACGAACATCGGACTGAAGAACCGCACCGGTCTGCAGATGCACGCGGCGCTTGCGCGCGAGCTGGTGCAGACCGTCACCGGCGGCGGCAACGTCACTCCGCCCGCCGAGGACGGCGGCCGGGAGTTCGGCCAGGCTCGAGCGGATTTCGTGTCCGACGCCGACCCGATCGGCACGATGCCCGCGCCGACTACGGCCAAGGGCGTGGCGAAGTCGGGCATCGAGATGCTGAAGGGCGGACGACCGCAGGTTTTCATCGACAAGCTCGCCGAGCGCGCGGCCTTCGAGCGCGGCGGTACGCGGCTCTACGACAGCCTGCTCGTAAAGCTTCGCAATGCAGGCTCGAGCAATGGCTCGGGCAAGGGCAAGGGCAAGGGCACAAGCACGGGGTCGGTCCCGAACGGCATGACGGAGGCGCGCGTGCTCGAGATCCGCAAGGACGAGGCGGCCCATTTCGCGCTCGCGAGCGAGTGCATCGAGCGGCTCGGCGGGGATCCGACGGCGGAAACACCGAGCGCGGATCTGGTCTCCGTCGAGACCCTGGGGTTCGTGCAGGCGATCTCCGACGCGCGCACCTCGCTCGGACAGTCGCTGCACGTCGTGCTCGCGGCCGAGCTCATCGATCATGCGGCTTGGGAGCTGCTCATCGAGCTTGCGCGAGGCGTGGGCCAGGACAAGCAGCTCCCCCGGTTTCAGGAGGCGCTGCGGGACGAGCAGGGCCACCTGCGAGACGTCCGCTCGTGGTACACGTCACTCACGATGAGCGAGATGCGCATCGGGGCCGCTTCCGGGTGAGATGAGACGCTGCGCCTGATCGCAGGCACGGAGCATTCGTCGGACGGGTGTGCGCTGCGCGCGTGCCGCGCGGGCAGCGAGCGCCGCGCGGCAACGCAGCCGCAGGCGCTCAGGGCAGTGCCAGCTGCTTGCCGACGACGGCTCGATCCGCGAGGCGCCGCAGCGCGAGCGGCACCTCCTCGAGTGCGAAGCGCCCTGCGACCTCGGGTGTGAAGGGGTCGGCGGCGTGGAGGGCGGTGAGGCGCTCGATCACGCGCTGCGCGGTCGCGGGCTCGGAAAGGAGGATGCCGCCGAAGCCGACGCCTACCACGGCAATGTTCTTGAGCAGCAGGTACTCGGCCGGTGCGCGCGGGATCGATCCGCTCGCAAAGCCCACGACGAGGAGTCGGCCGCGCGGCGCCGTCGAGCGCAGCGCCTTGTCGAAGAACTCGCCGCCGACGGGGTCGAGCACGACATCGGCTCCCCGATTTCCCGTGAGGCTGCGCACGGCCTCACGAAGGTCTCTATTGCGATAGTCGATCGTCTCGTGAGCGCCGTGTGCCGTCGCGGCGCGCAGCTTCTCCGCCGAGCTCGCGGCGGCGATGACCCGGGCGCCGAGGCGGCGAGCGACGCCGACGGCCGCGAGACCGACGCCTCCTCCGGCGCCGCCGATGAGCACGGTCTCCCCGCGCGTGAGCCGTGCGCGCTCGAGTGCGAAGGCGGCCGTACCGTACGCGATGACGAATTGCGCCGCGAGGTCATCGGAGAGGATCTGCGGCGCGGCGAAGATCTGGTCCGCCGGCACGGCGACCTGCTCGGCGAAGCATCCGCCGTCCATGGGCGCGCCCATGACGCGATCGCCGACCCGCCAGCGCTCGACATCAGGTCCGACCGCGGTGACGACGCCGCAGAACTCCGAGCCGGCGACGAAAGGGACCGCCGGCTTGATCTGGTAGCGGCCGGCGATCATCAACAAGTCGGCGTAGTTGACGCCGGCCGCGAGCACGCGCGCCACGATCTCGCCGGGACCCGGCAGGGGCGCCGGCAGATCCTCCACCGTGATGCCCTCCGGAGGTCCCAGGGCGTGGACGATTGCGGCTCGCACGGGATCGACTCCTCACGGCTTGCGTCGGGACGTGTAGCACCAAGGGTGCTCGAGATCAATCGCGCTGAGTGGGCGACGCCCGATCGCTTGGTGGCGGGCGTATCATGACGGCTGCCCGCTCCGTGGCCCGGCGCGCGCAGAGCTGGGTATCAGGGCGTGATTCAACGACGACGGCGAGGAGGCGTGATGGCCGCAGAGCTCGATGCGAAAGTCGCGGGGATCCTGGCGGAATACGATGCGCGCTCGGAGACCGAGCGGACCGCGCACGAGGCCGGCTGGGATGCGGACACACGGCGCGATCAGCTGTTGCTCAGAATCGGGCCGGACACGGGCCGACTGATCAACCTCCTCATCAAGGGGGCGGCCGCGCGGCACATCCTCGAGATCGGCACGTCCTACGGCTACTCGACCGTGTGGCTCGCCGAGGCGGCGCGCGCGACCGGCGGGCGGGTCACCACGCTTGATCTCGCGAAGTACAAGCAAGACTACGCGCGCGGCATGCTCGAGCGGGCGGGGCTCGCCGCCTGCGTCGAGTGGCGCTGCGGCGAGGCGCTCGAGCTGCTGAAGACGATCGCGGGCCCGATCGATTTCGTGCTGATCGATCTATGGAAGGACCTGTATATCCCGAGCTTCGATCTGGTCGCGCCGAAGCTCGCGCCGGGCGCGCTGGTCGTGGCCGATAACATGCGCTATCCCTCCTACTCGCGTCCCGATGCCGAGGCGTATCGAGCTCACGTGAGGCGTGCGGCCGGGATGCAGTCGGTCCTGCTCGAGGTGGGAAGCGGGATCGAGGTGACCCGCTACGAGCCCTAGCCGCGGCTGGCGCTGCGCTGCGCCGCAGCGCGGCTCACGCCGCGTTTCCGTGGGCGCTGGCGGATTGCATGGCAGGTAGGCGCGGCCTCGCCGCCGCGGCCGCTGCCCCATCGCTCTCGACGGCCGGCTCGAGGCCGGCTTTGAGCACGATGCCGGCGCGCAGTCCCGGGTGGTTGTCGGCGAGCTCGAGCGAGCCGCCGTGGAGGCGCGCGACCGCCTCGACGAGCGAGAGGCCGAGGCCGACGCCGGGCGTGCCGCGGCTCGCGTCGCCGCGATAGAACCGCTCGGCGGCCTTCGGCTTCTCGGCGTCGGGAATTCCGGGGCCGTTGTCTGCGACGACGACGTCGACCGAGCCGTCCCGCCGGTGCTCGACCTCCACCGCGATCCTGCCGCCCGGACCCACGTACTTGAGCGCATTGTCGACGAGATTGTTGACCGCTTGCGCGAGCAGTACCCGATCACCTCGTACGAGCACCGGCCCGCCGTCGCGGAACACGAAGCTGATGTTCTCGAGCTCGGCGGCCGGCAGGTAGAACTCGACGGCCTTGGCCGCGAGATCCGCGACATCGACATCGACGAATCCAGACCGGCGCATGCCGGCGTCGATTTCCGCGAGCCGCAGCAGGGCGTTGAAGATTCGGATGACGCCGTCCACGTCGGCCACGGCCGCATCGATCTCCTGGAAGGCCTCGGCCGGGGCGGGCCGGGTGAGCGAGAGCTCCTCGAGGCGTGACCGCAGCTCCGCGAGCGGCGTGCGCAGATCATGCGCGATGGAGTTCGAGACGTTGGTCACGCCGTGCACCAGCTGCTCGATTTGCTCGAGCAGCCCGTTGATGGTCTGCGAGAGCGTGTCGAGCTCGTCGCCGCTCGAGCGAATCGGCAACCGATGGCTCAGGTCCCCGCGCATGATGGCGGCGACGGTCTCGCGGATGCCGTGGATGCGCGACAGCAGCGCGCGCCGGATGAGGATTCCGCCGAGCAGACCCACGACCGAGAGCACCGCGATCGCTGCGGCGAGGCCCGACCAGAAGCGCCGCTCGAGCGGTGCGAATCGCTGTACGTCGCGGCCGACGAGCAGGTTATAGCCGCCGGGGAGGGCCGTGCGGACGATGGCGACCATGTTCCGGCGGCCGCCGAGCTCGACGGGAACGGTGTAGGTGCCGGGTCGAACCGGGATGCCGTGCGGCCAAGTCTTGAGGTTCCCCGCGAGCGGTCTCAGGGAGGCATCGGTGAAGAGCAGGATGCGCTCGCCGGCGATCTGCATGGCGACCCGCTCCTTGATGAAATTCGCAAGTCCCGCGGGGCCGCGCAGGTGGAACACCTCCGCGAAGCGCTGCGAGTCCTCGTGCAGCAGCTCGACGCGGAAGTCCTCGACGGTCCCCTGCCAGGCGTAGCGCAGCGGCGCTGCGAAGAGCACGAGCGCCAAGCAGCCGAGCAGCACGTAGCCGATCGCGAGCGTCACGGCGGACGAGCGAAAGACCCTGGCCACTCTAGCCGCCCAAGCGCTCGAGCACCGGCTCGGCGCTGATCATGTATCCCGCGTTGCGCACGGTCTTCAGGAGCGGGCGCTCGCGGTCGGCGTCGATCTTCTGCCGCAGCTTGCTGATGTGCACGTCGACGACATTCGTCTGCGGGTCGAAGTGATAGTCCCAGACGTTCTCGAGCAGCATGGTGCGCGTCACCACCTGGCCGGTGTGCCGCATGAGGTACTCGAGGAGCTTGAACTCGCGCGGCTGCAGCTGCAACGCGCGGTTGCCGCGCACGACCTTGCGCGAGAGCAGGTCCATGCGCAAGTCGGCGACCTCGAGGGTGGTCTGGGTCGTATCCTGACGGCCGCGGCGATGCAGCGCATCGAGCCGCGCCAGCAGCTCGCCGAACGCGAACGGCTTGGTGAGGTAATCGTCGCCCCCGGCGCGCAAGCCGTGGATCCGCTCGTCCACGTCGCTCAAGGCGCTGAGGATGAGGATCGGCGTCGAGTTGCCCGCCTTGCGCAGCGCATCGATGATGGCGAGGCCGTCGATCTGGCCCGGCAGCATCCGGTCCATGACGATCACGTCGTACCGCTCGCTCGCGGCGAGGAACAGCCCGTCGCGCCCGTTGTCCGCGTGGTCCGTGGTATGGCCGGCCTCGGCGAGCCCCTTGGTGACGAATCGCGTGACGCGCTCGTTGTCTTCGACGACGAGGATCTTCACGCGCCGCTCCTTTAGCCGGTGGCCGCCGGGTCGTTCGAGGGCCGCGGCGCGAGCGGCTCCTGCGGCGCGCCGAGCGCCACGCGGCGCCTGTGCACTCTCGACAGGCGGCTGTTGACGCGATCGAGATACAGATAGATGACCGGCGTCGTGAAGAGCGTGAGCGCCTGGCTCACGATGAGGCCGCCGACCATCGTGACGCCGAGCGGCTGGCGCAGCTCCGACCCGGTGCCGTGACCGATGGCGAGCGGCAGCGAGCCGAGGATCGCGGCCATCGTCGTCATCATGATCGGGCGGAAGCGCAGCAGGCAGGCCTGCCGGATCGCCTCCTCGGGCGGCAGCCCCTGCTCACGCTCGGCGGCGATCGCGAAGTCGACCATCATGATGCCGTTCTTCTTGACGATGCCGATCAGCAGGATGATGCCGACGAGCGCGATGATCGACAGATCGTAGTGGAACAGCATCAGCACCAGCAGCGCGCCGACTCCCGCGGAGGGCAGCGTCGAGAGAATCGTGAGCGGATGGATGTAGCTCTCGTAGAGCATGCCGAGGACGATGTACACCACGACGATCGCCGCGAGGATGAGGTACGGCTCTGCTCTGAGCGAGGCCTGGAACGCCTGGGCCGTGCCCTGGAAGCTCCCCGTCACCGACGACGGCATGTGGATGCTCGCCGCGACGTGCTGGATCGCGGTCACCGCCTGGCCGAGCGAGTAGCCCGGCGCGAGGTTGAACGACAACGTCACGGCGGGGAATTGCCCCTGGTGATTGATGGCGAGCGCGGTCGCGTGGTCCGTGTCGTAGTGCACGAAGGTCGAGAGCGGGACCATCCCGCCGGTGATCGGGGAGCGGATGTAGATCTGCCGCAGCGACGCCGGGGTCGATTGCATGGCAGGGGAGATCTCGAGGATCACGTGGTAGCTGTTGAGCTGCGTGAAGTACTGCGTCACCTGGGCCTGCCCGAAGGCGTCCTCGAGCGTCTGGTCGATGAGCGACGGCTGGATCCCGAAGCGCGCCGCCGCGTCGCGATCGATGTGGACCGAGAGCATGGTGCTCTCGGCTTCCTGGTCCGATGCGACGCCGCGTAGCGGCGGGAGTCCTTTCAGCTTCGCGAGCAGCTTCGGGGCCCATTCGTCGAGCTCGCTGAGGCTGATGTCCTGCAGCGTGTACTGGTATTGCGTCCGCGTGGTGCGGCCGCCGACGTTGATGTCCTGGCGCGACTGGAGGTAGAGCGTGGCGCCGGGAATCTTCGCGATCTTCTTGCGGATGCGCGCGATCACCTGATCGGCGCTCGCGTGCCGCTCGCTACGGGGCTTCAGGCCGATCAGCAGGAAGTTGGCGTTGAGCGGACGCCAGCCGCCGACGAACGTCACATACCCCTGCACGGCGGGGTCTTGCTGGATCACATCGGTGAGGCGATGCAGCCGGCGCACCATCTCCTGGTACGAGATGCTCTGCGGCGCATCGGAGAGCCCCACGACGATGCCCGTGTCCTGCTGCGGGAAGAAGCCCTTCGGGATCATCACGTAGAGCACGACCGAGAGGGCCGCGATGCCGCAGAAGACCCACAGCGTCGGGCGCCGGTGGCGGAGCACCAGGTCGAGGCCGCGCTCGTAGGCGCCGAGCATGCGATCAAAGAACCGCTCGAGCCAGCCGTAGAGCCGCCCGTGCTCGACTTCGTGCTCGTTGCGCAGGAACTGGGCGCACATCATCGGCGAGAGGGTGAGCGCCACGAGCGCCGAGATGGCGATGGTGATGGTGACGGTGATCGCGAACTCGCGGAACAGGCGCCCGACGATGCCGCTCATCAGCAGGATCGGGATCAGCACGGCAATGAGCGAGCAACTCATCGAGATGATGGTGAAGCCGATCTCGCTGGCGCCCTTCAGGGTCGCCTCGAGCGGCGGCAAGCCCTCCTCGATGTGGCGATACACGTTCTCGAGCATCACGATCGCATCGTCGACCACGAACCCGACCGCGATCACGAGCGCCATCAGCGAGAGATTGTCGAGGCTGTAGCCGAGGACATACATCGCGGCGGCGGTGCCGAGCAGCGCGAGCGGCACGGTCACGCCCGGGATGAGGGTCGCCCAGACGTTGCGCAGGAAGAGGAAGATCACGGTGACGACGAGCGCGACCGTCAGCATCAAGGTGAACTCCACGTCGTGGAGTGACGTCTCGATGGTCGCGATGCGATTGCCGATTTGATCGACCTGGACGGAGCCCGGCATGGACAGCAGCGCTTTGGGCAGGAGCGCCTGGACGGCCTCCGAGGTCTCGATCACGTTCGCGCCAGGCTGCTTGAACACGAGCAGCAGGATGCCGTTCTTGGCGTGCTTCCAGCCCTCCACCCACTGCCACCCGGACATCTGGGTGTTCTCCGGGCCGTCGACCGCCTTGCCGATGTCCCGGATGCGCACCGGCGCCCCGTCGTGGTACGCGACGATCACGTTGTTCCAGGGTGCGGCCGAGCTCAGCTGGTCGTTGTCGTAGATCGCGTAGTCGTGGAGCTTGCCGTTGATCGTTCCCTTCGGCGCGTCGACCGTCGCCTGGGTGATGACACCGGCGATGTCGGTGAGATCGATGCCGAGCGCCGCGATCTTCGCCGGATCGACCTGGATGCGCACCGCGGGCTTTTGTTGGCCGCCGATGTTGACCTGCGAGACGCCAGCGACGCGCGAGATCTCCTGGGCCAGGACGTTCTCGGCGTACTGGTCGACGACGGTGAGCGGCAGCACGTCCGAGTGCACCGCGAGGATCATGATGGGGGAGTCCGCGGGATTGGTCTTGCGGTACGAGGGCGGGGAGGGCAGATCGTGCGGCAGCTGTCCGGCGGCGGCGGAGATCGCCTCCTGCACGTCCTGGGCGGCGCCGTCGATGTTGCGGTTGAGGTCGAACTGCAGCGTGATCGACGAGGTGCCGAGCACACTGGTCGAGGTCATCTGCGACAGGCCGGGGATCTCCGCGAGCTGGTACTCGAGCGGCTGGGTCACCGCCGTCGCCATGGTCTCGGGGCTCGCGCCCGGCAGATGGGTGCTGACCTGGATGGTCGGGAAGTCGACCTGCGGAAGCGGCGCGACGGGCAACAGCGGCCAGGCGACGATTCCGAGCAGCAGGATCCCGCCCATGAGGAGCGAGGTCGCGATCGGCCGGCGGATGAAGGGCTCCGAGATGCTCATGATCCGGCCGGGCCTCTCAGTAGGACCTCACGCGCGCTCCGGCGTAGAGGCGGAACTGGTTGCTCGTCACGACCCGCTTGCCGGGGACGAGACCCTTCTCGATCACGGTCATGCCGCCGCTTTGCGCGCCGGTCGTCAGCGGCTGCGGCTCGGCGGTCGACTGGGCCGTGATGACGTAGGCGAACGGTCCGCTCGCGCCGACCTGAACGGCGGAGGAGGGGATCACCACCGCATTGGTCTGCTCCCGCGCGAGCAGGCGCACCTTCACGAACTCGCCCGGCCACAGCGAGTTGTGGGGATTGGGGAACACGGCCTTCAGGCTGAGCGTGCCCGTCGCGGTATCGATCTCGTTGCCGATCACGGTGATCTTGCCCGCGTCGAGCTGGGTCTTGCCGTCCTGGGAGAGTGCGATGGCGCTCACCGGCCCGCGCAGCATCGCGCTTTGGACGGCGGCGAGATCCGTTTCCGGGAGCGTGAAGACCACGGCGATCGGGTGCAGCTGCGTGACCACGACGATCGGGGTGGTGCCCGTCGATTGCACGACGTTGCCCGGATCCAGGTTGCGGATGCCGGTGACCCCGTCGATCGGCGAGGTGATGCGCGTGTAGCTCAACTGCGTCCGGGCGGCCTCGATGCTCGCGGCGTCCGCCGCGACTTGCGCCTTGTCCTCGGCGACGAGCGCACGCTCGCTGTCGAGCGTTTGCTCGCTCGCGAGTTTCTGGGGCGCGAGGGTCATGTAGCGCTTGAGGTCGAGCTCGGCGTTCGCGAGCTGTGCCCGATCCTTGGCCTGTGTGGCGATCGCGAGATCGAGCGCCGCCTGGTAGGGCCGCGGGTCGATCTGGGCGAGCAGCTGGCCGCGCTTGACGTGCTCGCCTTCCTTGAAGGTGACCGCGGCGAGACGGCCGCTCGCCTGCGCCGTCACGTTGACCGTATAGAAAGCCTGGGCGGTGCCGAGGCCCTGCAAGTACAGGGGCACATTGGCGCGCGTGGCGAGCGCGCTTTCCACGGGGATTTCCGCGGTGAGGTCTTGCGTCGCCGCCGCGCTGCGCGAGCCGCCGGGAGCGAGCAGCCACGCGCTGAGCGCGACGACCACGAGTCCTGCGCCGAGCCATACCATGCGCGCTCTGGAGAGCCACGCGGACTTCGCTGACACCGATCGTTCCTCCGTCACCGCCGCCAACCTCCGCCGAGCGCATCGAAGAGCGCGACCAGCGCCTGCAGATGCGCGAGCTCGACCTGTGCGCGGGCGTCCTCGGCGGTGAACAGCGTCGACTGCGTACTGAGCACTGTGAGGATGTCGATGACCCCGGCATGAAATTCGCGCTGCGACAGATCGTACGCGCGCTGCGCCGTCGCGACCGCCTGGTTCTCGCGCTGCTGCTCGTCGGTCGTGTCGCGCACCGCAGCGAGCGAGTTCTCCACATTGCCGAAGGCGGAGATCACGGCCTTGCGATAGTCGGCGAGCATTTCCTCGTAGCGCGCCTTGCTGTAGCGGTACTGCCCGAGGAGCTGGCGGCCGTGAAAGAGCGGCTGCGTGATGCTGCCCTCGAGATCGAAGATGCGGCTTGCCGGCACGATGAGGTGCGCGAGGTCCGCGCTCTCGTAGCCGCCGGATCCCGTGAGGTTGATCGTCGGGAAGAACGCGGCCCGCGCGGCCCGGATGTCGGCATTCGCCGCGACGAGCTGGGCCTCGGCCTCGGCAACGTCGGGCCGGCGCTCGAGCAGCTTCGAGGGCATTCCGGCGACGGGCTGCGGCGCGGCAATGCCCGCGAGCGTCTTGGCCTGCACCTTGAAGTGCTCGGGCGTCTTGCCGACGAGGATCGCCAGGGCGTCGAGCGACTGCTGCAGGGACTGTCGCAGCGGCGGAACGGCGGCGCTCAGGGTGGCGACGGCAGAGGCCTGCTGGGCGACGGTGAGCGAGGTCGTCGTGCCGACGTTTTCATCGATCTCGAGATCCTTCAACGTCTCCTGGGCGCTCGCGAGATTGGCGCGGGCGATGCTCAGCCGATCCTCGAGCGCGAGGACCGAGAAATACGCGCTCCCGACGCTCGTCATGACGGTGAGCTCGACGGTCTCCCGATCGAACCGGTTCGCGGCCTCGGTCGCCAGGGCCGCGCTGCGGACCGCACGGTTTTCCCCCCAGAAGTCGAGCTCGTAGGAGGCGGCGAGCTCCGCCGTGAAACTGCGGCTGTTGACCCCGCCCCCCGAGGGGCTGAACAGGTCGTACACCTCCTGGCGATTGCCGGTGAAACTGGCGTCGACGGAGGGCAGCAAGGGGGCACTTGCCGTCGTGACCTCGGCGTCCGCTTCCCGCACGCGCGCGATCGCCGCCGCGAGATCGTCGTTCGCGTGCTCGGCTTCCTGCATGAGGTGATCGAGCTCGGGAGAGTCGAACCCCTGCCACCAGTTGGCCGAAGGCCATACGGCGCTCGCCGCGGGAACGCGCGCACGCCAGGTGGCGACGGTTGGGCTCGCCGGCCGGTGGTAGGCAGGTCCGAGGCTGCACCCGGTCAGGGCGAGCGCGAGGGGCAGGGCGATCGTCAGCTTGGAGGACATGAGAGCGAGGCTTCGGCGGCCGATGCGGTCTTCGCGCGGGCAGCCGGCGACCGAGACAGTTGCGAGTCGATTCGCGGCACGTTAGAGCACCCCTGATGCACTCGGGATGAGCGATTGGTTAACTTACGTTAATGTGAGCTCCCTTGGGTTGCCGCGCGGCAGAGGCGGCGTGCGGGCTGGGGACGACGGGAACGCGCGGTGAGGGAACGGCGCGAGGCGGAGACCCGCCGGTTGCAACGGCGTCCTGCGGCGCCGTTGCAACCCTCGTTCAAGGTCCGGCGCGAGGCCGGACGGTCGCGGGAAGGATCAGCGAGGCTGCTTGGCGAAGCGCAAGTACGGCGTCACGGCCCGGAACCCGTCCGGATAGACCTTGCGCGCCTCCTCGTCCGAGACGGACGTCGAGATCACGATGTCCTCGCCCGGCTTCCAGTTGACGGGGGTCGCGACCTTGTGCTTCGTGGTGATCTGCAGCGCATCGACCAGGCGCAGCACCTCGTCGAAATTGCGGCCGGCGCTCATGGGATAAATGAGAATGGCCTTGATGAGCTTGTCGGGTCCGATGATGAACACGTTGCGGACCGTCTGGTTGTTCACCGGGGTGCGGCCCTGGCTCGACGTGCCGGCGTCCGCGGGCAGCATCTCGTAGAGCTTGGCGACCGTGAGCTCCGGATCGCCGATCATGGGGTACTTGACGGCGCTGCCGCCCGCCTTCTCGATGTCCTTGCTCCAGCGCTGGTGGTCGTCGACCGGATCGACCGAGATGCCGATGATCTTGGTGTTGCGCTTGGCGAAGTCGGGCTCGATCTTCGCCATGTAGCCGAGCTCCGTCGTGCAGATGGGCGTGAAATCCTTCGGATGCGAGAACAGCACTCCCCAGGAGTTGCCGAGCCATTCGTGGAAGCGAATGTGTCCCTGAGTCGTATCCGCCTCGAAGTCCGGCGCGCGATCACCAATTCGGAGTGACATGGTAGGTTCCCCTGGATGGAGTACTGTTTGGGACTCGACTGTAGCACCGCCCACCGGACCGGACCAATGCGGGCCGGTTGGAGGATCATGCTGCCCGGTTATTTTCGGCCGCAGACGAGTATGGTCGAGCACCCGGCCCGCTCGAGGACGACCGCGGGAACGCCGTCGGAGAACACCGGATCGCCGGGCCGCGCCCCCGCGGCGCCGATCACGAGGAGGTCGTATCGGCCGCTGCGCAGCGCCCCGAGAATCGCGTCCTCCGGCGCCGCACGCGCGTCGATCGCCGTGTGCAGCGGGACGGAGTGATGCCGGGAGAGGTCGAGAACGTCTCGCAGCACGGTGTCGGCCGCTTCCGCGAGGGTGAACGAGCGGGTGAGGCGGCGGTGGAAGGACAGGCGCTCACGGACGAGCGCGACCGCGAGGGCGGTCACGGTCGCGCCGCTCGTCTCGGCGAGCGCCAACGCGAGGTCGGCGGCCTCGCGCGAGTAGCTCGAGCCGATCACGGGAAGCAGGATGTGGCGGCTGCCGGCCACCGGGTCGGACACGTCCCGGCCTCGTGCCACGACGATGCACAGCGCTTGCTCGAAGTCCTGCGCCATGGCGGCGATGCGCGGCTCCACCTCGACGCGCTCGGGGCTCGACCTCGCACCGAGTAACGGCTCCATGCCGATGACGAGCAGATCGTAGCCTTTGTGCGCCTCTGCGGCGACGGAGTGCTCGGCGGAGTGCCCGGCGCTGCGGCCGATGAGGTCGATCTCGGGGGCGGGATCCCCGGGAGCCTCGGGTCGCGAGCGCACGGCCGCCTGCTGCATGGTCTCGCGGACCGACC
>JBOHZT010000015.1:0-24659 GCA_050738535.1 Steroidobacteraceae bacterium
GAATGAGGGCGATGCTGCCGAGCCCCGCGGCGTGGGGGAAGAGCAGCTCGTGGTCCGCCGTGCGGAAGGGCCCGAGCCAAGGGCGCTCGAGCGCGGCGAGCTGCGGTGCGAGCGCGACGAGCGCCTCCACGAACTGCACCTCCTTCAGGCATTCCTGCTCGAAGCCGTCCCCGGAGATGAGGTGCCGGATCTCGTGCTGCGGATCGTTGAGGACGAGCGCCACCGCGTCGAGCTGGTAGGCGACGCCGAGGCCGCGGATCAACAGCTCGAGCAGCTCGACGAGCGAGCCGGCGCGCAGCAGCTCGAGCTCCCGGCCCTGGGTCTTGCGGAGCAGCGCCTCGTTGCGCTGCGCCGCTTCCGTGAGGCGCCGCAGGCGCGCCTCCAGCTCCCGGTTCTCACGCTCGAGCGCGGCGACCCGCTCGCCGAGCGCTACGGTCGGCGGTCCGTTCCCCCGCTGCGATCGCCACATGAGGGGGCATTCCTCAAGCGCGGCTCAAGCGCGCCGCTCCGCGATGCTGCGGCGATCCTCGAGGTACTCGCGGCCGCGGTTCATGAGCGCGACGAACCCCCCGCGATCCTTCGACAGGACCGCCTCCCGGACGCGCTCGACCGCCCTGGCAAGCCCCTCGAGCGACTCGGCGCCGTAGTCATTGAGGCTCTGGATGTCGTAGTAGAGCTCGGGACTCTCCTCCGCCACGCGAGTGGCGACGTCGAGCTGCGCATCGAACGTCGTGCTCGACATCCGCGCGAGGCGCGGCGCCGCCTCCCCGCTCTCCGCAAGCGCGGTGAAGAACGCGATGTTGAGCGCGTGCGAGAGCCCGAGCACGTAGGCGATCAGCCGATCGTGCTCGTCGAGCGTCATCACCACCTGCTCCGCCAAGGTCGCGGCGAACAGCTCGCGCACCCGGGCGAGCGCCTCGGCGCAGCCGAGATCGACGAACACGACGTGCCGGCCGGAGAGCAGCTCCGTATCGGGCCCGAACATCGGATGGATCGAGGTGACCTGGCAGCCGCTCGACCTCAAGGAGAGCAGGCCGCGGCGCAGCGGCGATTTGAGCGAGCCCACGTCGAACACGATTCCCGGGGGACGCCTCGAGGCAAGCTCCGCGAGCAACGCGTCGGTCGCACCGAGAGGCGTCGCGAGCACGATGAAATCCTGCTCGAGATCGCTCGCGCGCCAGTCCGGCACCGGCACGGCGCCCGCGGGCGCTCCCGCGGGATCGGCCACTTCCACCGCGAAGCCCTGCGAGGCGAGGAACTCGACGAACCAGCGGCCCATCTTGCCGGCGCCGCCGAGTACCAGCGCGCGACGCCCGGAGCCGACACCGTGCGCCGCGACGCTCGCCTGCTCCTGCGTCGTGAGCGAGGAGCGAATGAGCAGCCTCATCAGGCGCTCCGCGACGCCCGGGGGGACGCCGAGCTCGGCCGCGGCAGCTCGTGCGCTCACGATGACCTCGCGCTCGCGCTGGTAATCCCGCGTCGGATAGCCGGTCGCGCGCTTGACTTCCGCGATCTGGCGGCTCAGGTCCTGGCGTCGCGAGACCAGCGCGAGAAGCTCGCGATCGATCTCGTTGAGGCCGCGGCGGAGGTCCTTGAGGCTCATCTCATCGGGTGGCATGGCGTCGAGACTCGCGGGGCACGGATCTCTCTTTTAACATGACGACCATGCCGATGCCGATCGAGCCCTTGACGGATCCCCTACCGACCGAACCCCTGGAGCGGGCCGCGCAATGGCTCGCCGAGTCCTGGAGGCTCGGCGCGGAGCTCAACCCGAACGCCATGGCGCTCGCGACCAGCACGGCGGACGGCGCGCCCTCCGTGCGAATCGTGCTCTGCAAGCAGATCGCGGCCCGGCCAGGTTATGTCGTGTTCTACACGAACTACCACTCGCGCAAGGGCCGGGAGCTCACGGCGAACCCCCGGGCCGCGGCCGTGCTCCACTTCGACCCCTTGCAATGCCAGGTGCGGATCGAGGGCCTCGTGGAGCGCTCTCCTGCCGAGGAAAGCGACGCCTACTATGCCTCCCGTGCGCTCGAGAGCCGCATCGGCGCCTGGGCGAGCGCCCAGAGCGAGCCGATCGACTCGCGCGAGCGCCTCGCGGCCCAGGTCGCGGATGCGGCTCGCGGGTTCGGCGTGCCCGCTCGAGCGATCGCCATCCCGCGGCCGCCGCACTGGGGCGGCTACCGCTTGTGGGCCGAAGCCGTGGAGCTGTGGGTGCAAGGGCCGGCGCGGATCCACGACCGCGCCCGCTGGACGCGCGAGCTCAGGCGGCTCGAGACGGGGACCTTCGCGGGAAGCGCGTGGTCCGTGACGAGGCTGCAGCCCTGAGGGAGCCGTCTCGCGGCCGTCGTCGAGCACGGCCCGTCCGCGGCTCATCCCCCGAGTCTGGCAGGTTCGGCAAGCCCCCCGGGTTCCGCAAGTCCGCCGAGCAGCGCGTGCACCGGCTCGTGCAGCGCACCGTTCGCGGCGAGCACGCTCGTCGTCGCGAGCCCGACCGGCCCTCCGTCGAAATCCGTGAAGACCCCGCCTGCCTCGCGGACGATGACGGTGAGCGCCGCGATATCGAGGATGTTGACGTCCGACTCGATCACCACGTCGAGCGAGCCGCGCGCGAGCAAATGATAATGGACGAAATCGCCGTAGCCTCGGATGCGGCTCACTCGCGGGATCAGACCGCCGAAGCGCCGCCACCCCTCACGCGAGCGCGCGAGCGTCGCGAGATTGCCGGTGGACACGATCGCCGCGCCGAGGTCGGCGGTCGCGCTCACGTGAATGGGCTCACCGCCGAGGTAGGCGCCCGCGCCCTCCTCCGCCCACGCGAGCTCGCCGTAGGCCGGAGCGCTCGACACGCCGAGGACGAGGCGGCCCCCGCGCATCAAGGCGATCTGCGTCGAGAAGAACGGACAGTCGCGGATGAAGGACTTCGTGCCGTCGAGCGGATCGACGAGCCAGAGGCTGTCCGCGTCGAGCGCGTGTTGCCCGGTCTCCTCGCCATAGAAGCCATGGCTCGGAAAGCGCTCGCTCAGGATCGCGCGGATCGCCTTCTCGGCCTCGAGATCCGCCTCCGTGACCGGCGAGCGGTCCGCCTTGAGCGTGACGCGCACGTTGCGCTGGTAGAACGAGCGGAGGATGTCGCCTGCCGCGCGCGCCGCATCGAGCGCGGCCTGCAGCTCGGAGGAGGGATTTTGCATCGCAGGAATGCTTCGAGAGTAGCCTTGGGCGGAAGTCATGATACCGAGGATTCCGGCATGGGATACCGCCTCAGCAAGATCTACACACGCACGGGAGACGATGGCAGCACCGGCCTCGGCGACGGCAGCCGCATACCCAAGGACGACGCTCGAGTCGAGGCCTTCGGCACCGTCGATGAGCTCAACAGCACTCTGGGACTCGTGCTGGCGGTGAGCGCCCTGCCGGAGGCCGTCCGCGCCCCTCTCACGCAAGTGCAGCACGAGCTCTTCGACCTCGGCGGCGAGCTCTCGATTCCCGGCTACCGCATCATCACGGCCGCCCAAGTCGGGCGTCTCGAGCGCACGCTCGACGAGCTCAACGAGGCACTGCCGCCGCTCGAGGATTTTATCCTGCCGAGCGGAGGTCCCGCGACGGCCGCGTGCCACGTCGCGCGCACGGTGAGCCGTCGCGCAGAGCGCCGGGTGGCGACGCTCGCGCGGCGCGACGCGCTGAACCCCGAGGCGCTGAGATATCTCAACCGGCTGTCGGACCTGCTCTTCGTGATCGCACGAGTCCTGGTGCGGCACGAGCGCGGCGCCGAAGTGCTCTGGAACCACGCCCGCAGCAGGGAGCGGACCGGCTCGACCTGATGCCGCGGATCCTCCGGCGGCTCCTCTAAGAGCCCGGCGGAGCGTACACGTGCTCCCCGCGCGCGCTCCAGCGATAGAGGTCCTCGTTGCCGCAATGAGGACACTTGATGGCGGTCAGATGATCCTCGGCGATGGGGGCCGATTTGCTGCCTTCCGGCTGAGCCACGATGGCCATCACGAGCCCGCACGCGCGGTTCTTGCAGAGCCAGCCCTCGTAGGCGGTTCGCGGCGTCATTTGATGCTTGGGCCGCACCTCGACGTGGCGCACCGCGGCGGTCGTCGCGGCCTTGCGCACCGGCATGCCGCGGCTCTTGGAAGATCGCTTGATCGCCATTCGCGCCCCTCCGGATCTTTTTGCGAGCAACCCATCCGAGACTAGCGCGGCAGACGGGATTGCGCCACCACCCACGGCCGCAGCCTCGGGCGCGCTCGCCAGTGAGGTCAGGTTAGTCCTTCGCGCGCTCGTTCCGCTGCGCGAGCCGCTGGCACAGACGCTGCCAGTCGAACGCCGGCCCCGGATCCGTCTTGCGTCCGGGCGCGATGTCGCTGTGCCCGGCGACGCGGTCGGCGCTCAGCGTGGGGTATGCGGCCAGCAGCGCCTCGATCAGCGCGGTGAGCGACTCGTACTGGGCGTCCGTGTACGGCACAACGTCCGTTCCCTCGAGCTCGATGCCGATCGAGAAATCGTTGCACGCGGTCCGCCCCCGGTACTCGGACACGCCGGCATGCCAGGCGCGCATCGAGAAGGGGACGTACTGTACGATCTGCCCGGTGCGGCGGATCAGGGCGTGCGCCGACACACGCTGGGCGGCGATCGCGCCGAAGTAGGGATGCTCGCCGGCCGGCAGGTCTCCGGTGAACAGCCGGTCGATCCACGGTCCGCCGAACTCGCCGGGCGGCAGGCTGATGCCGTGCACGACGATGAGCTCGATTCCGGCACCGCCCGGCCGCTCGTCGAGATGGCTCGACAGCACCTGCCGCACGCCCATCATCAGCCCGGTGGCGCTATCGATCTCGAGGCCGCTCATGGAACCGATCATTGCAGAAAACGCACCTTACGTCGCCCGCGATCTCGCACACGTCTGGCATCCGTGCACCCAGATGAAAGACCACGAGCGCGAGATCCCGATGATCCCCATCCGCCGCGGGGAGGGGGTGTGGCTCGAGGATTTCGCGGGCCACAGATACCTCGACGCGGTGAGCTCTTGGTGGGTGAATCTCTTCGGCCATGCCAACCCGCGGATCAATGCGGCCGTCCGTGCGCAGCTCGAGACGCTCGAGCACGTGATCCTCGCGGGTTTCACTCACGAGCCGGTCATCACGCTCTCCGAGCGGCTCGCCGCGCTCGCGCCTCGGGGGCTCACCCGCTGCTTTTATGCCGACAACGGCTCCTCGGCTGTGGAAGTCGCCGTGAAGATGAGCTTCCACTACTGGCGCAATCTCGGCCGCACCGGCAAGCGGCGCTTCATCACGCTCGCGAACAGCTACCACGGCGAGACCCTCGGAGCGCTCGCGATGGGCAACGTCGACCTCTACAAGGAAGTCTACCGACCGCTCCTGATGGAGGTGATCACGGTGCCCTCGCCCGATTGCTTCGAGCGCGAGCCGGGTGAGTCCTGGGCCGATCACTCGCGGCGCAAGTTCGCCCACATGGAGGCCGCGCTCGCGCGGCATGCCGAGGAGACCGCCGCCGTGATTGTAGAACCGCTGGTCCAGTGCGCCGGGGGCATGCGCATGTACGACCCCGTCTATCTCGCCCTGCTGCGCGAGGCGTGCGATCGCCACGAGGTGCTCCTCATCGCGGACGAGATCGCCGTGGGCTTCGGGCGCACGGGAACGATGTTCGCGTGCGAGCAGGCCGGCATCCGGCCGGATTTGATGTGTCTCTCGAAGGGTCTGACGGGCGGGTACCTGCCGCTGTCGGTCGTCATGGCGACCGAGCCGGTCTACGCCGCGTTCTATGACGAGTACACGCGCCTCAACGCCTTCCTGCACTCGCACAGCTACACGGGCAACGCGCTCGCCTGCGCGGCCGCGCTCGCGACGCTCGCGATCTTCGAGGAGGATCGCGTGCTCGAGCGCAATCGCGAGCTCGCTGCCTGCATGGCGGAGCGCTCGAGCGCGCTCGCCGCTCACCCGCACGTTGCGGAGGTGCGCCAGCGCGGCATGATCGCCGCCGTCGAGCTCACTGCCGACAAGGCGAGCCGCGCGCCGTATCCCTGGCAGGAGCGCCGCGGGCTCGCCGTGTACCGCCACGGCCTCGAGCGCGGCGTCCTGCTGCGTCCGAACGGCAACGTGATCTATTTCATGCCGCCCTACGTGATCACGCCGGAGCAGATCGGCCTCATGGTCGACGTGGCGCGCGAGGGCATCGAGATCGCGACGCGCGGCTGACGGACCGGCACCATGCCTGTGTGCCGAGTCCACACCGATGAGAAGCTCGCGCCGCACTCACGCGTGACGCTGCAGGGCACCGCGGCCGGTCACCTGCAGCGCGTGCTGCGGCTCGCGCCGGGCGAGGAGCTCACGGTATTCGACGGGCGCGGCGGCGAGTACGACGCCCGCATCGCCGCGCTCGGCAAGCACAGCGTGGTCATCGCCGTCGGCGCCCATCACGCCGTCGAGCGGGAATCGCCGCTCGCCGTGACGCTCGCGCAGGGTGTGTCCCGCGGCGAGCGCATGGACTTCGTGGTGCAAAAGGCGACGGAGCTCGGCGTCCGGCTGATCGTGCCGCTGCTCACGGCGCGCACGGTCGTGCGCCTCGACGCGCGGCAAGCCGCCTCGAAGCAGCGGCACTGGCAGGCCGTCGCGATCGCCGCATGCGAGCAGTCCGGCCGCAACCGCGTGCCGGAGATTGCGCTTCCCGCGGCACTCCCGGAGTTCCTGTCCGCGCTCGAGCCGGACACGGCGCGCGTGCTCCTCTCGCCCGGCGGCGAGTCGAGGGTGCGCGACCTCGAGGCGCCCCGCGGCGCGCTCACGGTGCTGATCGGTCCCGAAGGAGGCCTGTCGGAGCCGGAGCGGCAGTCCGCCATCGCCGCGGGGTTCCGCACGCTCGGCCTCGGCCCGCGCGTCCTGCGCACGGAAACTGCCGCTCTTGCCGCGCTCGCGGCCCTGCAGGAGCGCCTAGGGGACCTGTGAGTGCCGCGAGCCGCGTGAGTCCTGCGAGCCAAGCGGCACCAGCACCGTCAGCTTCAATCCGGTGCGCTGCGCCAGATGGAGCGTGAACTGCTCGTACCGCAGCGAGCCCCGGCGCGCGTGCTGAAACGCTCTGAGGCCGCCGTCGCGCGATTGCACGCGCTGCGATCGCCACGCGGCGTCGAAGGCCGCGCTCGCGGCGCACAGCTCGCGGACGAGCAATTGGTGGACCGGATCGTCGCGCCAGCTCGCCGTATCGGCTCTGTACTCGGCCACCAGCCGCTGCGCGCGCTCCTCCCAGTCGACGATGAATCGCGGCGCGCGCGCATCGAGGAACACGTAGCGCAGCAGATTGCGCTCGCAGACGGCCCGGGAGGCGAGCGCCGCTGCGCGGCGCGCCGGCGCTCCCAGCCAGTCCGCGAAGAGCACGGCGGCCGGCCGGTTCCACGCGATGGCATCCCAGTGGCGATCGAGCACGTAAGCCGGCGCGCGGACCGAGCGCACCAGCGCCTCGAGCCGCTCGAGTCCCGCCTCCTGCGACCGCTCCGGCCGGGGATCGGCGCGGGCGGCGAGCTCGAAGAGGTAGACGCGCTCGGCGCGTGAGAGCTGCAGCCCCTGCGCGATGGCATGCAAGGTCTCGACGGACACATCGAGCGTGCGGCCCTGCTCGAGCCACGTGTACCAAGTCGAGCTGATCCCGCACAGCTGCGCGGCCTCCTCCCGCCTGAGGCCCGGCACCCGGCGCCGCGTCCCCCGAGGCAGCCCGAGATCCTCTGGCCGCAGGCGCTCGCGCCGCGCCCGCAGAAACTCACCGAGCAAGCGCGGCGGGCCCTCGCGCTCGTCTGCAGCACCCGGAACACCGGCAGCACCGGCAGCACCGGCAGCACCGGCAGCACCGGCAGCACCGGAATGCGCCTCGGGCCGCGATCGTGCGGATCTCGTCATCATTCGGGTACTCGACATACCAGTATGAATGGCAGTCTAGTACTCGGATCACGCGCCGTGTAGCGTTCGTCCGAAGCTCGTAAAGAGCGCGCACCGCGGGAGTCGACGATGTACGAGTGGAACGCAGAGGATTACGCCGGGCATTCCCGGGGCCAAGAGGTCTTCGCACGCGAGCTCCTCGCCTCGCTCGATCTGCGGCCGGACGATGAAGTGCTCGATATCGGCAGCGGCGACGGGCGAATGACGGCCATCATCGCCGAGCAAGTCCCGCGCGGCCGCGTCGTCGGCGTGGACTCCTCGCCCGATATGGTTCGTCACGCCCGCGCCGCATTCGTCGGGCGCGAGCGGCCGAATCTCACGTTCCTGCAGGCGGACGCGAGTGCTCTGCCGTTCGACTCGCAGTTCTCGGTGGTCTACTCGAGCGCGGTCCTGCACTGGGTCGTCGATCACCAGCCGGTCCTCGCCGGCATTACGCGAGCGCTGCGTCCCGCAGGCCGGCTCATCGCTCAGATGGGCGGCCATGGGAACGTCGTCACGATGATCACCGCGATGCAGACCGTTGCGCGCCGCGGCCAGTGGGCGGCCGCCTTCGAGAAATTCGACTCGCCGTACACGTTTCATCGCGCGGACGACTACGAGCGCTGGCTCCGGGCTGCCGGGCTCGAGGTGCTCGAAGCGCGGCTCGTTCCGAAGGACATGGTGCATGCGGACCGCGAGGCTTTTGTCGGCTGGATCCGCAGCGCATGGCACCCCTACACGGCGCGCGTTGCGGCCGCCGAACGCGGGCGCTTCATCGAGGAGGCGGCCGACGAGTACCTCGCGGCGCATCCGCCGGACGCGAGCGGCGCGGTGCACGTGCCGATGGTCCGGCTACAGGTGCGGGCGCTGAAGCCCGCCTGACCGCAGCTGCAACGCTCTACGCGGCGCGCGTCTCGTCCGCGATCATCTCCTCCAGGCGGTCGAGATCGGGGACCCAAGGCGTCTCGTTCGCCATGCGGACCTGGCAAACGATCGGCGAGCGATCGGGGAAGGCGCGCGAGTTGTCCGGCCTCACGACGTCCGAGCCGACGCGGACGAGCTGAGGAAAGCCCTGCGACACGATCCCGAAGAAGCCTGTCTCGAGGCGCGTTCCGATGCAGTGGAAGACGACCACGCGCGAGCGACTCGATGCCGCTGGGATAGCCTCGCCGCACGCGCCCTCGAACGACACCAGCGGAATCTGCCGGCCGTTCCACCCGAGCGTGCCGACGTACCACTGTGGCGCCCCGGCCATCTCCGAGGGCGCCTGGAAGCCGACGACCTCCGCGACACACGCGCGCGGAATGATGAGCCTCCCGGTGACCAGAGGAACCAACAGACTGTAGATCTCGGCGACGCGCTCAGCCATCGAACCCTCGTACTGCAATGCGCTCGGCCATGCTCGTTTCCGTCCGGTCTGCGGGATCAACTCGCCGTGGCGGCGACGTCTGCGCGCTGCGCCGCGGCGCGGGCCTCGCGATGGCGCTCGACGAGCGGCGCGATGGCGTCGAGCAGCTGCGCCTCCTGATACGGCTTGCCAAGGTAATCGTCCACGCCGAGCTCGATGGCCCGTGCGCGATGTTTCTCGCCGGCCCTCGACGTGATCATGATGATCGGCACCCCGCAGAGCCGCGAATCGCCGCGCACGTGCGCGGCGACCTCGTAGCCGTCCATGCGCGGCATCTCTATATCGAGCAGGATGATGTCCGGGATGTGCTCCTGCAGGATGGCGACCGCATCGAGCCCATCGCGCGCCGTGAGCACGCGCATGCCGTTGCGCTCGAGCAGGCGCTGCGTCACGCGCCGCACCGTGATCGAATCGTCCACCACCAGCGCAAACGTCCGGCGGTCCGGCCTTTCCTGCGAGCCCGACGGCCAGCTGGCCCGCGACTCGCTGCGGACGAGCGCGCCGATGTCGAGAATGATGACGATGCGCCCGTCGCCGAGGATCGTCGCGCCGGAGATCCCGCGAATCGAGGCAATCTGAGGCCCGACCGATTTCACGACGATCTCGCGGCTGCCGATGAGCTCGTCGGCGATGAGGCCCGTCGAATGCTCGCCGGCACGCACGAGCACCACAGGGACGGTGACATCGCCTTCCGGAAGCGGGGAGGGCTCCAGGCCGATGAACGTCGCGAGGTGCTGGAAGCGGTACTTCTGTCCGCCGTGATCGAACGTGGCGGCGTCGCGGTCGAGATGCTCGGAGACTTCCTGCTTGGTGAGCCGCAGGACGCCCTCGATCGTCGGCAGAGGCAGCGCGTAGTACTCGTTCCCCGTGCGCACGACGAGCGCGTGGCTGATCGCGAGCGTGAACGGCAGCCGGATGGTGAACTGGCTCCCCTCGCCCCGCTGGCTCTCCATGTGGAGGGCGCCGCCGAGACGCTTGATTTCCGTCGCGACGACGTCCATCCCGACGCCGCGGCCGGCCTGCTGAGTCACCGTGCCGGCGGTCGAGAACCCGGGCTCCAGGATGAGCTGCATGGCGGCTTCATCGGAGAGCACGCGGTCCGGCGCGACGAGCCCCAGCGAGACGGCCTTGCGGCGGATGGCATCGAGATCCATGCCCCGTCCGTCGTCGCCGATCTTCACCATCACCTCGGCGCCCTCGCGCTGCAGCGACAGCCGGATGGTGCCGGCCTCCGGCTTGCCGCGAGCGAGGCGCTCCTCGGCCGGCTCGATGCCATGGACGACGGCGTTGCGGAGCATGTGCTCGAACGGCGGCATCATGCGCTCGAGCACTTGCCGGTCGAGCTCGCCGGCAGCGCCCTCGACGCTGAGCTCCACGCGCTTGCCCGCGTCGGCGGCAGCCTGCCGGACGATGCGAGCGAGACGCTGCACGTGCCTCTGGAACGGCACCATGCGGGTTCTCATGAGGCCGTTCTGCAGCTCCGTGACCGTACGAGCCTGCTGCTGGAGCAGGTTCTGCGTGTCCTGCGCCATGGTCTCGAGCAACTGCTGGATGCTCGCCACATCGCTCGCCGTCTCCGCGAGCGCGCGCGAGAACTGCTGGATGCTCGAGTAGCGGTCGAGCTCGAGCGGATCGAAGTCGCTGTGGCGCGCCGCCTCCGCCTCATGGCGATGCAGCATCTGCGCCTCCGTCTCGATCTCGAGCTTGCGCAGCTGCTCTTTGAGCCGCGTCACCGTCCGCGAGAGCTCTCCTAGATTGAACTCGAACGATCCGAGCTGCTGCTCGAGGCGCGCGCGCGAGATGCTCACCTCGCCGGCGATGTTGAGCAACTGGTCGAGGAGCTCCGCATCGACGCGCGCCATCTCCGGTCGATCGGACGCCGGAGCCGGCTCGCGGCCGGGCGGCACGGGCAAAGGCGCCGGTCGATCCTCGCCGCGCTCTTCCTCAAGGTTCGATTCCGCGGCTGCCGCGGCTCGCGCTGCCGATGGCTCGACGCGCTGCGGCTTGGGCGGCTGCGGCTCTGGGTGCGGCAGCTCGTCGCTTATCGCCGCGCGGTGCGCCTCGCCTGATACAGCATCACGCCGCGCGGCCTCACCCTGAGCAGCCGGGTCGTGAGCCGTCTCGGCGTGAGCCGCCTCGCTCTGCGCCGGCTCGCTCGGCGCCGGCTCGCTCGGCGCCGGCTCGTTTCGGGCTGGCTCGTTTCGGGCTGGCTCGTCGTGTGCGATTTCGGCGGGCGCCACTCCGCCGTGCGCCGGGCTGCCCTGTGCCGCCGCGCCGGGTGCGGGCTCGCCGCGTGGCACTTCGGCCGGCAATTGGCCGGCCTCGGCACCCACGTGACCCTGCGCCTGCGGGCGCTGCGAGAGCGCGCGAATCCGCGCGATCATCTCGCGCGCAGGCGCGACGCCGCGGCCCGCCGCCACGCTGTCACGCATGCTCGCGAGCGCATCCAGGCTTGCCTGCAGCGCCTCGAAAGTCGCGGCACTCGCCGCAACGGTGCCGTGGTCGACCTGATTGACCAAGGTCTCCAGCTCGTGGCTCAGATCGCCCATGGCGGTAATGCCGGCCATGCGCGCGCCGCCCTTCAACGTGTGCAGCGGGCGCTTCAATGCAGCGAGCCGCTCGGAGTTCGACGGCTCCGCGCGCCAGGCGAGCAGCGCAGCCTCGGAAGCTTCGATCAGCTCCGTCGCCTCTTCCGTGAAGATGCTCGCGACCTCGGGATCGAAGTCCGCCGCAGGCGCCTCGTGAGGCGCCGCGGAAGGGGCCGCATGCGGCGCGGGAGCCGCGGCCCGATCCTCGGGAGTCGCGGCACGGTGCGGCCCGGATTCCACTGTCCGATCCTGCGCTGCGATGCGCCGCTCGAGCGCCCTCTCGGCTTCCGCGATGCGCGCGTACAAGGGATCGTGCAGCGCGAAATAGCCGGTCGATTCGTCGAGATGGGAGGCGACCGTATCCATGGCGTCCATGCAGTCGCCGAGCAGCGCGAGATCGCCGCGCGTCGGGTGCAGACCGCTGTCGAAAACCCTGCGCAGCCAGTGATCGAGCGGCTGGGCAAGCCGCACGCCGTGCCGCGCCCCGGCCATCGTCGAGCTGCCGGAGAGCGTGTGACAGGCCCGATAGACTTCCTCGGGAAGCTCATGAGGCTCGCCAGGGCCGCTCTCGCGGGCGATATAGGCGCGCACCACGCCGATGTGCGACGCCGTCTCCCGCGCATAGATGTCCCGCAGCGCATCGTCCGGCGCGGCAGCCGGCTGACGTGGCGCGTCCGCGCCATGCACCGTTTCCCCTCCATGCACCGCGTCGGCTTTGTACGCCGCGCCTGCGTCCTGCGTCGCGGCCGGCACATGTGCTGCCACCGCCCCGTGCGCTGCCGCCCCGTGCGCTGCCGCCCCGTGCGCTGCCGCCGCTTCATGCGTCGCATCAGCCGCCCGCGCCGGCGATGCTTCACGGGCGCCGACTACGCTGTCGGCCGCTTGCCGCTCGCGGGCCATGCCCGTGCCGCCGCTCGCGGCCGAGCTCGGTGGGACGCCGCGCCCGGCAGCCAGGGAATGCGCACGAGAGATGATCGCGCCGTAGTCGCTGCGTGGAGCCGCGCCGGATTCGAGCTGTGCGACGAACTCCGGCAGCGTCGCGGTCGCATCGTGCAGCACCGCGGTCACCTCCGGCGTACGGCTCAGCGTATTGTCGAGGAGCCGATTGAGAAGGTTCTCCACCGCCCAGGCGAACTCGCTGAGGTCGCGCGCGCCGACCATGCGGCCGCTGCCCTTCAGCGTGTGGAACGAGCGCCGCACGGTGCCGAGCGCACCTTGCTCGAGCGGGTTCTGCTCCCAGACCGGGAAATGGCGCTGGATCCGCTCGAGCTCTTCATGGGCCTCCTCGATGAACAGGCTCACGAGCTCCGGATCGGCGTTCTCGGCGAGTGCGGGCGCCTGAGGCGCCGCCAGCGTCGGCGGCGTGGGTACCTCGGCGCCGAGCTCACCAGCAGACTCACCACCAGACGCACCGGCGCGCTCACTGGCGCGCAATCCGGACCTGCGCGCGACAGCCGTTTGCGTGAGCTGCACGGTCGCCCCGAAAGCGTTCGGCTCGAGAGGCGCAACCGTCGGCACCACGGGCGCCGGCAACGAATCGAGCGCGCTCAAGCAAGCCTGGGCGTTGTCGAGCATGTACCAAGGATCGCTGCGGCCGGCTTGCACCGTCTCCATGTAGTACTCGAGGCTGACGATGGCGTCGGCCAGCCGATCGAGGCTCTCGGCCGGAAGCGCACCGCCCCCCGGCTGCATCACCGTCTTCAGGCGCGCGTGCAGGGCCTCCACCAGCTCGACCGCTCGGGTCTTGCCGAGCATGAGCAGCCCGGCTTTCAGGCCGCGGAGCAGATCCTGCCAACCGTCGAGCCCCGACGCATCGAGCGTGCCGCCCACGTTCTGGCTGATCGACTCCTTGAGCCGCGCGACATTGAGAATGCATTCGCGCAGCACCGCGGCCTGCACTTCCCGGAAATCCGCATCGGCATCGTCGCCGGGCGCCGTATCACGCGGCAGGATCATGCCGATGAGCCCTTTGTCGAGGCGATCCTCGACGCCGATGAGCGCTGCGGCGATCTCGACGAGCGTCGACTCGTCCGGCTGCAGGGCGCCTGCGATGATCTTCTCGAGCCGCTCCGTCTCGCGCTGCACGCTCGCGCGCAACTCCCCGAGCCCGAGCACGCCGAGCGTGTCGCCGATCTTGTGCAGCAGGGCGACCTGCGGCGCGAGCTCCTCGACCTGCCCCGCGCCGCGCCGCACGAAGATGTCGAGCACGTCCTTCACCTTCCCGAGGTCCTCGCGGATCGCGGCCGCGACCGTCTGCATGAGCTTGACGCTCGGCGCGGAAAGACTCTCGCGCTCCTGCTCGACCGACTCATCGACCGGGAGCAACTCGCCAAGCCGGAAGGAGGCGCGCACCGCCGTCACCCTCGGGCCGGATGCCGACGCGCGGCCGACGTAATACAGAAGATTGTTGAGGAGCTCGAGCGGTGGCGACTGCGCGTAGCGCGCCTCGCCCTGCTCATATAGACGCTTGATCTCCCGGTCGGCGAGGCCGAGCAGGCGCTTCACCGACACCCCGCCCTCGAGCCCGTTGTCCCGCAGCGCCTCGAGTACGGCCCCGACCACCCACCACAGCTGGAACACCGGCTGACGCGTCGCGACCTGCTCGAGCCTCTGCGCGACATCCGTCAGGATCTCGAGATTGGCGTCGTGCCGCTCGCCCCGGATCCAGCCCACCAGGCCCACCTGGAAGCGCGCGCGCAGCCTGCGCGCCCATTGCTCCACGCCGAGCTGCGGCTCCCCGGGGGCCGCAGCGGCGGGCTGCGCCTGGCGATCGGACTTGAGGTTGAGCAGCAGCAGCGTGCCCTCGGACAGCAGAGCGCTGCCCCTCACGGCGCGCAAATCGTTGAGCAGCGGCAACAGGACGAGCGCGAGATCGCGGCCTCCGGCGAGCACCCGCTCCAGATAGCTCGGCAGCTGCACCATCGCGCGCATCAGCGCATCGAGGCTCTCCGCCTGACTCTTGCGCTCGGCGGCCGTGGCGGCGAGGTAGCGCGCCACCTCCTCCATTTCCTCCGCGAGCAGCGCCGCGCCGTAGATCTCGAGCACGCGCAGCACCCCCTGCACCTGGTGCAGTTCGCGCGCGCAGCGCTCGAGCGGAGCGAGGACCTGCGGCTGCTCGACGTAGGCCTCGAGCGCGGAGCGAGCCTCGGCGAGCGCGACGTTGAGCTCGCGGCCGACGAATTCGAGCGACTGGGATACGGCTTCAGGCATGCGGCTTCAACCCACCTCGCGAATCCTAGGGACCGCCGGCCGCGGAGACTCGCGCGGAGCTGCGCGACTCGCCGGGCCGCGCCGCGTGCGCGTCCTGCGGGCGCTTCGGGCCCCGCTCGGGGGCCGGTGACGGTCCCGCTCCCTGCGGCGCCCCGGGAAGGCGGAATCCCTGGGCGGCCTTGCGCATGCCCGCCGACAGCTCCGCGAGCTTGGCGATGGCGACCGAGGTCGCGCTCGTGGAGTCGGCCGTCTGGCTGCTGATCTCCTTCAGCACCTGCATGTTGCGCGCGATGTTCTGCACGGCGCCGGACTGCTGGCGCGAGCTCGCGGAGATGTTCTGTACCAGCGCGGCGATCTGGTTGGAGACCTGCTCGATCTCCTCGAGCGCGGCGCCCGCGTTCTCCGCGAGCAATGCGCCTCCGACCACGTCCGTCGTGCTGCGCTCCATCGACACCACGGCCTCGTTCGTGTCGGTCTGGATGGTGCGGACCAGCACCTCGATCTGCTTGGTGGCGCTGGCCGCGCGCTCGGCGAGCCTTTGCACCTCGTCCGCGACCACGGCGAAGCCCCTGCCGGCCTCGCCCGCCATCGAAGCCTGGATGGAGGCGTTGAGCGCCAGGATGTTGGTCTGCTCGGCGATGTCGTTGATGAGCTCGACGATGTTGCCGATCTCCTGGGAGCTCTCCCCGAGGCGCTTGATGCGCTTGGAGGTCTCCTGGATGGTCTCGCGAATCGCGTTCATCCCATCGATGGTACGGCGCACGGCATCGCCGCCTTTGTGCGCTACGTCGACCGAATGCCGCGCGACATCCGCTGCGCGCTCGGCATTGCCCGACACCTCCTCGGTCGCCGCGGCCACGCCCCCCGCGGTCTCCGTCGCCGCGCCGAGCTGCTTCGATTGGGCCACGCTCGACTTGGCGAGATGCTGCGCGAGGGCCTGCGTCTGGCGGGTGGCGCCGTCGAGCTGGATCGCGGAGTGGTTGATGGTGGTGACGAGGCCCCGCAGAGCCTCCACGGCGTAGTTGATGGAATCGGCGATCGCGCCCGTGATGTCCTCGGTCACCGTCGCCTGCACCGTGAGGTCCCCGTCCGCGAGACTCGAAAGCTCGTCGAGCAGGCGCAGGATCGCCTGCTGGTTACGCTCGCTCTCGGCGCGCTGCGCGTCCACGGCGAGGCGCTGGCGTTCCGCCGTCGCGCGCATCCGCTGAAATCCGACCGCGAGCAGCCCGAGCACGACGAGCGCGAGCACCGCGAGCGCCGCCGCGACCCACCCGGCCCAATGCGCGAAACGCGGCAGTCCGGTCGCCAGGGCGGCGAGGCCGCTGCCGGCCACGAGAACGGCGGCGGCGCCGGCGAGCGCGTCGAGCCTGCGAATCGTGCCGGCGGGCTTGGAATTCGTCATCGGAGTGTGGCTCCTCAAGCGCGCGTCCGCGGTGGCAATGGATCAGCCGGCGCCGTCACGCGGCGGCCTCCGCGAACGCCGGGCTCTCCAGGATCGACCGCAGGCCGAGGACCGGCCACTGCTCGTCCCCGCGCCGGAACGAGCCTGCGAGATAGCGCTCGCACTGCGCGGCGGTCGGCGGGACATCGCCGGTGAACTCGGACTCGGCGAAGCGGCGGAACCCGAGCACCTCGTCGACCAGCAGCCCCGCGGGAAACTCCCGGTGGTTCACGACGAGGATGCGTGTGTTGCGAGTATCGGTCGTGGCGCCGCTGCCGATGAAATGGCGCAGGTCGATGATCGGCAGCAACTGGCCGCGGATGTTCGCGAGGCCGCGGATCCACGGCTTCGCCGCGGGCACGCGCGTCAGGCTCGAGGGCATGCTCAGCACCTCGCGCGTTTCCTCGCGCGCGGCGAGATAGAGCTCGCCGGCCATCCGCAGCGCGATTCCGACCCACTCCCGTCCGCTCCCGCTCTCCTGTCCGGACTCGGCGGACACGGCGCGCCCGCGCCGCTCCAGCTCCTGCAGGAGCTCGAACGGCCGATCGCGCAGCGATTTGAGCGGGACTCCCTCCATTTCCTTAGGACTCAGCCCGTCAAGGTGGCGGCGGCCTTGGCCACGAGCTGATCCGGAGAGACGGGCTTCACCATGTAGTCGACCGCGCCCTGGCGCAGGCCCCAGATCTTGTCGGTCTCCTGACCCTTCGAGGTCACCATGATGATCGGGATGGTCCGCGTCTTCGGATCGGCGACCAGGGTCCGGGTCGCCTGGTAGCCGTTCATCCCCGGCATCACCACGTCCATGAAGATGAGATCGGGGCTCATCTCGCGCGCGAGGCGGATGCCCTCGGCTCCGTCGCCGGCCGAGGCCGTTCGGTAGCCGTGGCGCTCGAGCGCCTTCTGCATCACGTGCACCTCGGTCGGGGAGTCGTCGACGATGAGTATGAGCGGCATGGCCATCATCTCCCGATGTGGTTCTCGATCGCCGAGAGCAGCTCGTCCTTCGTGAACGGCTTGGTGAGGTAGTGCTCCGAGCCGACGATGCGCCCGCGCGCGCGGTCGAACAGGCCGTCCTTCGACGACAGCATGATCACCGGGATGGACCTGAAGACCTTGTTGTGCTTGATGAGCGAGCAGGTCTGATACCCGTCGAGCCGCGGCATCATGATGTCGACGAAGACGATATCGGGCTGGTGGTCGGCGATCTTCGCCAGCGCGTCGAAACCGTCGATCGCGGTGAAGACCTCGCAGCCCTCCTTCGCGAGGAGCGTCTCGGCGGTGCGCCGTATCGTCTTGCTGTCGTCGATGACCAGCACCTTGAGGCCCTGGAGCTTCGAATTGGCGCCGTCCACGGTAATAGAGCTCCTCTCATCTAAACCGCTATGGTGGCTCGTCTCACCCGCGGCCGGTCGCGGGTTTTAACATATAGGACCACCCCCTGCCATGCCATACGCGTCACGTTTTCCGCACATCGCCACCCCCTATGGGCTCCGCAGCCCCTGCGGGACTGACATAAGATCCGCACATGGGGAATGACCGACCGAAACTCGGCGTGGTGATGGATCCGATCGCGAGCATCAAGTACGCGAAGGACTCGACGCTCGCGATGCTCCTCGCCGCCGCGAAGCGCGGCTTCGAGCTCTATTATCTCGAGCAGGCAGACCTCGCGCTGCGCGACGGCCGGGCCCTCGGCCGGCTCCGCCCGCTCGCCGTGAGAGCTGACCCCGCCTCCTGGTTCACGCTCGGCGAGCCGCGGGTCGAGCCGCTCGGAAGCCTCGATTGCATCCTGATGCGCAAGGACCCGCCGTTCGATACCGAGTACATCTACAGCACTTACGTACTCGAGCGCGCCGCGGCGGCAGGGGCGCTCGTCGTGAACAGCCCCCAAGGGCTGCGGGACATGAACGAGAAGGTGTACACGGCCTGGTTCCCGCAGTGCTGCGCGCCGACGCTCGTCACCCGCGACCGATCTGACCTGCACGCCTTCCTGCGCGAGCACGACAAGGTGGTCGTGAAGCCGCTCGACGGGATGGGCGGGCGTTCGATCTTCGTCGTCGAGCGCAACGACAGAAACACCAACGTCATCTTCGAGACGCTGACCGACGAAGGGCGGCGCTTCGCCCTCATTCAGCGCTACATCCCCGACATCGCCTCGTCCGGCGACTCCCGGGTGCTCCTCATCGAGGGCCAGCCGGTGCCCTATGCACTCGCGCGGATTCCCTCGCCGGAAGATCATCGCGGGAACCTCGCGGCCGGCGCGCGCGGCGTCGGACGACCCCTCAACGAGCGCGACCGATGGCTCGCAGGTCAGATCGGACCGGAGCTCGCGGCGCGCGGCATGCTCTTCGCGGGCCTCGATGTGATCGGCGCCTACGTTACGGAGATCAACGTGACGAGCCCCACGGGCATTCGCGAGCTCGACAAGCAGTTCCACCTCGACATCGGCGGCTCGCTCATGGACGCCATCAGGCGGCGTCTCGAGGCTCGCGCCGCCGCGCACGCGCCCCGGCAGGCGCCCGGCTAGCGGCGAGGCGGCTCGAGATGGCATCCCGGGCGCTGGCGATGCGCGAAGGCTCGGCGCCGGTCAGGGACCGGCTCCTGATGACGATCTTCCTCGCGGCTGTGCTGCATGGGATCGTCATCCTCGGCATCACCTTCGGGGGCGGCAAGAAGGGCAACGGCGCCGCGCCGGGGCTCGAAGTGCTCCTGGTGTCGAACGAGGTGCCCACGGCGCCGCGGAACGACTCGGCGACTTACCTCGCGCAGCGCACCCAGCTCGGCTCCGGGAACACGCTGCGCGCCGTGGCACCGCGCAATCGCGCGAGCATGCGCTGGCTGCCGGGGCATCCGGGCGTCCCGCACGGGACCCGCCTCACGGCGGCCGGCTCGGGACTGCCCGGCGGCGAGCACGTCGTCACCACGACCGCCCAGCAGTCCTACGTGCTCTATGTGCGGGACCTCGAGCCCAGCACGACCGCCGGCGCGGGCGCGAAGCCGCTCGCGATTCCCGATCCGCCGTCCCAGACCGGCCCCCAGAACGACCTGGGCCCGGTCGAGCTTCGGGGCCCCCACCGAGACGACCTGTGGGTCACGCCGGACACGCGCAAGGCGACGCTCGCGCCGTACCTCGACCACTGGCGCCGGCGCGTCGAGCGCATCGGCACCCTCAACTACCCGGCCTCCGCACGGCAGGCGCCCTCCCGGAGCAACCCGGTCGTCGAGGTCACGATCGGATCGCGCGGGAAGCTCGTGGCGGCGCGCATCGCGCGCTCGAGCGGCGACCGCGCACTCGATCATGCCGCGCTCGAGATCCTGAAACTCGCGAGCCCGTTCGACCCGTTCCCTCCCGCGCTCGCCCGCAAGTACCACCTGCTGCGCTTCACCTACGAATGGGAGTTCGTGGGCGGCCGCGCCTCCGGCGGGACCTTGAGGGCGGCTCCTTGAGCGGCCGCCCGCGAGGCCCCATACTCGCTCGCGCATGGCCGCGCAGACCCTTGCCAACCATCTGCTCATCGCGATGCCCGCGCTCTCGGACCCGAATTTCTCGCGTTCCGTGACCCTCATCTGCGAGCACACGACGGACAACGGCGCCCTCGGGATCGTGCTCAACAAGCCCCTGCCCATGCGGCTGTCCGACGTGCTCTCCCAGATGCAGCTCGAGCCGCGCGACGAACAGATCGCCTCGCAGCCGGTGCTGCGCGGCGGCCCGGTGCTCGCCGACCACGGCTTCGTCCTGCACCGCCCCGGCGGGACCTGGGGAAGCACCGTCAAGGTCTCCGAGCTCGTCGAGGTCACGACCTCCCGCGACGTGCTGGCGGCGATGGCGCGGGGAGAGGGACCGCAGGACGCTTTCATCGCGCTGGGCTATGCAGGCTGGGACCCGGGCCAGCTCGAGCGCGAGATCCGCGAGAACGCCTGGCTCGCAATTCCCGCCGACGAGCGGGTCGTCTACCAGATGCCGTTCGCGAGCCGCTGGCAAGGCTCGTGGGAGCTGCTCGGGGTGGATCCGGAGAAGGTGACCCGCATGAGCGGCCCCGCCGGCAACGCATGACGCTCGCCCGCTCGCCCCTCATGGCGCGGGCGCCGCATGCGATCGTCGCGTTCGATTTCGGACTTCGCAGGATCGGCATCGCGGTGGGCGACACGCTCACCTCGACGGCATCGCCCAGGCCCGCCGCCGACGCGCGCTCCGGCGAGCCCGACTGGTCAGCCATCGATCGCGAAGTGCGCGCGGCGCAACCCCAAGTGCTCGTCGTGGGCGTTCCCTACAACGTCGACGGCACGGACGGACGGTTGACGCAAGCCGCGCGCGGATTCGGCGCGGCCCTCCACGCACGCTTCGGGCTCGAAGTGCAACACGTCGACGAGCGCTGGTCCTCGCTCGAGGCGGCTGCCGCTCTCAAGCACCGCCGCGCCGCGGGAGCGCGTCGGCGGCGCGTGCGCCCCGCCGACGTGGACAGCGTCGCCGCCGCGGTGATCCTCGAGCGCTGGCTGGCAGGCGAGGGCGAGCCGGAACATCGAGCCGAACATCCGGGCTCCCGCGGGAGCTCGAGGGGAGATGAGTTTGAACGGTGATGCACAGCTGCGGCCCGACGGGACTTTGAGACACCTGCTGACGCTCGATGGGCTGCCGCGCGCGGTCATCGAGCAGCTCCTCGAGCGCGCGCAGACGTTCGTCCGCGCCCCGGGCGAGCGGCCGCCCGTCACCGCCGAGCTCGAGGGCTTCACGGTCGCGAACCTGTTCACCGAGCCGTCCACCCGCACCCGCGTGTCGTTCGAGCTCGCCGCGAAGCGGCTCGGCGCCCAGGTCGCGAATCTCGAGGTGCAGCTGTCCTCGCGCGTCAAGGGCGAGAGCATGCTGGATACGATCTACACGCTCGAGGCGCTGCACGTGGACGTGTTCGTGATCCGCGACGCCGAGTCCGGCGTCCCCGGGCTCGTCGCGGAGAGCGTCCGCCCGAACGTCAGCGTTCTGTCCGCCGGCGAGGCGCACGTCGCGCATCCCACGCAAGGGCTCCTCGATGCGCTCACCGTACGCCAGCGCAAGCCCCACTTCGGCTCGCTCGCCGTCGCGATCGTCGGCGACGTGCGCCACTCTCGCGTCGCGCGCTCCTCCTACCATGCCTTCCGCGCCCTCGGCACCGGGGAGATCCGCATCGTGGCCCCGCCCGCCTACATGCCCGAGGCGGGCGAGTTCCCGGGCTGCACGCGCCACGCGAGCCTCGCGAAGGGACTCAAGGACGCGGACGTGATCATGATGCTGCGCATCCAGAAGGAGCGCATGAGCCAGGCGTCCCTCCCGGACGCCGACCGCTACTACGCCAAGTACGGTCTCACGCCGGAGCGGCTCGCGCTCGCCAAGCCCGACGCGATCGTGATGCACCCGCAGCCGATGAACCGCGGTATCGAGATCGCCTCCGACGTGGCCGACGGCCCGCAGTCGGTCATCCGCGACCAGGTGCGCAACGGGGTGGCCGTGCGCATGGCAGTGCTCGCGACGGTGTGCGGGCGGTAGGCCTCGGGAATTTCATCGAGGCAGCTCGCTCGGACTCGCAGCAGACGGCATAGTCTCGCTGCGGTCTATGGCGTCACGACCAGACGCTTGAACGAGGCCGTCAAGCGTAACGCCGAGCGGTTTCCCGACGTCCTGAACAGCCCGCGCGCCATCGCCATGGGTGTGTGCGTCGCGCGCCCTCGTGACGCGGCGAGAGCTCCTCGGTCTCCCTTGAGCATTGTCGCTCAGACCGTGACTGTTTGAAGCTGATTTTTCTGCGGCGCCAAACGTCAGTGCGGAAGGCGACTAGCTGCGGTCGCTGATAGTCCCATTCCAATGAACGTTAGAATCCCGATCAAAACGGTAATAATTGCACCCGCTGTCCGCACCTTTTGTGAATATCCCTCAAACTCTAGCTGGAATTGCATCCATCGGTTTCGCCGCGTCAGCAACAAATAATCTAGTCCATACAATACTGCTGCAACCCCAAATGCGAAAAAGTAAGCTGCGCTTCCAGAAGCTGGCCACAGGCGTTGACCAGCACCCAAGGATGCCACGAATATAAGCGTCATGGATGGCCGCAAATTTCGAACCGATCGCTCGCACCAAGTTCGGGTCCGCACCGTGTTGGGTCCTAATACAAAGCGCGACACCTGCCTGTTCGCCAGACATGACCTGCGCCAGGTAGGCTCGCTGAATTTCTTCGCGCTGCTTGAACGACTCCACGAGTCGGTCCTTCAAGAGCCGCTCAGGCTTGCCATCCTGTTCACGCAAGAATCGCACGCCAGGCACACGGATGGCGCGCGGTTCCTTCGGAGAGGGATTCGATGCCCCACCTCGCGGCAATCTACGGGGTGACGACCGGACGCCTGAACGAAGCCGTCAAGCGCAATGCCAAGCGCTTCCCGGAGGATTTCATGTTCCAGCTCAGCCGGGAGGAGACCGAAGGTTCAAGATCGCATTTTGCGATCTTGAACGAGGGCCGCGGCAGCAACGTCAAATACCTGCCGCACGCCTTCACCGAGCACGGCGCCATCCAAGCGGCCAATGTGCTGAACAGCCCGCGGGCCATCGAGATGGGCGTCTACGTCGTGCGCGCCTTCGTGCGGCTACGCAACCTGCTCGCCTCCAACACCGCGCTCGCCCGCAAGCTCGATGAGCTCGAGCGCAAGTACCAGCATCATGACGATGCGATCAAGGCCATCCTCTCGGCCATCCGCGAGCTGATGAACCCGCCGGAGCCCAAGCGGCGGCCGATCGGATTTACCGCCGATCTCAGCGAGAAGAGCTGATAGGCCGGCCCTCGCTGTTTCACAACCGTTAACAAAACTCGCTCCTCGCCTATCCTGCATCGCCCCTTCCGCCGCCTCAGCGATGTTACGACAAAGTCCGGAGCAGCCGCGGCTGCCTCCTCCGCTGCTCCTGCGCCCTCTGCGGCTTACGCACTCTCGTTGCGCACCTCCACTATGACGCCCGACGCAATCTCGTGATTACCCTCAAATAGGTGGAGTCCGAGGCCGGGGGCTAAGCCGGGCGCATAGGCTCTTGGAACCCAGAACCTCAGTGACGCTAGTACTTCGTTTCCCGCCACTAACCGGTCCGCACCATCGAGCGCCAGTTCACAACCATAGACGGATGCGCCATCCGGTGCCGCAACGCCGTCAAAGGAACAAACGCCTCGCCAGCCGCTGATGCGATGGCTCTCTTTTGGGCGCAACCGAACACTTAGCAGAAAGCCACTCATTGCAGAGGCCCTCCGATCGCAACTGGGCCGTATGGGAAATTCTCGCCCGAGATGAAGTAAGCCGGTCCTTCGCCGGCAATTGTGTCGCTCCAACTCTGACCAAGAACGGAATTTGGAAACTGGGCTGAGGTGATTGTGTACGAGCGACCAGGATTCAGATTGGCACGGCCGTTGCCGCGAGATCTGCAGCAAGGGACTTGGCTGAATCGATCGCCGCGAGCTTCGGGGTGACGCTCGGGTCCAGATCCCTGATCGAGCGGTGGCTGCTCGCGGCGGGAATGAGCTCCAGAGTGATTTCCTGAACTGCGGGATCATCAGGGCCATGGGTGAGTGCGCCCCCGCCGGGCGGCGTATGCGCCCGGTGCGCATCCAGTGCGCCGCCGGACCAGAGAATGGACGTCACGAGAAGCGCATGGAGGACAATCGTGAGGCATCCTCCAGCCACCGCGGCCGGAACCCGATCGACGAGCCACTCCAACGCCCGCGCACGTTTCCGCGGAAACGTCGATCCAGGCTCACCCGGTTCGACAGCGCCCGCTGAATCCTCCGCGCTCGCCGGGATCGGCGGCGGCTCGTACGGAGAGACCTCGATCGATCCGCGCTGCACGCGCGTATCTTGTCACTCGGCCGCGAGCGGGGCCAGAGGCCGTGCGCTTGATCGACGCGGTCCTGTGCCTGCGGCAATTCGTCGCAAGCAGCCCTCCATGGCGCGCCCATCCGGCCCGCCCGTCCGGGGCGGGCGTTTGCGGCATCAGCGGCTTTGCCGCTGGTGCCGCTCACCCGAAGTTGATCTTCGCCTCGAGGTTCGCGCGGGAGTCGGCGGTCGCGCGCGCCGCCACCAGCTCGATGCTCTGC
>JBOHZT010000016.1:0-23858 GCA_050738535.1 Steroidobacteraceae bacterium
AGGAGTGGATGACTGGATTCAACGGCGATGGTCACATCAGCCGCTTCCGCTTCAAGAACGGGCACGTGGACTTCCGCGGCCGCTACGTAAAGACGGATCGCATGATGGCCGAGCGCCACGCGCGCCGGCGGCTGTTCGGCGTGTACCGCAACCGGTTCACGGACGACCCGAGCGTCCGGCACATTGCGAACCGTTCCGCCGCGAACACGCACCAGTATTTGCATGGGGGCCGGTTCTACGCGCTCAAGGAGGACTCACTGCCTTTCCTGGTCGATCCGCAGACGCTCGAGACCCTCGGATCCCGGGACTTCCACGGGCAGTGGGCTTCGGACACCATGTCGGCGCATCCGAAGATCGATCCGGTGTCCGGCGAGATGATCGCCTACGGCTACCAGGCGAAGGGCTATCTCTCGAAGGACGTGTCGGCCACCGTCCTCGATCCCACGGGCAAGGTGACCCGGCAGTGGTGGTTCGAGGCACCCTTTCTCGGCATCATGCACGATCAGGCGATCACCCAGAAGCACATCCTCATCCCGCTCGTCACGCGCACGACGAGCCTCGAGCGCCTGCAGAAGGGCCTGCCGATGTGGCAGTGGGACGGAAGCCTGCCCACGATGATCGCGGTGATCCCCCGGGACGGAGACGCGAAGGACATACGCTGGTTCCGCGGTCCCGCGCGCAACACGCTGCACTTCCTCAACGCCACCGACCGCGGCGGCAAGATCACGATGGAGCTGCCCACCTCTAGCGGCGAGCGCGACCCCTCGCAGATCCGGCGCTGGACGTTCAATCTCAACTCGAAGAAGGACACCTTCGAGGAGGATCTCGTCTCGACCACCTCGGGGCTGTTGCCCCGCATGGACGATCGCTTTTTGTCGCTCGATTACCGTTACGCGTTCTTGAGCAGCCGCGATCCGCGTTTTCCGCCCGACGTGAAGCGGGCGCCGGCGCTCGCGCACGTGGGACCGTTCCTGTGGAACGTCCTGCAGCGGCTCGACGTGCGCACTGGCGAGATCAAGCAGTGTCCCGTCGATGCGGTGGTGGGTCTGCAGGAAGCGATGTTCGTGCCTCGCAAGCATTCCAAGGGGGAAGGCGACGGGTATGTCATGGCCATTGCGAGCAACTACGAGTCGACCTCGACCGATCTCCTCATCGCGGACGCGCAGCGCCTGGAGGAGGGCGTCATCGCGACGGTGAAGCTACCCTTCAGACTGCGCAGCGGTACGCACACCAACTGGTACGCGGCTGACGTTCTGCCTCCGGTCGCCGACGAGTTTGGACGGTATGTATGAGCGCAAATTCGATCGCGAGTGCGCCTGATTCCGGGACGCCCGAGCGCCCGACGCTCGACCGCAGAACGTTTCTCGGTGCAGTGGGCCTCACGGCGAGCGCGGTAATGGCCGCGGCCGTGGCACCGCTTGCGGCGCATTCGACGGACCGTCCCGCGCCGCTCGAGAGTGGAGCGGGGCTCGCCGGGAGCGGATCCGGCGCCGAGGGCATGGCAGATGCGCCTTGGGACGTCGACGACATGTGGGGCCACCGGCCTCGGTATGCGCATCCGATCCCGTATGCGCACGGCATTCCGGGCGGCGGACCGCTCGAAAGCGCAGGTCCCTCTTCAGTGATTGCGTGAGAGCCGTAGCACGTACGCGCTGATGTCTCGCAGCTGAGCGGGCGAGAATGCCGAGCCGAAGGCCGGCATCTTGCCGAGGCCATTCACCAGAATGGAAACGATGCTGTCGTGAGTGAGCACGTGGGTGAGCGGCGCGCCGCCCCCGTGACCTCCGCCCTGGCCGTCGGCTCCGTGACAGGCTGCGCATGTCGTCGTGAAAATCACCTGCCCATTCGGCAGATTCGGCGGCCCTGAAGCGACCCGCGGCGTCGGTGCCTTGCCGCCGAAGCGCATCGGCGGCTCGAAACCCCGGGGATTGGCCGATCCGGGCGGCAGGGACGAGATCTTCCCGTCGAGCGAAAAGAGCCACAGGCCGTCGTTGCGCTTGCTGCCGGCGAGTGCCGTGCCGCCCGCAAACACCACGACGTATTCTTTCCCGCCGCGCTCGAACACGCTCGCGGGGGCGTTGACCCCGCCGTCGGTTTGGAACTGCCACAGCTCCTGGCCGCTCGATGAGTCGAGCGCGGTGAGCCGCCCGTCATTGCGCCCGACGAAGACGAGACCTCCCGCCGTCGCGACGGAGCCGCTGTAGCACTTGTCGTTCCATTGCTCGCGCCATACGAGGCGGTTGGTGGTCACGTCGAGCGCGGCGAAGATCCCCCGGCTCGGCGAGCGAATGCGCTGGACCAGGCTTCCGGAGTAGTACGCGCCCGGCTTCACGGGATAATCGGGACCCGCCGTCTTGGCGCCCCAGTACGCGTCGGAGGCGCAGATGAACATGGTGTGCGTCGCCGGATCGTAGGAGCTCGGAGGCCAGTTGATGGCGGCGAGCGGCTTCCAGAAAGACGGCTGATGCGTGCCGAAGGGCGTGAAGATTCTGCCGTGGTTGACGAGGTGCACGTCCTGCTCCGGCGGGATGTCGATCTCCTGCGGCACGATCGCATCCCCTACGGGGAAGGGCTGAGTCGGCGAGGTGTGCTGCACCGGGAGCTGCATGACCGGCTTCTCGACGATGCCGATGAGCGGCTTGCCCGTCACCCGGTCGAGGATGTAGACCCAGCCCGTCTTGCCGCCTTGCGCGAGTCCGAGCCGCGGCTTTCCGTCGACTTTGGCATCGAACAGGATGACCGGATTCGCTGCGTCGTAATCCCACATGTCATGATGCACCTCCTGGAAGTACCAGCGCAGCTTCCCGGTATGTACGTCGAGGGCGACGATCGAGTCGGTATAGAGGTTGTTGCCTGGGCGGATCGCTCCGTCGAGCACCGGTCCGGGGTTGGCGGTCGAGAAATAGATGAGCCCCAGCCGCGGATCGATAGCGGGGGTCTGCCAGATGGCGGCGCCGCCGTGCTTCCACACCGCGCTGTGCGCCGGCCAGGTGTCATGGCCGGGCTGCCCGGGCCCAGGAACGGTGTAGAAGGTCCAGCGGAGCTTGCCGGTCCGCGCGTCGTACGCCTGGATGCGTCCGCGGGTGCCGAGATCGCTGCCCGCAAACCCTGTGATGACCATCCCGTCGTAATACAGAGGCGCGCTCGCGATCACGTAACCGAGTTTCGGGTTCGCGCCCTGCACCGACCAGAGGACCTTCCCGGTGCGCTGGTCGAGCGCGACGAGACGCGCGTTGAGCAGGCCTACGTACACCTTGCCGCCGCCTATCGCGACGCCGCGGCCCGGCCAGCTGCAGCAGGGACGGGCGATCAGCGGGTTGACGTGAGCCTTGAATTCCCACAGGACCTTTCCGGAGGCGATGCTGACGGCGAAGGTGTCCCCCTCGCCAGTCATGATGTACACGACGCCGCCGTAGACGATGGGCTGGGCCTGGTTGCCGTCGCGCGGGTTTAGGCCCGACCCGTTGAGGGACGCGCGCCAGACCGCCTTCAGCTTGGAGACGTTCGCGCGGTTGATCTGGGTGAGCGGGGAGTAGCGCTGGTTCGAAAGGTCGCCGCCGTTGGTATACCAGCCGGTGCGCGGGTCGGCGGCGAGCTGCCGGGCGGTGAAGGCGGGGATACGCGCGCCGGAGGGTTGCAGGGCACGGGCCGGTTCGGAGCCCGAAAGGGCGAGAGCCGCGCCGGCCGCCAGGGCGGCGAACGCCCCGATGTGGGGAATGCGCGACGTCGATCTGGGTGTGGGTGCCATGTGTTTCTAGCCGTTTCAGCCGGGACGCACGGGTGGCGCGTTGATATCACAACGTTCACGCATGTTGTCAGCAGGGTACGCTTCGCAGTAATGTTGCCGCAACACTGAAATTAGTGCACGCTCCGTCAGGAGAGCATACGCGATTGGTGAGAATGACAGGTCAAGCCGGCTGGATCAGTAGCTATAGTTCACCGTGATCGAGCACCGCACTCGCGGAGCACATTCCGCCAAATTTAATGTACTAGCGCGACTTTCCAATTTGAAAGAGAGGGGGGGGATGAGATACCAATCAAAGTGTGGCCTTCCTGCACAGGAATCGGCTGACCAGCTCAACGCTTTCAGGGCATCGCGGCTCATTGTGGCGATCGCCGCGGCAAGCTTGTATTGCGGAGCGTCGTTCGCGCAACCTGCGCAGCAGACATCTCGAGCACAAGATTCGCCGTCGCCGTCGGAGGCTCTGCCAGGCCCGGCTAAGGCCAAAACGTCCCAGGCCTGGCAAGCTCGGACATCGCATGATGCACGCCAGCCGCAGCTGCTTGCGCAGGCATCGACGAATCCTCCGGCCCCCAATTCGACCGCCTCGACGGCGGCGCAGTCGGGACAGATCGGGCAGTTGCAGCAGGTCGTTGTCACGGCACAGTTTCGATCCGAGAACCTGCAGCAGACGCCGATCGCCATTACGGCGCTCACCTCCGTAGACCTCGAGCAGATGAACCTGACGAACGTCAACGATCTTGGTACGGTGGTTCCGAACGCTTATTTCCGTAAGCCGGTCAGCAACTACGGTCCGACGGAGACGATCGGGTTGCGTGGTGTCAACCAAGTCGATTTCAGCTACGACTTCGAGCCGGCCGTTGCGGTGTATGTCGATGACATCTATCACGGCACGGAGACCGGTGCCTCGCTGGGCCTTGCGGATCTCGCGCGAGTCGAAGTGCTGAACGGACCGCAGGGAACGCTCTTCGGAAAAGATTCGCTCGGGGGCGCCATTCGCCTCATCACGAATCAGCCGAAGGGCGACGATACTGGCACGCTCTCTGTAACGTACGGCCAGCACCACCTCGTCGACGTGAAGGGCATCGGGGACTTCTCCCTCGTTGCCAATACGCTGTACGCGCGCATCGTCGTGCTCTCGAGTGTACAGGACGGCTTCGGCAACGATCTGGACTTCAGCTGCGAGATGGAAGCGAGGGGTACGCCCGAGGATGCCGGAAGCCTGCCCGCGTCGGTCCTTCCCACCCAGGGGAACGGCTGCTCACGGTTGGGCCTGGGCGGCCACAATCATCAGGGCGTGACGTTGAAGCTGCGCTATCTCGTAAACGACAAGTTGGAGATCAATGTCGATCCGGACTATACGAGGCAGGCCGACGAGCCGTATCCACAAGCGCTGCTCACTCCCTACGGAAACGCGACGACGGATAGCCTGAATTACAACTACTCGACCAACGTCGTTTATCCGAAGTTCGGAATCAATTATACGGCGAGCGCGCCAGGCCAAATCTCGCCGGGATCGACCACCACCACGGGCAACGTCAATTTCGTGTCCCCGAACCCCTTTGACAACTACGCCACGTATGGCGATGCGGTCACGGGACAGGCATACGATCCATTGCAATACCTGACGGAATGGGGCCTGCCGATCACCGCGACCTACCACATCACGGACAATTTGACCAGCAAGCTCATCCTGGGCTACGAGACGTACCAGTCGAACTGGATGGGCGACGCCGACAACACGCCGTTCGGCATCACCCAGGACTATCAAGACCAGGAGTACCGCCAGTACACCGCCGAGTTCCGGCTGACCGGCACCTCGTTCGCGGGCCGGCTGGACTGGACCGCCGGGATCTTCTACTACAATTCGCGCGCCCGCTCCTACTATCCGACGAATTTTGACGCCTTTGCGTACCCGCTTCTGCCGTACTACCCGGAAGGTGAATTGCCGAATTTCGTCGCGAACGATTACTACACCGACAAGGAGAGGGCGGCGTACCTGCACGCGAATATCAAACTGACGGATAAGTGGTCCGTCACCGCAGGGGTGCGTTATACGGACGAGCTCAAGTCGAACATATTCGACCACGTCAGCACCGTACCGGCGGATTCAGAGATCTACCCGTACCCGTTGGGGCTCACCGCCGTGCGCTTCGACTGGAGTGGTAGCCTCAATTTCCAGGCCACGAAGAACATCCTGTTCTATGGCTCGGTCGCGACCGGCTTCCGTTCGCCGGGGTTCAGCCCGCGCATTTTCACTATCGGACAGTTGACGGAGGTTCCGGGCGAACATGCCACCCAGTACGAGATCGGCAACAAGGCAGACTTCTTCGATCATCGACTGCGCGCAAACACCGCAATCTTCTACATCGACTACGCGGCGCACTTGAATTTGGCATTTGCCGCGCAATGCAATTTGCCCTCCGATCTGAATGCGGGCATTCCTTACACGTTTGGACAGTTCTGTCCAGCCGGCACGCCTTTGGCGGGCACGTCGGGCATCCCCTGGTTCAACTACACCGTCGCTCCTGCCAACATACGCGGAGTGGAGGAGCAGCTCTCGGCGGAGCCGATCGATAGGCTGATGCTCAGCCTTACGTTCGGGTTCAACCAGTTCCGCAGCCAGACTTCCGATCCGTTGGCCGTGGGCTATATAAATCCAACGGTCAAGCAACAGCCTGAGATCAACATGAGCGGCGGGATCCAGTACGGTGTGAACCTCGGTTCGGTCGGCACGCTCACGCCGCGCATCGACTGGAGCTATCAGTCGTTCATGACCGACGGCCCCACCAACACGGTGCAGATCCATCCGGACTACATCATCCCGGGCTACAGTCTCTTTAATGTCCGCCTCACATTCACTCCGAGCGTGGGGAATTGGTATATCTCGGCGGGAATCAGCAACGCTCTGAACAAGTTCTATTGGGAGCAGCTCGGCGCGGCCACCACCAACCCGGGCGACGTGCAGGCGGTCGCCCGCGTAGGCACTCCCGGCGCGCCGCGGGAATGGACGGTCGGAATCACGAAGAATTTCTGAGAGGTCTCACTGCCGCGAGCGTTCGTGCCGGAGAAAGTCGGAAGGTCGGAGAGCCGACCGCTGGACTGTCGGTGCCTCACCGGCCCTTCGTTGAGCTATCATCGGAGGGCCGGTCGTCGCACGGTCGGATGGGCACCCGCCCCGCCAGCGTCGTCTGCCGCCGCTCGCGGATGAGTTTGGCAAATGCGCACGAGTGCATGGACTTCCGATGAGGAGCCGGCGATGTGGGAGCAAGCAGGTCGGTCTTGTCGATTGAAACGTTGCGAGCTGATTCTCGCGGCCGCAGCGTAAGGGGGGGGCATGCGATACGGATTTGCCACGGCAGCGCTCGTGACGGTCGCGGGGATGGCTGCCTGCATGAACAGCGTCGCGGCAAACCGCGCTGGTTCCAGTGCAGGCATCGAGGCGCGCCTCGATCGCCTCGATGCGCAGGTGACCTCCGGGGAGGACATCGCGGCCATCGAGAGGCTGCAAGCCGCTTACGGCTACTACGTCGATGCCGGGATGTGGGGCGATCTCGCCGATCTCTTCACTCAGGATGCGGTCGCGAACTATCCGGCGGGCGTCTTCATCGGCTGGGACAGTATCCGGGCGCATCTGTTCCTCAACGTAGGCGGCAAGAAGAAGATCGGCGAGCTCGGTCTCGGCGATGGCAGGCTCTACGACCACATCAGCACCGAGCCCGTGATCCACCTCGATCCGGGGGGTAGGACGGCGCGCGGCCGCTGGCAGGCCATCGCGCTCTTCGGCACCTATGGGCGTTTCGCCGTCTGGGCCGAAGGCGTGTACGAGATGCGCTATCGGAAGGTGCACGGCGTCTGGAAGATCCAACGCCTCGACTACTATGACGGCTTCGGGGCACCTTACTCTCGAGGTTGGGCGGCGCCCCCGCCGGCGCCGAAGCCGACGGCGAAGCCGAAGCCGCCGAGCACGGGCACGATGGCGCAGGTCCGGAACGTGTTTCGCCATCTCGCGCATCCGCCCGACCGGCCGCGCGATCACTCGTGCGACGGTTTCCCGAAGGCTTGCATCGCGCCGTTCGACTATACGAATCCCGGGACGACTACGGCAGGCGCCAACGTCTGGACCGTCTCGGTGCGTGAAGCGGCCGCAATCGCGGCGGCGCACCCCGCTTTGCGGCACGAGACCGTGGCCGAGCGCGCGGCCGAGCTCGCCCACCGGGCGGAGCTCCTTCGTGACGGCCAGCAAGTCCTCAATCTGCAGCGCATCTACGGCTACTACCTCGACCGGGCGATGTGGGATCAAGTCGCGGATCTGTTCGCGGACCACGGCACGATCGAGATGGGCCAGCGCGGGGTCTATGTCGGCAAGCACCGCATCCGAGCTTTCCTGAATCTGCTCGGACACGATGGCCTCACGTACGGCTGGCTCAACGATCATATCCAGATGCAGCCGGTCGTCGACGTCTCGCCGGACGGCAAGCGGGCCTGGCTGCGAGGCCTCGAGCTCGATATGACGGGCGTGTACCACAAGTGGGGCAAGTGGAGCGCCGGCGTCTACGAGAACACGTATGTGAAGCAGGGCGGTGTGTGGAAGATCACGTCCCTCCACTACTACCCGACCTTCATCTCGGCATACCGCAAGGGCTGGGGCCATGATGCAGAGCCCGCTCCGGGCGAGAGCAAGACGCTCCCGCCCGATCGTCCGCCGACGGAGGTCTACGCGATCTATCCGAAAGCGTTCGTTCCGCCCTTCCATTATCGCAATCCGGCGACGGGCAAGCCTGCTCAGTACCCGAGAGTCGGCGGCCCGACCCTGGAGGCGATCGCCGAGACGGTAATGCCGGTTCCCCGACGTTTCCGCCCGGCGCCCGCTGGGAACGTGCGGGCGACGCTGCGAGCCGCCGCGCGGACCATCGGGCGCGTGAAAGACTACGATGAGCTTTCGAATCTCGAGAGCGCCTACGGCTACTACCTCGACAAGTTTCTGTGGCGCGATCTCGCCGACCTGTTCACGAAGACCGGCACCATGGAGCTCGCCCAGCGCGGGGTCTACGACGGACGCGACCATATCTACAAATTCCTGCTCGACGGGCTCGGGCGAGGCAAGTCCGGTCCGCGACCCGACTTCCTCGGCAATCACCTGCAGCTCCAACCGGTGATCACCCTCTCGCGCGACGGGCGGACCGCGAAGATTCGCTCGCGGGTGCTCCAGCAGATGGCCTTTGGTACGCGCGCCTCGATCGGCGCGGGAGTGTACGAGAACGAGGCGGTGAAGGTTCACGGCATCTGGAAGCTCTCGAAGGATCACGTCTACAACACGCTCGGCGCGAGCTACAAAGGCGGCTGGGCCTGGGCGCCGGGCTCGTACATGCCGGGCGAGAGCAAGACGCTCCCGCCCGATCGTCCGCCGACGGCGAAGATTGCGATGTTCCCGGTCGTGTATAACATTCCGTTCCATTACGCGAACCCAGTGACGGGACGGAAATCGGTGCCGACACCTTGGCAGGATGGCAAGGCGCAAACGACCCAGGCGGACGGCCTGGGAAGGCCCGGCGACGCGCCGTCCGGCATGCCGACCAGTATTGCGGAGGCGCTGCGAGCAATCGGGCCGGGGGTCGACATGCGGCGCACCGCGCCGCTCTACGAGCCGCTCTTTCCCAAGGAGCCGTACCCGAATGTCTCCGTCACGCGCCACCTTCACTACGGCCCCGCCGAGCGCAATGTACTCGACATCTTCACCACGCCCCGGCGAGACGGGGTCGAGCACCCAAGGCGGCCAGGCGGCGAGCCCGTCGTGGTTTTCGTTTACGGAGGGGGCTTTAGCCACGGCACGAATCACATCGTGGGAACGCCCTTCTATGACAATGTTGGCCTCTGGGCGGTCGCGCAGGGGTTCGTCGGCGTGACCCTGGATTACCGGCACGCGCCGCGGTCCACGTACCCCTCGGGAGTCGAGGACGTGACGGCGGCCGTTCGCTGGCTGCGAGTGCATATCGCCGCCTACGGCGGCGATCCTCGGGAGATCTTCCTATGGGGTCATTCTTCGGGCGCGGGGCACGTGGCCGACTACATAGCGCATCTCGCCGCGAGCCGCGAGCCGCCCGTCATCGCTGGAGCGATCCTCACGTCGGGCGTCGGGTACGACCTCGGCACGAAGGTCTCGATCTGGAGAGCGTATTACGGCACTGACGTCGCGAAGTATCCCGAGCGCTCCTCGCTTCGAGGCCTCGTCGCGACCACCACCCCGTTGCTCGTTACCGATGCCGAGCTCGATCCTGCACTGATGCGGAAGGAGACGGGCGAGCTCGTCCGGGCGCTCGAAAAGTCCGGCAAGCGCGTGCGTCACGTCGAGGTGCCGAACCATTCGCATCTCTCGGAGCTGTTCGCCGTCGGCACCGCCGACCATTCGCTGTCGGGGCCCGTGCTGGCATTCATTCGCGGGATCGCCGGGAAGCGGGGCTAGGCCGGGCGGGGCACGCAAGGGGCCCGGCCTGCGCCGTCCGAGGGGGCTCGGGCAACCGAGTGCCGGTTGAGGATGCGTTGCAACGTCAACTCAGGGCGCTAAGATGCCGCGGCAGTCGTCCTGCTCGCGGCCGAGGTTGAGCATGAGCAAATCAGACAGGTGGGGACTCGGGTTGACCGCGCTCGCTTGGATCGTGCTCGCGGGGGCAGCCGGTCCGGCGCTCGCGCATCATTCCTTCGCGATGTTCGATCACGATCACCAGATCAAGCTCACGGGGACCGTCGAGCGCTTCCAGTGGGCCAACCCGCACGTCTACATCGAGCTCGATGCGCAGAGCCCGAAGGGCGTCGCGACGCATTACACGATCGAGTGCGCGAGCCCAGGCATTCTCGACCGCGTAGGCTGGAAGTGGAACATGATCAAGGTGGGCGACAGGATCACTGCCGTCATCGCGCCGCTGCGCTCCGGCGAGCCGGGAGGACTGCTGAAGCTGGTCACGCTCTCGAATGGCCACAGCTACAACAACGGAGCGGCAGCCGGTAAGGCGAATCTCAGGGCGCCGGGATAGCAGGACGCCCCGGTTAGGATGCGGTTGATGAAAGCGCTACGCCCCGCCGCCTCGATACAGGGACTCGCCGGCGGCGCGCTGCTCGCGATCGCAGCGATCGCAGCGCTACCTTCGCTCGCAGCCGCAGCGCCAGCGAGCCGGCCCGCATCGGAAGCGCCGATCCGGGTGCCGCGACACGAGCTGACCGGCCACTGGGTCGCCATCCGTGTACGCGGTTTCCCGAAGCACACGAAGTACACGGGCGCGGTGCCTCCGCCGGACACTCCACCGCCTCCGCTCAGGCCCAAATACCTCGCCGCGTGGACGGCGCGCCAGGTGGCCGTGCGCGCGGCCAACCTGCGCGGTCAGCCGCTCTACGACCGATATGCCGCGTGCATCCCGGACGGCATGCCCGCGATGATGATGGCGATGTTTCCGATGGACGTGCTGCAAACCCCGGGGCAGATCACGATCATCGAGGAAGCCTATCGTCAAGTGCGCTACATCTATCTCGGTAAGAAGCAGATTCCGGCTGCGGATGCGGAGCCCGAGTTCTGGGGTCATTCGGTGGGGCGCTGGGTAGGGGACACGCTCCACGTCGACACCGTGGGCATCCGGTCCGAGGTGCGATTCCGGGATGCGCCGCACAGCGATCTCATGCGGATCGACGAGCGCATCCGGCTCCTCTCGCCCAACGAGTTCGAGGATCGGATCACGATCGTCGATCCGGTTTATCTCACCAAGCCCTGGACGTTCACCTGGAAGTACAAGCGGCGCTCCGGCTACAAGATGCTGGAGTACGTTTGCGAATCGAATCACGTCTACGAGGATCCGAAGAACGGGGCGCAGCGGATGAAGCTGTTCAGCGATCCCGGCAAGCACCGAGGAGGCTCATAGGATTCCCCGCCGCGAGGCGCGGGGGGTTATCGACTGACCCCGGGGGTGCGTAGAATGGCGAATCAGGAACCATTCGACGGAGAAGACCATGAATGCAGAGCTGCGGAGCGTCCCTTCCCGGGAGTACGCTCTCCTCATCAACGGCCGCTTGGTGCCGGGCGCCGCGAAGTTCAACGTCATCAATCCGGCGACGGAGGAAGTGCTGGCGGTCTGTCCGAAGGCGGATCGCAAGCAGCTCGATCAGGCGGTCGCCGCGGCCAAGGCTGCGTTCCCGGCATGGTCGGCGACACCGATCGAGCGGCGGCGCGAGCTGCTTCTGAAGTTCGCGAGCGAGCTCGAGGCAGCCACCTTCGACTTCGCGCGGCTGCTCACTCAGGAGCAGGGCAAGCCGCTCCCGCAAGCGCAGTTCGAGATTCGCGGCGCAGTCGCCATGATCCGCACATGGGTTCCCATGGATCTTCCGACCGAGGTGATGCGCGAGACGGATACCACGCGGATCGTGAGGCAGCGGATTGCGCTCGGGGTCGTCGCCGCCATCACGCCGTGGAACGTTCCGGTCGCCCTCCTCATGCTGAAGCTGCCGCCGGCGCTGCTCGCAGGCAACACCGTCGTAGTGAAGCCGCCGCCGACGACACCGCTCACGACCTTGAGACTCGGCGAGATCTGCGCGCGCGTCTTCCCGCCCGGTGTGGTGAACATCGTCACGGACGAGAATGACCTCGGCGCATTCCTCACGAGCCATCCGGACGTGGCGAAGATCGCTTTCACGGGCTCGACGGCTACCGGCAAGAAGGTGCTCGCGAGCACGGCGAGCACCGTGAAGCGCCTGACGCTCGAGCTCGGAGGCAACGATCCGGCGATCGTGCTCGATGACGCGGACCCGAAGGAGATCGCCCCGAAGATCTTCAACGGCGCGATGATGAACTCGGGCCAGATCTGCCTCGCCATCAAGCGTGTCTATGCGCATGAGTCCGTCTACGACCGCCTCTGTGAGGAGCTGGCGGCGCTCGCCAAGCGCGCCCGCGTCGGCGATGGCATGGAGGAGGGCGTCCAGTTCGGACCCCTGCAGAACAAGATGCAGTTCGAGAAGGTGAAGGGGTATCTCGAGGATGCGCGCGAGCACGGCAAGGTGATCGCGGGCGGCGCGCCGCTCGAGCGCCGGGGCTATTTCATCCCGCCCACCATCGTGCGTGACATTCCGGACGATGCGCGGCTCGTGCGCGAGGAGCAGTTCGGACCCGTATTGCCCGTGCTGCGCTACTCGGACCTCGAGGATGCGATCGCGCGCGCGAACGATACGGAGTACGGCCTCGGAGCGACCGTGTGGTCGTCCAATCCCGAGCGGGCGTACCAGGTGGCCTTGCGGATCAACTCCGGCACCGTGTGGGTCAACAAGCACATGGACTTGCCCCACGATCTGCCTTTCGGCGGCGCGAAGCAGTCGGGTCTCGGTACCGAGATGGGCCAGGAGGGACTCGAGGAGTTCACCCAGGCGAAGATGGTGAATCTCGCGAAGTAGCGCTCTTTGGGCGAGTCGCGCGGACCGGGCGGGGAGCGCATGGGGGAACGGACCGAGAAGCATACCGAGCTCTGCGGGGCGGCCGCGGACCGCATCGAGGTTCGCGGCCGCGATCTCGTGGGCGCCCTCGTGGGGCGGCTCACCTTCACGCAGATGTTCCTCTTCCATCTCCTCGGCCAGGATCCGACGCCGCTACAGGTCGCTCTTACCGATGCGGTGCTCGTCGCGATCATGGAGCACGGGCTCGTGCCTTCGGCCGTCGCGGCGCGGCTCACCTTGCTCGGCGCGCCGGAGTCTTTCCAGGGCGCGATCGCCTCGGGGCTGCTCGGCGTCGGAGACCGGTTCGCCGGCACCGCGAGCCGCTGCGCCGAGGTGCTGGACCGCATCGTTGCCGCATCCCCGGCGGATCGCAAGGATGCGGCGCTCGCCGTGGTCGCAGAGCATCGGCGCGCGCACGAGCCGCTCCCCGGATTCGGCCATCCGACACACAAGTCGGGCGATCCCCGGGTGCCGCGGCTCATCGAGATCGCCCGGTCGAACGGCGCGCCCGGGCATTACATCGAGGCGCTCGGCTTGCTCGAAACCGCCCTCGCCGAGACCCTCGGTCGGCGGCTTCCCACCAACGTGAGCTCCGCGATCGCCGTTGCGCTACGCGAGGCCGGCATCCCCACCGCGGCGATGCGGGGCGTCATTCTCACGGCGCGCTGCGCCGGGCTCGTGGGCCACTTGCTCGAGGAGCTGCGCGACGGCTCGGCGAGCGACATGTGGCACGCGGCCGAGCGAGCGGTACCTTACCAGCCCCCCTAGCGCGGGCGAAGGCGAGATCCCAATGACGAGCGGGGGCCAGGCCACGAGAACCAGCCTGTGGGGCTACGAGAACCGGCTGCTGATCCTGCTCGGCCTGGCCTTCGGCATCGCTTTCTTCGATCGCAACGCCGGCACCATCCTGGTGCCCTTCATCGAGCGCGACTTGCACCTCGACAACCTCGAGACCGGACTGCTCGGCTCGGGACTGTCGATCACCTGGGCGCTCGGGGCTTACCTCATCGCTCGGTGGTCGGATGCAACCGGAGTCCGCAAGCCCTTCCTGGTTGCATTTCTGCTCATCTTCTCCCTGTGCTCCTTCATCTCGGGCCTCGCGCCGAACTACCCGGTGCTGCTCGCTTCGCGCATGGTGATGGGCGCCGTGGAAGGCCCGTTCCTGCCCGTGTGCCTCGCGATGATGGTGGCGGAGTCCTCCGAGCACCGCCGCGGCATCAATGCCGGCATCATGCAGAACTTCTTTGCCTCCGTACTTGGGCAGAGCCTCGCGCCGTTGCTGCTCGTCGCGCTCGCGGCGCAGTACGGCTGGCGCTCGGCGTTCTACGTCTCCGGAGTGCCCGGGCTCCTGTGTCTGATCGCGGTGCTGCTGTGGGTCCGCGAGCCTGCGAAGGCGGCGCAGTCACAGGTCGATACGCAGGGCGTCGGCGGCACCGGCGCGCGCATGGGGCTGCTCGCGATGGTGCGAGTGCGCAATATCCTGCTGTGCTGCGTCGTCTCGATCTTCATGGTCGCGTGGCTCGGGATGGGGTGGACTTTCCTGCCGAAGTTCTTCACCGACTACCGGCATTTCTCGCCGACGCTCATGAGCTACGAGATGACGGGCCTCGGCGTTTCCTCCGCGATCTCCGCGTTCCTGGTGCCCTGGATTTCCGACCGTCTCGGCCGCAAGCCCGTGATGATCGGATTCTGCCTGATCGGCGCGCTCTCGCCGCTCGCGGCGCTTTATTACGAGGGCTCGCCGCTCGTCCTCGGCGCGCTGATGTTCATCGGTTGGCTCGGAAGCGGGACTTTCCCGCTCTTCATGGGCGTCATTCCCGGTGAGACCATCTCGCGCCGCTACGCAGCCACGGCGATGGGGCTCGTCGTGTGCGCGGGAGAGATCGGCGGCGGCACCGGCATCACCTCGCTCGGCGGCGCGCTCGCCGACGTGTGGAGCCTCGCGACGGCGGTGCAGATCGAGGCCGGCTGCGCGCTCGTCGGCGGCTTGCTGTGCCTGCTCCTCATCGAGACCGCTCCGGTGAAGGTGTGTGCCGTCGCTCGACGGCTCGCGACCGACGCGCTGCGCCGCGAGCCGAGCTGAACGGCGCCGCGCGCGCGGCAGAGCTTCTGATGGGTGCGCGTCTGCAGCGCTCTCGCTCAAAAAAAATCGGCCGTGAGGATTGCGACTTGCCGGAGGCGCGGATATATTTCGCGCGCCGCGGGCGAAGCCACGCTTCACGCGGCGCATGTTGGGCCACGAACAGGTTTTTGATGGACGCTCGATCCAGTCACGCTCCGTCCGAGTGCCACAGTAGCCGCTCTACTGTCGGGCCGGGCGGGTCCGTCGCCTGGGAGAGCCGCAGCCGCCGAGCGCTCATCACCTGAGCGCAGCTGGCAGCCGCGCGCCTCCCGGTCGGCATCGCCGATTGCATGGGAAGGAGGCGCGAGATGGCTGCCGTCATCCTCGAATCAAGCCCCGCCACGGCGGGCGCCGCAGTGCTCGACGAGGCACACGCGGGAGACATCCATGGAGCCCTCGGCACTATCCGCCGCGGCCATCCGACCGGAGCCGGTTGGCGCTCGCGCCTGCTGACCCTGCTCGCGATCGTCGGCCCGGGCCTCATCGCGATGGTCGGCGACAACGACGCAGGAGCGTTCGGCACCTACACCCAAGCGGGGCAGGACTACGGCACGACCCTCGCCTGGACGCTGCTCCTCATGATCCCCGTCCTGTATGTCAATCAGGAGATGGTCGTGCGGCTGGGAGCGGTCACCCGGGTCGGGCACGCTCGGCTCATCCTCGAGCGCTTCGGGCGGTTCTGGGGCGCCTTCAGCATCCTCGACCTGCTTCTGCTCAACGCGCTCACGATCGTGACGGAGCTCATCGGCGTCTCGCTCGCGCTGTCCTACCTCGGCGTGCCGAAGGTTCCCGGCGTCGTCGCCGCGGCCGCGGTCATCATCGCGGCGGCCGGCACCGGCAGCTTTCGCCGCTTCGAGCAGGTGTCGCTCCTCCTCGTCTTCGGGAGCGTGCTGCTGCTTCCCGTGCTCCTGTGGGTGCACCCGCCCGTTGCGCCGCTCGTGCACGACCTCGTCACCCCGCGCCTCCCGGCGGGCGGGCGGCTCTCCGACGTGATGCTCCTCGTCATCGCGATCGTCGGCACGACCGTCGCGCCCTGGCAGCTGTTCTTTCAGCAAAGCTACATCATCGACAAGCGGATCACGCCGCGGTTCATCGCTTACGCACGCGCCGACCTCGTGATCGGCATCGGCATCGTCGTCGCGGGCGCCGTCGCGATGATCGCCTTCACCGCTCAGGCGTTCGCCGGCAGCCCCGCGGCCGGGCACTTCACCGATGCGGGCGCGGTCGCGGCCGGGATCGGACGCTATGCGGGGCATGCCGCGGGTGTGTGTTTCGCGCTTGCGCTCATCGACGCCAGCATCATCGGCGCGATGGCGGTGTCGCTCTCGACGGCTTACGCCATCGGGGATCTGCTCTCGCTCAGGCACTCGCTGCATCGCAAGCCGCGCGAGGCGCGGACCTTCTACGCCATCTACGGCGGCCTGATCGTGATCGCGGCGGTGCTGGTGCTGGCGCCCGGCACACCGCTCGGGCTTCTCACCAATGCCGTGCAGACGCTCGCGGGAGTCCTGCTGCCGAGCGCCACGGTCTTCCTGCTCCTGCTGTGCAACGACCGCGCGGTGCTGGGGCCGTATGTGAACGGCCCGGTGCTGAACGTTCTCACCGGCGCGATCATCGCGGGGCTCGTGGCGCTGTCGCTGATCCTCACCGCGTCCGTGGTGGATCCTGACCTCGGCGCCGGCGCGATCGCTGCGGTGCTGGCGGGCGGTGCGCTCGCGGGGGTCGTCATCGCCGGACTGTATCTGGCGCGGGCCGATCGGACGCGCAGGCACCGCGACGAAACCTCACCGCCGCCTGTCTCTCGGCAATCGAGGTCGAAGCCGTCATCTTGCATTCATCGAGCGGCGGCGAAGTCCGCGCCGGAATGGCGCATGCCGCCGCTCGGCGCGCTCGAGCCGCCGCGAGTGACCCCACTCACGCGCGTGTGGATGATGGTGCTGCGCGGCTATCTGATCGTGGCCGCAGGGCTCGTGCTCTGGCGGATCGTGCGGCTGGTGCTATGAGCCGTCTCGGCTGGTACTCACCACCCCTTCACCGCTCCGCGGGCGAGCGTTCCACGAATCCGCGGAGCGCTTGGATCCGTGCCAGGGCCGGCGGATGCGAGTCGTAGAACGCAGAAGTGACCCGGTCCGGCGTGAGCGTGGTCGCATTGTCCTTGTAGAGCTTGACGAGTGCAGCCACGAGGTCGGCGGCGCTCGCGTGTGAGGCGGCGAAGCGGTCTGCGGCGAGCTCGTGCCGGCGGGACCAGGCCGCGGCGAGCGGCGTCACGAAGAACGTGAAGACCGGCGCGACCAGCAGGAACAGGATGAGTGCGGCATGGGAGGACGCGGCGGGCATGCCGAGCCCGGCGTAGAACCACGTCTGCCGCGCGAGCCAGGCGAGCAGCCACAACCCTACGAGCGAGGCGGCCGCCGAGACGATGAGTTGCTGGCGCACGTGCTTCAGACGGAAGTGCCCGAGCTCGTGAGCGAGTATGGCCTCGATCTCGGGTCCGCCAAGCCGCTCGAGCAGTGTATCGAAAAAAACGATGCGCTTGTTGCGCCCGACGCCGGTGAAGTAGGCGTTGCCGTGCGCCGTGCGGCGGGAGCTGTCCACCACGAATACGCCCTTCGCGGCGAAGCCGCAGCGCCGGAGCAGGGCCTCGATCCGCGCTTTGAGCTCGGCGTCGCCGAGGGGCGAGAATCGATTGAAAAGCGGTGCGATGAAAGCCGGCCACGCCCAGGCGAGCGCGAACGAGACGCCGAGCCAGACGATCCAGGCGTACAGCCACCACCAGCGGCCGGCCCACTCCATGAGCGCAAGCGCCGCCAGCAGCAGGGGGACGCCGAGGAGGAGCGCGACCAAGAGGCCCTTCAGGCGGTCGAGGACGTAGAGCCGGGGCGTGATGCGGTTGAAGCCGAACGCGGCCTCGATCCGAAACGTGCGCCACACCGAGAAGGGCACCCCGACGATCGCGGTGACCGCGAGCACGGACAGGACGCAGAGCGTTCCTGTCCACAGCTCACCCCAGTGGGCGCGCCGCCATCCGCCGTCGATCGCAGCGATGCCGCCGCCGAGAGTCAGCACGAGCAGGAGTGCCGCGTCGACGAGCGTCTCCCAGCGCGCGAGCCGCGTCCGGGCCATCGTGTAGTCGGCCGCCTTCTGGTGATCGGCGAGCGCGACCTCGTCCGCGAAGGGCGCGGGGACCCTCTCGCGATGCGCGTCGGCCGCGGCCGACTGGCGCGCGCCGAGCCATAGCCGCAGTGCGGTGCCCGCGGCGAGGGCGGCCAAGAAGATCACCGTGAGCGCATTCATCAAAGGGCGGCTATGATAGCAGTCGGAACTTTGGACGGCTCGCCGACTCGAAAAAGGGGGCGAGAACACACCAACGAGGCCCGGGAGCAGCATGGCAGATCGTCACAGAGCAGCGGTATGAGCGCGGAGGTCTACGAAACTGGCGAGAGTCCGGCATCGGGAGTCGATCCTGCCGCCGCGGGCCCGTCGGAGGTCGATCCGGAGCGCCGCAAGATTCTCACCGCGGTCACGACCGCTGTCGGCGTTGTCGGGGCGGGGTTCGCGGCCGTCCCGTTCGTCGAGAGCTGGTTGCCGAGCGCGAGCGCGCTCGCGGGAGGCGCACCGGTCGAGATCGATCTCACCGGCCTTGGGCCGGGCCAGATCATGACGACCGAGTGGCGCAAAAAGCCGGTCTGGGTGTTGCATCGCACCGCGGCCCAGATCGCGGTGCTGCCGTCGCTCAACTCGCAGTTGAAGGATCCAATGTCGAAGGAGCCGCAGCAGCCGACGGCCCTGCCGAACTGGAATCCCGTACAGCGCTCGGTGAAGCCGGAATTCTGGGTGGCGGTCGGGATCTGCACGCATCTCGGCTGCATCCCGCAGTACAAGCCCGAGCCGGGCTCGGTCGACGCGAGCTGGCGGGGCGGGTTCCACTGCCCGTGTCACGGCTCCCGCTACGATCTGTCGGGGCGCGTCATGGACGGCTCGCCGGCGCCGCTGAATCTCCCGGTGATTCCGTACTACTACAAGACCGACAGCATCATCGTCGCGGGCGATCTGGCCGACGGCTCCGATCTCAGCTGGGCGCCGAGCGTCTGGTAGGCACGGGGACCTCCCGCACGCAGGGGATCTCCCGCAGCAGGTGAGGTCCGAGATCGCCGATGGAGCGGCAGCCGAGCTGGCCGAGCGTCCTGTCGATCTCGTCCGTCAGGATCTCGAGCGCGCGGCGTGCGCCGCGCTCTCCCGCCGCCGTCAACCCATAGAGAGGCGCTCGTCCGAGGATGACGCTGTGGGCGCCGAGGGCGAGGGCCTTGAGCACCTCGCTGCCGCGACGAAATCCGCCGTCGACGATCAGCGTCATTCTTTGGCCGACGGCCGCGGCGATCTCCGGAAGCGCCTCGATGGCCGAGACGCAGTAGTCGAGCTGCCGGCCGCCGTGGTTGGTGAGCACGATGCCGTCGCAACCGAGATCGGCCGCGCGCTCGGCGTCGCCGACCGCGAGGACGCCTTTCACCAAGAGCTTGCCGCGCCAGATCCGGCGCAGCCACTCGACGTCGTTCCAGGTGATCGAGGGGCCGAAGAGCCTCGGGATGACCGTGCTGCCGCCGAGCGCGGTGGCCCGACCGCCTGGGAGGAACGACTCGAAATTCTCGAAGCGCGGCACGCCGCTGCGCACCAGCACCTCGTAGAGCCAACGCGGATGGCGCAGCGCGTTGCCGAGGTTGCGCAAGGTGGGCTTGCCGGGCTGCCGATAGTTGCGGCGGTCCCACTCGCGCGAGCCAAAGACGTTCGCATCGGTCGTGAAGACGAGCGCTTCGTACCCTGCGGCGCTGGCGCGTGCCACGATGTCCTCGGCGACTTTGCGGTTCTGCATCACGTAGAGCTGCATCCACAGCCGTCCCCCGGCCTCCGCGGCGATGCGCTCCAGACGCACCGTCGCGACGGTGCTGAGACAGAACGGAACACCGGCGCTCGCGGCGGCGCGGGCGAGGGCGATGTCCCCTTGAGGCCGGATCAGGCCGTTCCCGCCGGTCGGGCCGACGACGAGCGGCGCGCGGGACTCGCGCCCGAACAGCTCGACCCGGCAGTGGCGTCCAGTCGTGTCGACCAGTGTCCGCGGGACGAACCGCAGCGCTTCGAGCGACGCGCGGTTGTGCCGCAGGCTCGCTTCGTCCTCGGCGCCGCCTTCGATGTACTCGAAGACGAAGTTCGGCACCTTCCGGCGAGCGATCTCCCGCAGATCCGCGATGTTGAGCGCGCGTGCCGGATTCGTACCGCGGAAGGGCCGGCGTTTCCACGGCATGTGGCTTCCCCCGTTCGAAGCGATGAGTGGCAAGCCGGAGGCTACCAGCTTTTGCGCCGGCGCAGCCGCGGGATTGTTACACTGCGCGTCATCAGACCTGCGAGAGGGCATGCGCCATGAAGCTGCTGCGCTATGGTCCGCGAGGCCGTGAACGGCCAGGGCTGCTCGATGCGAGCGGCAAACTGCGCTCGCTCGCCGGCCATGTCGCGGATATCGGTCCCGGTGAGCTCTCGCCCCGCAGTCTCGAGGCGCTTCGCGGACTCGATCCCGGCGCCTTGCCGCTCGTCGAGGGGCAGCCTCGGATCGGCGTGCCGTTGAGCGGCACGCGCAAGTTCCTCGCCATCGGGCTCAACTACGCCGATCACGCCGCCGAGACGCATCACCCGATCCCGCCGGAGCCGGTCGTCTTCATGAAGGCCATCTCCTGCCTGCAAGGGCCGGGAGATCCGGTGATGATTCCCCGCGACTCGCGCAAGACGGACTGGGAGGTCGAGCTCGGAGTGGTGATCGGCAGCCGCGCGCAGTACGTCGAGGAGAGCGTTGCGCTCGACCACGTCGCCGGCTACGTGATCGTGAACGATGTGTCCGAGCGGGAATTCCAGCTCGAGCGCGGAGGCACCTGGGCGAAGGGCAAGGGTTGTGACACATTCGGACCGGTCGGCCCCTGGCTCGTGACGCGCGAGGAGATCGACGACGTGCAGAATCTCGGCATGCGGCTCGAGGTGAACGGCGAGCGCATGCAGACGGGCAACACGCGCACGATGATCTTCGGCGTCGCGTACCTGGTGAGCTATTTGAGCCGGTTCATGACGCTCGAGCCCGGGGACATCATCACGACGGGCACGCCGCCCGGGGTCGGAGCCGCCAAGCAGCCAAGACCGATTTTCTTGAAGCCGGGCGATTCCGTGCGCCTCGGCATCGACGGGCTCGGTGAGCAGCGGCAAAGCGTCGTCGCCTGGTCGAGCGCCGCGCCCGGCTGACGATCGCGTCAGTCCTGCGAATCGGTCCAGGGCGCCGCGGCGCCGTCGGGAAGGGGCGTGCGTGCCGCATTCATGACGAGCGCGAGCAAGCCGTAGTAGCCGCATAGGCCGCACAGGTCGATCACGCCTCCTTCGGCCAGCAGCTCGAGCGCCGCGCCATACGTCGCATCGCTCACCGCATGGCCGCCGTTGAGCTCGGTGCAGAAGTCGTACACGGTCGCCTCGTCGGCCGCGAGCGGCGGGCGCCGACCGGCGGCGATCGCTTCGACCGTCTGCTGCGCGAGTCCGGCGCGAAGTGCCGCGGGCGCATGGACGTGCCACTCGTAGGGTTGGCGGAAGTGCCGGGCCGTGAGGAGGATCGCGAGCTCGCGCAGGCGCTGTGGAATCGCGCTCTCGTAGCGCAGGTATTCCCCGAGGCGCTGGGCGCGATCGAGCAACTCCGGGCTGCGCAGCAGCGGAATGAAAGGGCCGAACACGGCGCCTCGCGGGCCGCGCGCGAGCGTTTCCGCGGCGCGCCGCTGCTCGGGCGTCAGCTCCCCCATGGGGATCGGCGGCAAGCGGTCTTGCTTCTCGGCTGGCATGGCGCGGGAGTGTAGCGCGGCCGTGTGGCGCGGGCGCTCGGGAATCCCGCGGCTGCGCGGCGCAGGCGCGTCAGAACGCGTACACACCCTGCAGAGCAATCTCCGAGAGGCTATCGGCCAATAGGGCGGGTGACGCGCTCGATGCCCGGGTCGGGTCCGACCGATAGAAGAAAGGTGCCTGCGCCGCATCGTAGCGTCCTTCGAGGCGCAGCTCGAAACGCTTCGCGGGGTAGAAGCCGAGCGTCACCGTACCTTCCCACAGATGTTGTCCGCCCGCCGTGGCCGTGACGAGACCATCCTTGTCGTCCAGGTACTCGCCGCGAAGCGACACGCGCCATCTGGCGCTCCACCGATAGTCGAGGTAAGCCGCGATGCCGTCCCATTCGGCGGCCCGGGTGCGAGGGCCGCCCGCCTGATCTTGTCGGATCCAATCGGCGTTGACCGCGAAGGTGAGCGCCGGCGTGGCGTGAAGCGTGGCGACCAGATCCACGAGCGTCCGATCGGCGTCGACGCGCACCGACGTGCCCGGCAGGTACTCGGCCTTGCCGAAGTAGCCTTGGCTTGCCAGGGAGAAGCGCTCGGTGGGAGTCCATGCGACGCCGGCTTCCCCGGTTTTCGACCCATAGGAGACCGCGGTGACGTTCCAGCCGTCGTTGATGCCGCCGATGAGCGTGAGCGCGCTGGTGAGGACGTACGTCGCGCGGATGCCCGTATGATCGAGAGGCTCGGCCTCCGTGAAAAGGAGCGAACGGGAGACGCTCGCGTCCTGCGCGGGATCGATGACTTCGGCCCCCGCGAGCGTCACGAACTTTCCGCCGATGAGCGTGAGCCGGCCGGAGGTGTACTGGATGTACGCTTGCCGCGCATCGAACGAGTTGTCGTGACCGTCCTCCGCCAAGTGCAGGATCCTGGCGTCCTCGCCGGCGATGAGATCGGCGAACGCGCCGAAGCCCTGCTGCGGCTGATAGCCGACCTGAAGCCCTGCCTCGTCGAGCTGGAAGGTGTCGTGCTGGGTATCGAACTGATGGATGTTGAAGGGGTAGCCGTTGGAGCCGTACCAGGAGACCGCGACATCTCCGCTCACGGTGATCCCCCAGGCCGCGAGGGTTTGCGGCCAGCCTGCCACCGCAGGTGCAGCGGCGGATGCCGCCGGCGCCGCGAATGCTTGCGGCAGCGCCAGCGCGAGCAGAATGCCGCATGCCGCTGCAGGCCACGGACCGCGCATCGATTGCTTCGCACTGCTGCTCATGCGAGGCTCCGGGTGCAACGGCCGTGCCAGAGCAAAAACATGCGCAAACACGCGGCCTTGCGGATCGCAGCCCCGCGAGGCCGAGCGGCCACGCACCAGATCGGTCGGTCGCTCGTGTCCTCGCGTTCCAGGCTGGTGCAGCGGTCGGTGCGCGCTGCGGCGCTGCTTGTTGCTGGGTCCGCCGCTTGCGACGTGTGCGGGCGCTTGCGAGAGCGAGCATCGCGTTTGAACGAGGCGCCTACGAGTGAGCGGAAACGAGATTTGTTTCGACGATCGAGCCGACGCCGGCCGGCATCTGGCGCGCTTGCTCCAGGGCGTCGTCGGCAGGTCCTCCGAGGCGCTCGTGCTCGGCCTGCCTCGCGGCGGCGTGCCAGTCGCTTACGAAGTCGCGCGCGCTCGATGCCGAGCTCGATGTGTTCCTGG
>JBOHZT010000017.1:0-22838 GCA_050738535.1 Steroidobacteraceae bacterium
GGCTGAGCTTGTCAAACCGGTTCTGAAGGTCGAAAAGCCCGAATTGAATGTTCATTCCTCATTCTAACAAACATGGTCTACAGAATGAGCGTCAAGCAACCAATTTTTCGAGGTGCCCTTAAGGTGGGAGGCGACTCGATCGGGTGCTGTCTGAGCTGGTGCCCCTGACGCCGCTCACCGGCGTGGTCACGCTGATCGGGATCACGATTCTCATGATCCTGATCAGCATCGCGGCGCACATCGCGATCGCGCTGTACGTGAAGCCCGAGCCGTCGGACGAGCGCGATCGGGCCGTGACGCTCCGCGGAACTCGAAACGCGTACTACGTGCTTGCGGCCGGCGTGTGGTGCGTGATCCTGCTCATCATCGCCGGCGATCCCTCGGGACTCACCTTCTGCGCGCTCCTGGCGACGTTTGCCGCGGCCGACCTCGCCCGACTGGGCTCCGAGCTCTACGCCTATCGATTCGGCGCATGAAGGCGCCCGCTCCACCGCGCACGCGCGTACGAAACACCATCCGCACGCTGCGCTTTCATCACGGCGAGATGACGCAGCAGCAGCTCGCTGACCGCGTAGGTCTCACGCGCCAGACGATCATCGCCATCGAGCAGAGCCGTTACTCACCGTCACTCGAGGCGGCGTTCAAGATCGCGCGTGTATTCGGAGCACCGCTCGAGGCGGTATTCCAGTACGAGGACGAGGACCGGCACGACGCTTGAGGTGATAATCAATCGAGCACGCTTTGCGCTGCTGCATTTGCGAGCCGGCCGCCGGCCAGCGGGTCACGGTCCCGAAAATCCTCCGCGACCCGCCGGCTCTCAACCCCTTCAGAACCTCCCGCTCTGCAGATCCTGGAACGCCTGCAGCAGCTCCTCGCGGGTGTTCATGACGAATGGCCCGTGCCGCGCCACCGGCTCCTGCAATGGCCGGCCCGCGACCAGGATCGCGCGGCTCGCCCCGGTGCCGGCGCCCTCGAGCTCGACGCGCTCTCCCGACCCGAGGACCGCGAGATCGTGCGCGGCGAGGACGGTGGCCTCCTTCGCGCCCGCGACCTGCACCGAACCCTCGAATACGTAGAGGAATGCGGCATGGCTCGCCGGCAGCCCCTGCGAGAACCGCGCCCCGGGCGCGAGCTCCACGTCGAGGTAGACCGGATCCGTCGCTGGCTGCGTGATCGGCCCTTCGATCTCCCCCACCCGTCCGGCGATCACCTTGACGCGCACGCCGGGCGCGGGCGATGCGACCGGGATCCGCTGCGCCCCGAACTCCTGATACTTCGGCGCCGTCATCTTGTCGCGCGCAGGCAGGTTGATCCACAGCTGGAAGCCGCGCATGCGGCCCTCCTGCTGCTCCGGCATCTCCGAGTGGAGGATGCCCCGGCCCGCGGTCATCCACTGCACGCTCCCGGGCTCGAGCACACCCTCGTGCCCGTGGTTGTCGCGATGGCGCATACGGCCATCGAGCATGTACGTCACCGTCTCGAAGCCCCGGTGCGGATGCTCGGGAAATCCCGCGATGTAATCGCCCGGATCGTCGGTGCCGAACTCATCCAGCAGCAGGAAGGGATCCAGGCCCTCGAGCCGCGGCTGTCCAATGACGCGCGTGAGTTTCACGCCCGCGCCGTCCGATGTCGGCATGCCGCGCACCACGCGTGCGACTGCGCGCGCGACAGCGGTGCCGTTGCCGTTGAGCGCATTCTTGACGGTCATCTCACCCTCCTGTGCAGCGATCGACTGCCGGGTCGGAATCGAAATGGAATCGAGCGTCGCGCCGAGGGGAATAATGGCGGCTCTTCGGGAAATCGCAAGGCCCGCGCAGTCGTCCAGAGCCGGTCAGCGGTACGCGGCGAGCTTGCTGTGGGTGCGGATGGCTTCGGCCCGCGAGCCGTCATCCTCGGGACGCTGCCAGCTGCGCAGCAGCGTTGCGAATTCGCCGGCCGGCAGAGGGGGGCTGAAATGGTATCCCTGGTACTGATCGCAACCGAGCTCGCGCAGGAATTGCAGCTGCTCGGATGTCTCGACGCCTTCGGCGACGACCTTCAGGCGAAGGCTATGGGCGAGGGAAATGATGGCCTCTACGATCGAGCCGTCCTCGGTCTGCTCACCCACACCCTTGACGAATGAGCGGTCTATCTTCAGCTTGTCGATCGGGAAGCGGCGCAGATAGTTGATGCTCGAGTAACCGGTGCCGAAGTCGTCGACCGAAACGATCACGCCCATTCGGCTCAGGTGCTCGAGGATGGCCGCGGATTCCTCCGGATTGGTCATCACGGCGCTCTCGGTGAGCTCGATCTCGAGACAGCACGGATCGAGACCGCAATCCGCGAGGGCACCCCGAATGACATCGAGCAAATCGCCGCGCCTGAATTGGGGAGCGGCGACGTTGACGGCCACGCGCTGCATGGGCAGGCCATCGAGGCGCCATGCGGCGCACTGGCGGCAGGCCTCCTGGAGCACCCAAGCCCCGATCTCCCCGATGAGGCCGCACTCCTCCGCAATCGGGATGAACTCCTCGGGATCGACGAGCCCCCGCCTCGGGTGGCGCCAGCGGATCAGCGCTTCGGCGCTGGAGACGTCTCCGGTTTCGATGTCCGCCTTGGGCTGGTAATGGAGCTCGAACTGCTTGCCTTCGACAGCTCGGTGCAAATCGCTCTCGAGGCTCACGCGAGCAACGGTCGTCGCGTCCATGCCCGCGGCGAAGCACTGCACGGTGTTGCGGCCGCGCTGCTTTGCGCAGTACATGGCGCCGTCAGCGCGCGCGATCAGGCTTTCCGCGGACTGCGCGTGCGTCGGATAGAGCGCAATGCCGACGCTCGCCGTCACGTGCAGCTCGACGCCGCACATGGGCATCGGCTGACGCACCGTGTCGTTGATCCGCTGCGCGATCGCCGAGACGTCCTCCCCCACCGTGGTCGGACTCACCACGACGATGAACTCGTCGCCGCCGGTTCGAGCGACCGTGTCGATGTCGCGCACCACCGTGGTGAGGCGCCGCGCCACCTCGTTGAGCACCGCATCCCCCGTGCGGTGCCCGAGCGAGTCATTGATCTGCTTGAAGCGGTCGAGATCCACCACGAGTAGCGCGCACGGCTGTGAGTCGCGACCGGCATGCGCAATCGCCTGGGCAAGCCGGTCATCGAGCAGCACCCGGTTCGGAAGCCCGGTCAGCGCGTCATGAGTGGCGAGGTGGCGCAGCTGACGATTAGCCGCCTCGAGCGTCTCGGTGCGGGCCGCGACGACGTTCTCGAGGGCCTCGACCTGCTCGCGCAGGGTTCGCTCGTGCTGCCATTTGCGCGACAGCGCGCTCACACACTGCAGCACCTCGATCGGCTCGAACGGCTTCTTGAGCACGAGGAGCTTGTCCGTGTCCCCGAGGCGCGCAACGACATCGCTCCAGTCGTAATCGGAGTGCGCCGAACAGATGACGATCTGCACATTCGGGTCGCAGGCCCACAAGCGCTCGATGGTCTCGAGCCCGTCCCAGCCGGGAGGCATGCGCATGTCCACGAAGGCAACGGCGAAGGGATGACCCTCCGCCAAGGCGCGTTTGACGGCGTTTGCGCCCTCCTGTCCCTGCAACGCGTATTGCAGCGTGTACCGCGAGCGGCTCGCCTCCGAAGCGGCGGGCTCGCCGAACAGGACGCTCTCGACGCGCTCGAGTTCCGTGCTGCGCTCGCCCTTGTCGCTCAGTATCTTGCGAAAGTCCTCGTGGATGGCTGGGTTGTCGTCGACCACGAGGATTTGGACCGCCTCGAGCCTCGATTCGGCGGCGCTCATGCGCGCCTCCTCTCGGGTTCGGCTTCCGCCACAACGAGCGGCAACCGTACCGTGAAGCATGCTCCCTGGTTCGCGCCGTTGCTGCGGCCCGTGAGCTCGCCGCCCATCTCTTTGGCGAGGATCGCACTCGAATGCAGCCCGAAACCATGCCCGTCCTTCTTCGTGGTGAAGCCGAACTCGAAGAGCCTCGACATGGAGTCCTCGCCGATGCCCACACCCGAATCCTCGATATCGATGGCGAACGATTCGAACTGCGCGGGTCGCACGCGAACGGTCAGCACCCGCGAGCCCTGGTACTGCTCCCGCAGCGAATGGCGCGCATTGCTGAGGAGGTTCGCGAGGATCTGAATGAGCTTGTGGCGGTCGAGCGTGACGCGCCCGACGGCGTGGTACTCCCGGCGCACGGCCGGCTCACTGCTTACTGGGAAATGCAGCACGATGGCATTCTCCAGCAGCTCCGCGAGATCGACCTCCTCGAGCCCGCCTCCCAGGCGGGCATTGGTCTGCTGGGCCGCGACGATCTTGCCGATGTGCTCGACCCGCATAGCGATCGCCTGAGCTTCCGTGCAGTGCTCCCGATGCTCCGTCACGAGATGCTCTCCAAGCGCCCGTAGGTAGCTCGGAAGCTCCTTGCCCCGTAGATCGCTTTCCAGGAATGCCCCGAGCCCATCCGCATGGTCCGCGAGCAGCGCCGCGACTCGCTCGACGTTCGCGACCCGGGATGCGCGCAGTCCGGACAGCAGCAGCGATGCCGAGACGCCGAGGCTGTTGAGCACATTGCCAATGCTGTGCAGCACTCCCGTCGCCACCTCGGCCATGCCGGCATGGCGCGACGCATCACGCAGCTGAAGTTGCAGCTGGAGCCTGCGCTCTTCCTGTTGGACTTGCTCGGTCACGTCCCAGGACACGCCGAGCAGTCGTCGCAATTCTCCCGCGTCGCCGCGTAGCAGCCGCGCGTGCGCTTGGAGATGGATGACCCCACCTTGCGGGCTGAGCACGCGAACGCGCAGCGCGCACACGTCTCGCGCGTCGACTACGGCGGAACGAATGGCCTCCACCGCCACCGCCGCATCCTCGGGCTGAATGAGAGCAAAAAAAGCGTCCGGATCGCGACGCACGTCGATGCCTGCAGCCCCGAGCGATGAAATCTCGTTCTCGGTCCACAGCACCTGACGACCTGCAACGTCGTATTCCCAGCACGCGATTCCCGCAGCCTGCGTCGCGAGCGTAAGCATGTTCTTCCCGTGCTGAAGATCCTCGTTGAGCTTCACGAGACGCATCGCATCCTGGCGCGTACGCGATTCGAGGTGCGCATCGAAGACCGTCGTCACGAGCGTGATGGTCAGAACGGCGAACGCGACCATGCCGATGCTGACGGCAAGCCAGTTGTTGTCGATCGCCGCCCCGCCGAAGCAGTACGAGCCCGGCGCCAGCATCGAGGCCGCCATGGCGGTGTAGTGCATGCCGGCGATGGCAAACCCCATCACCACCGCGGCCCCCGCGCGGGCGAGCTTCATCAGACTCGATTGGCCGCTGCGCAGACGGAAGAACAGCCACAGAGCGGCGAACGACGCTGTTACCGCGACGGCGATCGAGGCGACGACCAGCCACGGCCGGTAGGTGATCACCGGCATGATCTGGATCGCCGCCATCCCGGTGTAGTGCATTGCGCAGATGCCGGCTCCCATGACCACTGAGCCGACCGCGAGTCGACGCAAGCTCAAATTGCGATGGCTCGAGATGGATAGTGCGAATCCGGAGGTCACAATCGCGATCAAGAGCGAGGCGAGCGTGATGAGAACGTTGTAGCGCAGCTGGATGGGGACCGAGAAGGCGAGCATGCCGATGAAGTGCATCGCCCAGATGCCGATGCCCATCGAGGCCGCCCCGCCGAGCAGCCACAGCCTGCCGGCCCGGCGCTCAGCCTCCGCCACCCGTCCGGCGAGCCTTAGCGCCGTGTAGGACACGGCAATGGCGACGAGGATGGAGAGCGTCACCAGCCACGGGTTGTAGACGGCGTGCATCCGCACAAAATGCCCGGCCGAGCTGTGCCGAGGCAGTGCCTGCATCTCAATTGTCGCCGCGCCTGCGTGATGCAGTCGACAATCGCCGCGGGCCTCAATGGTACCAGCGGCTATGGCCCCGCGGCTATGGAGTCAACTTGTCGAGACCCCCTGTGTACGCTCGCAGGACGGCAGGGATATCCACCGATCCGTCCTCGTTCTGGTAGTTCTCGAGCACGGCGACGAGCGTTCGGCCGACCGCGACGCCCGAGCCGTTGAGGGTGTGCACCGGCTCGGGCTTGCCGGTCTGGGGGTTGCGCCAGCGGGCCTGCATGCGCCGCGCCTGGTACGCCTCGCAGTTGCTGCAGGAGGAGATCTCGCGGTAGCGCTCCTCGGAAGGCAGCCAGACCTCGAGGTCGTAGGTCTTCGCGCTGCCTGCTCCGACATCCCCCGCGCACAGCGCAAGGGTACGGTGAGGAAGCTCGAGCCGCTCGAGGATGCGCCGAGCGTTCGAGGCGAGCTCCTCGAGCGCGGCATAAGAATCCGCCGGCTTGACGACGTGCACGAGCTCCACTTTGTCGAACTGGTGGTTGCGGATCATGCCGCGCGTGTCCTTGCCGGCGGCGCCCGCCTCGGAGCGGAAGCACGGCGAGTGACACGCGAACTTCAGGGGCAGGGACTCGGCGGCGAGGATCTGCTCGCGCACGAGATTGGTGACCGGCACCTCCGCCGTCGGGATGAGGTAGTACGCGCTGAAGGCGGAGCGTCCCTGCGCCGCAGATGCGCTCGGCGCCGCGGTGCTCGTACCGCCCTCGCCGCGCACCGCGAAAAGCTCACCCTCGAACTTCGGCAGCTGACCGGTGCCGTAGAGCGCCTGCGGTTGCACGAGATAGGGCACGTAGACCTCGGTGTAGCCGTGCTCGCGGGTGTGCACGTCGAGCATGAATTGCACGAGCGCACGGTGCAGGCGGGCCACCTCGCCGCGCAGCACCACGAACCGCGCGCCCGACATGCGCGCCGCGACCTCGAAATCGATTCCGCCGAGCCGCTGTCCGACCTCGACGTGATCGCGCGGTTTGAACGCAAAGCGCCGCGGCTCGCCCCAGCGCGCGATCTCGACGTTGGCCGTTTCGTCGCGTCCGTCGGGAACCGACTCGTGCAGGAGATTCGGGATTCCGAGCTGCCAGCCCTCGAGCTCTCCTTGGACGGCCTCGAGCGACGTATCGATCCCCGCGAGCTCGCGCGTCAGCTGCTCGCCGCGCGCGATCAGCGCGGACGCATCCTCGCCGCGGCCCTTCGCAACACCGACGGCCTTCGCATTGGCATTGCGCTCGGCGCGCAGGCGATCCGACTCGACCTGCCAGCGCTTGCGCTCGCTCTCGAGCATCGCGAGCCTCGGGGTATCGAGCACGTAGCCCCGCCGGGCGAGATTGCGCGCAACACCTTCCGGGTCGCTCCGGAGCAGCCTGGGATCGATCACGATGACTCACTTTGCCGCATCGGTGGACTTGCCTCGCGTGCGAAGCCGCGCGAGCGCCTCGCCGATGCGGATCTCGAGGCCGCGCGCGGTCGGCCGGTAGTATCGCCGATCGGACAGCTCGTCAGGCAGGTAGCGCTCGCCCGCGGCGTAGGCATCCGGCTCATCGTGCGCGTAGCGGTACCCGCGCCCATACCCGAGATCCTTCATGAGCCGCGTCGGCGCGTTGCGCAAGTGCAGCGGCACATCGAGCGTGCCGTACTGCTCCACGTCCGCCTTCGCTTCCCCGAGTGCGACATAGACCGCATTGCTCTTCGGCGCGCAAGCGAGGAACACGATGAGCTCGGCAAGCGCGAGCTCGCCCTCGGGGCTCCCGAGGCGATCGTAGGCATCCCACGCGTCGAGGGCGAGCGTGAGCGCCCTCGGATCCGCGAGGCCGATGTCCTCGACGGCCATGCGGACGGCGCGGCGGGCGACGTAGAGGGGATCGCAGCCGCCGTCGAGCATGCGGGTCATCCAATAGAGGGCTGCGTCGGGATCGGTGCCGCGCACGGCCTTGTGCAGCGCGGAGATCTGGTCGTAGAACTGCTCGCCCCCCTTGTCGAAGCGCCTGCGGCCGCCGGCCGCCACCTCGTCTGCGACGGCGACGGTCAGCAGGCCTGAACGCTCAGCCTGTGTGTCCGCCCCTGGGTGCGCTTGCGGCGCGGCCTCCTGCCCCGTGTGCTCGCCGTTCGAGCGCGGCTCGACCGCGTCGACGAGGCCGGCCGCAAGCTCGAGCATGTTGAGCGCGCGCCGAGCGTCCCCATCCGCCGCCTGAGCAATGCGCTCCAGCGCCGCAGGCGTAGCGCTCGAGGGCGTCCTCCCGAGCCCGCGCTCCGCATCGGCCCAGGCCGCCTCGATGAGCGCCAGCAGATCGCGGGTCTCGAGGCTGCGCAGCACGTACACCCTGGCGCGTGAGAGCAGCGCGCTCACCACCTCGAACGAGGGATTCTCGGTCGTCGCGCCGATGAAGGTGAGCGTCCCATCCTCGAGGAACGGCAGGAAAGTGTCCTGCTGCGCCTTGTTGAACCGGTGCACCTCGTCGAGGAACAGCACCGTCGGCCTTCCCGTCGCTTCGCGGGCCGACCGAGCGTGGTCGATCGCCGCCCGGATGTCCTTCACGCCCGCCACTACGGCCGAGAGCGCGATGATCTCCGCATCCGCGCGGCGCGCGATCAGTCTCGCGAGCGTGGTCTTGCCGGTCCCCGGCGGCCCCCACAGCACCATCGAATGCAGCTGTCCGCGCTCGACGGCCTCGCGCAAGGGCTTCCCGGAAGCGAGGAGATGGCGCTGGCCGACGAACTCCTCGAGCGTGCGCGGCCGCATACGGTCCGCGAGCGGGCGGAGGCGGTTGCGCGGCTCGTGATCAGCTGGTCGCACCGGGACCGCCTGCGCTGCCCGCGCTGACGCGCCAGGGGCGCGTGCCCCGCGGGCGGACGCGCGGGGGACACGCCCGAGCGCTCACGGCGTCTCGCGCGCGAGCCCGAGGCATCGCTCCGCGAAGACGACCCACTGGCCGAGCCCCGCGTACGCGAGTGCCAGTGCCACGCCGATGCCGATGCCGTCGGCGTAGAAATCGTGGATATCCATGTCGCGCCCGAATCCCATGGACCCCTGGGCGATCTCGATGCCCCCGCCGAGGAGCAGCATCCAAAACCCGAGCGCCGGATAACGTCTGCGGCTCGTGAGCCCGGCGAACCAGAAGGTCATGCCGAAGAAGGCGCCCGCATGCTCGAGCTTGTCCCAGATATGCACGGTCGGGATGTCCTGGGGCGGCGCCAGCGTGGAGTAGAGAATGAATGCGACGAGCGCCCAACCGACGATCCACCAAAACGAGCCGTAGCGCGGGTGCGGCTCGGCGGCTCTCCGGGGGCTGGAGTCGATCATTTCTGCGGTGTTCCAATCACGTCGGCGCCCGCGGGCGGGGTAAAGCTCATCTGCGAGGCGGCCACCGGGACGTTCCGCTCGGCATGCTCGAACGTCAAATTCACCGTTTCACCTAGCTTGTCCTCGAGGATCATGCGCTCGAGATCGCCCCCGGAGAAGCCGAGCAGCGCCTCCTTGAAGTCGGCATCGGCCGCCTTCGGCGCCACGCGCACCCACTCGAGTCCGTCGCGCTTGCCGGCGCCGCTTATGCCGAACGCGCTCAACGCCTGCGGTCCTCCGGAGAGCAGCATGGCGGGTGTCGCAGTGAGCGCGGCACTTTCCGGACGGACCACCACCTGCTCGAGCTCCTTGTCATAAGACCAGAGATTGCGGCCATCCGCGACGAGCAGCTGCTCGCGCCCGCTCGGCCGCCCCGCCGCGCTCACGCCGGCGGGCCGTGTCACCCAGCGAAACTTACCGGGGCGGAGCACGATGAGCTCGCCCGTCGCCTGCTGCACGATGTGCCCGTGCGCGCCGGTGACCGTCTGCGAGAAACCCGCCCGGAACGATCGTAGCCCGTCGAGGAAGCGCGTGAGCGGCGCGGCGCCCGTGGCATCCGACGTAAGCTCGCCGCTCTGCGCACGCGGCCCTTCCCGTCCCTTCGAGACCGTCGGGGCAGCGAGCGCCGCTGAGATCATGAGCACCGCCGCGCAGGCCCCCAGCGCCGACGACGCAATGCGCACGAGATTTCCGCGTCGCATCGCGCTCATTGCGCGGGCGGCGGCGCCAGCACTTCGCGCCCACCGTTCGACTGCAGAGGCCCGACGATGCCGGCGAGCTCCATGGCCTCGAGCATGCGAGCCGCCCGGTTGTAGCCGATCTTCAAACGGCGCTGCACATAGGAGATCGAGGGCTTGCGCTCCTCGGTGACGATCCTCACGGCGTCGTCGTAGAGCGCATCCTGCTCGGCATCGACGCCGGCCCCGCCCTCCTCCCCGTCCTCGCCCGCGAGCCCTGGGATTGGCACGCTGGGGCCCGAGAGCACCTCGTCCACATAGCTCGGACCGACGTTGCTCGCCTGCATGCCCTTCTTGAGGGCATCGACGACGCGATGCACCTCCTCGTCCGAGACGAAGGCGCCGTGCACACGGGTCGGCATGGACGTGCCCGCCGGCAGGTACAACATGTCGCCATGGCCGAGCAGCGTCTCGGCGCCCATCTGATCGAGAATGGTGCGCGAGTCGACTTTCGCGGAAACCTGGAAGGCGATGCGGCACGGGATGTTGGCCTTGATGAGGCCGGTGATCACGTCGACGGACGGCCGCTGCGTCGCGAGCACCAGGTGGATGCCGGAGGCGCGGGCCTTCTGCGCAAGCCGCGCGATGAGCTCCTCCACCTTCTTGCCCACGATCATCATGAGATCGGCGAGCTCATCGATGATGACGACGATGTAGGGCAGCGGCGTCAACGTCGGGATCTGCGACTGATCGATCGTGGGATCATTGGCCGCCCGGCCGATGAGCACCGGATCGAGAATCGGCTTGCCTTTATCGATCGATTCCTTCACGTGGCGGTTGAAGCCCGCGATGTTGCGCACGCCGAGCGCCGCCATGAGCTGGTAGCGCCGCTCCATCTCCGCCACGGACCAACGCAGCGCGTTCGCCGCCTGCTTCATGTCCGTCACGACCGGCGCGAGCAGATGCGGGATGCCTTCGTAGACCGAGAGCTCGAGCATCTTCGGATCGATCATGATGAGCCGTACGTGCTCGGCCGTCGCCTTGTACAGGAGCGAGAGCACCATCGCGTTGATGGCGACGGACTTGCCCGATCCGGTGGTGCCGGCGATGAGCAGGTGCGGCATGCGGGAGAGGTCGGCGACGAGGGGCTGTCCGCCGATGTCCTTCCCGAGCGCGAGGGACAGCGGCGTTGCGAGCTCGTCGTAGGCTTTCGAGCGCAGGATCTCGCCGAGCGTCACGAGCTCGCGCTTCTCGTTCGCGATCTCGAGGCCCATCACCGATTTGCCGGGGATGACCTCGACGACGCGCACGCTCATGACCGAGAGCGAGCGGGCGAGATCCTTGGCGAGCCCCGTGATCTGGCTGGCCTTGACGCCCGGCGCGGGCCGCAGCTCGAACCGGGTGACCACCGGGCCGGGCTGGACGGCGACGACCTCCGCCTCCACCCCGAAATCACGCAGCTTCAGCTCCACCAGGCGCGACATGGCCTCGAGCGCTTCGGGCGAGTACGAAGGCTCCACGGCCGGCGGATCATCGAGGAGCGCGAGCGGCGGCAGCTCGCTCGACTGCGGCGCCTCGAAGAGCGGCACCTGCCGCTCCTTCTCGAGCCGCTCGCTCAACTCCACGGCAGACGGCGGGGCCTCGATGCGCGGCGGACGGCGCGCGGCGGCCTTTTTTTGCTCGAGCTGCGCGGTCTCCTTCCTCGCTTGCCGCCGCTCCCGGCCCTCGGCCAGGTCACGGGCGGCGGAGGATCGCGCTCGCACCCAGCCGATGCCGGCCCAGACCGCCGCGCCCAGACGGTCCATGATCCTGAGCCAGGACATGCCGAAGGCGAGGGAAACACCCGCCATCCACGCGGCGATCAGCAGCAGCGTCGCCCCGAGGTCATCGAGCCCCGATTCGAGCCCTCGCCCCACGAACATCCCCAGGACCCCGCCCGCCGTATCGCGGAGGGACCCGGCCGCCCAGTGCAGCGTCGTGAGCCCGCAGCTCGAGGCGAGCAGCACGACGAACCCGCCGACGCGAACGGCCAGGTCCGCGCGGGAAGGACGCTCGGTCCGATTGCGGTTCCGGAAGACGAGCCAGCTCGCGGCCGCGACCATTACGGGGAAAAGGTAGGAGGGCCGGCCGAAGAGCGCGAGCAGCAGATCGGCGACGAAGGCCCCCACCACCCCGACGCGGTTGTGAACGTGGCCGTCGCCGGTGAACGAGAAGGAGGGGTCCGTCGGGCTGTAGGAGGCGAGCGCGGCCAAGAGGACGAGCGCGAGCACGGCAAGCGCGATGGCGGCGCTCTCGCGCAGCCCGCGGCTCACGGATTCGGTGAAGCGCGAGGCGCTCCGCACGGTCGACTCGGCCAAAATTACCGTCTCCGGCCTCTACGCAAGCATCCGTCCCTGATACGCTCGTAAGCCCAGCCGTGCTGTCAGGCGCGGCTAGTTGGAGCGGCATTATACATGGCAGGGTCTGTGCACAGTCGGCTCATCATTCTCGGCTCCGGCCCCGCGGGCTACACGGCAGCCGTCTACGCGGCGCGCGCGAACCTCGCCCCGCTCCTCATCACCGGGGTCGAGCAAGGCGGGCAGCTCATGACCACGACGGAAGTGGACAACTGGCCGGGCGATATCGAGGGATTGCAGGGGCCTGCGCTGATGGAGCGGATGCGGCGGCACGCCGAGCGGTTCGAGACGCGGATCGTCCGCGACCACATTCACACCGTGAGCCTCGGCCGGCGTCCGTTCGAGCTCCACGGCGACGACACCCGTTACACCTGCGACGCCCTGATCGTCGCGACGGGCGCGACGGCGAAGTATCTCGGCCTGCCCTCCGAGGAACGCTATCGCGGCCGCGGAGTCTCGGCCTGCGCGACGTGCGACGGCTTCTTCTTCCGCGGACAGCGCGTTGCCGTGGTGGGCGGCGGCAACACCGCCGCGGAGGAGGCGCTCTATCTGTCGAACATCGCCGAGCACGTGACGCTCGTGCACCGCCGCGACCGGCTGCGCGCCGAGAAGATCCTGCAGCGCCAGCTCCTCGAGCGCGAACGCGCGGGCAAACTCTCGATCCTGTGGAACCACGCCGTCACGGAGGTGAAGGGAGACGAGCAAGGCGTCAGCGGGCTCGCTCTGCGGTCGACGTCTCACGGGACCGACCGGGAGCTCGCGCTCACCGGCGTGTTCATCGCCATCGGCCACTCGCCGAACACGGCCTGCTTCGAGGGGCAGCTCGAGATGCGCAACGGCTACATCCGCGTCAAGAGCGGGCTCGACGGCGATGCCACCGCGACGAGCGTGCCGGGAGTGTTCGCCGCGGGCGACGTAGCCGATCACGTCTATCGTCAGGCGGTGACCTCGGCCGGCTCGGGCTGCATGGCCGCGCTCGATGCCGATCATTACCTCGAGAGCTTGGACAGTGGAGCCTCGTGATCCGACCCTGCGCGTCGCCCGCAGCATCGATGAGATCGATCGCGGGCAATGGAACGGCCTCACCGGCACGAGCGCGCCGTTCCTGCGCCACGAGTTCCTCGCGGCGCTCGAGCACACCGGTTGCGTCGGCGAGGGCAGCGGCTGGACCCCCTCCTACGTCACGCTCGCCGACGAGCGGGGCCTCGCGGCCGCTGCGCCGGCTTTCATCAAGTCGCACTCCTACGGGGAATTCGTGTTCGATTTCGGCTGGGCCCAGGCGTACAGCCGGTTCGGCCGACGCTATTACCCGAAGCTCACCGTGGCGGTGCCCTTCACACCGGCGACCGGTGCGCGGCTGCTGGTACGGCCGGATCTCGACGGGCCGCGAACCCAGGCCCGACTGACCGAGGGCATCGAGGCTCACGCGCGCGACCTCGCGCTCTCCTCCATCCACGCCCTGTTCCTCGACGAGAGCGACCACGCGGCGCTCGAGCGCGCAGGCTGGCTCGGACGGCGCGACTGCCAGTTCCACTGGACCAACCACGAGTACTCGAGCTTCGAGCACTACCTCTCGACCTTCACCGCCGAGAAGCGCAAGAAGGCACGGCGCGAGCGGCGGCGCGTCGCCGAGGCGGGCATCGCATTCGAGACCTGGCTCGGCGCGGATCTCGATGCGCAGCGGCTCGATCGCGTGTACCACCTGCACCGCGACACGTTCCTGCGCCACGGGCACGAGCCCTATCTCACGCGGGAGTTCTTCGGGGAGATCGCACGTACCCTCGGCGACCGTCTGATGGTGAAGATCGCCGTTCGCGGCGGCAAGGCCGTCGCCGCGGCCATTTTCTTCTTCAGCCCCGAGGTCCTCTACGGGCGCTACTGGGGCGCCGATGCGGACTACCACAGCCTGCACTTCGAGGCCTGCTACCACCAGGGGATCGAGTTCTGCATCGAGCGGGGCATCCCGCGGTTCGAGCCGGGAACGCAGGGAGAGCACAAGGTGAGCCGCGGCTTCGAGCCGACGATCACCCGCTCGGCGCACTGGATCACCGATCCGCGCTTCCGCGAGGCCGTGCGGGATTACCTCGAGCGCGAGGGCGAGGCGGTCGACGCCTACGCGGCGGAAGTCCAGACGCACGTTCCTTACCGCGACCGCCGCGCAGCGGACGCGGATGAGCGCGAGCCGTGAAGACCATCACGTGGCTGTCGCCTCAGGACTCGCCCGAGCACTTCCCGCCGCTCGAGCGGGCGCTCGATGAGCCTCAAGGGCTCCTCGCCGCCGGCGGTGACCTGTCGCCGGCCCGTCTGCTCGCGGCCTACCGCCGCGGGATCTTTCCGTGGTACTCCCCGGGACAGCCGGTGCTGTGGTGGTCGCCCGATCCGCGCGCCGTGCTCTTCCCGGAGGAGTTTCGCTGCTCGAGGAGCCTCGCGAAGACCCTGCGCAACCGCTCCTTCGAGACGCACATCGACGGGGATTTCGCGGCGGTGATGGCCGGCTGCGCGGCGCCCCGCGCGAGCGGCGCCGGCACCTGGATCACGCCGGAGATGCACGCCGCCTACGTGGAGTTGCATCACGAGGGCCATGCGCACAGCTTCGAGACCTACCTCGAGGGACGCCTCGTCGGCGGCCTGTATGGCGTGCGGCTCGGGGCCGTCTTCTTCGGCGAATCCATGTTCAGCCGGGAGCGGGACTCCTCGAAAGTCGCGCTCGCGCGGCTCGTCGACTATTGCCGGGCAGAAGGCATCGTCGTGATCGACTGCCAGCTGTCCTCGCGGCATCTGCAAAGCCTCGGCAGCCGCGCGATCCCCCGCAAGGCATTCCAAGAGCTGTTGCGGCAGCACGCAGGCTCATCGGGGAGCTGACAGGCAGGCGCGCCACTGCCCGCGCGAGGCCCTCGGAGCCGAGCCCGTCGGAGCCGCGCCGTGCCCCGAGCCCGCCGCCGCGCCGCCCTGCGGCTTCGCAAAAATTGCGTTGCCGCGGCCATTTGGGCAGAATGCGCCGCCCCATGTCAAAAGAAGATGCGATTCAGATGGAAGGCGAGGTCGTCGAGACCTTGCCCAATACGACGTTCCGCGTGAAGCTCAAGAACGGCCACGTGGTGACGGCGCATATCTCCGGGAAGATGCGGAAGAACTACATCCGCATCTTGAGGGGCGACCAAGTGACGGTCGAGATGACGCCGTACGATCTCAGCAAGGCGCGCATCATCTATCGCGGGCGCTAGGCGGCTACGCCGGCACCTCCTGCTGCGTGGGAGCGCATTCGAGATCGAGCTTGCCGCCGTCCTTCGACACGGTGGCCCTCACCTGCCCACCGCCCGCAAGGCGGCCGAACAGCAACTCCTCCGCGAGCGGCCGCTTGATGAACTCCTGGATGATCCGAGCCATCGGGCGCGCGCCCATCTTCGGGTCGTAGCCCCGCGCGGCGACCCAGCGGCGCGCTTCGTCGTCGAGGGTCAGGGTGACGCCCTTCTGCTCGAGCTGCATTTCCACTTCCAAGATGAGCTTGTCCACCACGCGCTCGATCGTCACGGGATCGAGCGAGGCGAACTGGATGATCGCATCGATCCGGTTGCGGAATTCCGGCGAGAAAAGGCGCCGCACCGCCTCCATGCCGTCCGAGGCATGGTCGGACTGCATGAAGCCGATCGACGGCCGGTTCATCTCGTGGGCGCCCGCATTGGTGGTCATGACGATGATCACGTGGCGGAAGTCGGCCTTGCGCCCGTTGTTGTCCGTCAGCGTCCCGTGGTCCATCACCTGCAGCAGCAGGTTGAACACGTCGGGGTGGGCCTTCTCGATCTCGTCGAGGAGCAGCACGCAGTGCGGATGCTTGGCGATCGCCTCCGTCAGCAGTCCGCCCTGGTCGAAGCCCACGTACCCCGGCGGGGCGCCGATCAGCCGCGAGACCGTGTGGCGCTCCATGTACTCGGACATGTCGAACCGCACGAACTCGATCCCCATGGTGATCGCGAGCTGCCGGGTCACCTCGGTCTTACCGACGCCCGTCGGACCGGCGAACAGAAAGCTGCCGACCGGCTTGCGCTGGTCGCCGAGTCCCGAGCGCGCCATCTTGATGGAGGCTGCGAGCGCCTCGATCGCCCGGTCCTGACCGAAGATGACGAGCCTCAAGTTGCGCTCGAGGTTCTTGAGAACCTCCCGGTCCGAGGTCGAGACGCTCTTCGCCGGAATGCGCGCCATGCGGGCGATGACATCCTCGATGTGCCGTACCTCGACCGTGTCCTCGCGCTCCTCGATCGGCTTCAAGCGCTGCCGCGCGCCCGCCTCGTCCACCACGTCGATGGCCTTGTCGGGCAGGTGGCGATCGTTGATGTGGCGCGCCGCGAGCTCGGCGGCAGCCTTCAAAGCGTCGTCCGCGTACTTGATGGAGTGATGCTCCTCGAACCTCGCCTTCAGGCCCTGGAGGATCTCGATCGTCTCCTGCACCGACGGCTCGGCCACGTCGATCTTCTGGAAGCGGCGCGCCAGCGCGTGATCCTTCTCGAAGATCCCGCGGTACTCCTGATAGGTCGTCGAGCCGATGCAGCGGATCTCCCCGTTCGTGAGCACCGGCTTGATGAGGTTCGAGGCGTCCATCACCCCGCCCGAGGCGGCGCCCGCGCCGATGACGGTGTGGATCTCGTCGATGAAGAGGATCGCCCCGGGCTGCTTCTTGAGCTCCGTGATGACGCCCTTCAGGCGCTTCTCGAAGTCTCCGCGGTACTTGGTGCCCGCGATGAGGGCGCCCATGTCGAGCGCGTAGAGCATGCAATCCGAGAGCACGTCGGGCACCTTGCCCTCGACGATGAGTCGCGCGAGCCCCTCGGCGATCGCGGTCTTGCCGACGCCCGCCTCCCCGACGTAGAGGGGATTGTTCTTGCGCCGACGGCACAGGATCTCGATCGTGCGCTCCACCTCGAGCTTGCGGCCGATGAGCGGGTCGATCCGGCCTTCCTGGGCGAGGCGGTTGAGATTGGTGGTGAACTTCTCGAGCGCGCTGCCGCTGCCCTCGCCCTCGCGCTCCGCCTCGGCTCCCGTCTCCTCCTTGTCGGTCTTCTCCTCGGCGACTTTCGACAGTCCGTGCGAGATGTAGTTGACGACATCGAGGCGGGTGACGTGCTGGCGGTTGAGCAGGTACACGGCGTGGCTCTGCTTCTCGCTGAAGATCGCGACGAGCACGTTCGATACGCCGACCTCCTTCTTGCCGCTCGACTGGACGTGGAACACCGCCCGCTGCAGCACCCGCTGGAAGCCCAGGGTCGGCTGTACCTCGCGCTCCTCGGACTCCTCGAGCCGGGGGGTGGCTTGATCCAGGTGATCCTTCAGCTCCTGCTTGAGCTTGGCGAGGTCAGCCCCGCACGCGCGCAGGATCTCCTTCACCTTCGGCGTATCGACGATCGCGAGCAAGAGGTGCTCCACGGTCAGGTACTCGTGGCGCGCCTCCCGCGCCTGGTGAAAGGCATCGTTGAGGCAATATTCAAGCTCGTTGGAAAGCACGTTATCTCCAGCTCTCGAACCGTTTAATCAGCGCTTGCGCTTCAGGCCTCCTCGAGGGTGCACATGAGCGGATGCTGATGATCGCGCGCATGCGTCGTCACTTGCGCCACCTTAGTTTCTGCGATCTCGTATGTGAAGACCCCGCACACCCCCTTACCCTTCGTGTGCACTTCGAGCATGATCCGCGTCGCCGTGGGGCGGTTCATGGCGAAGAACTTCTCGAGCACATCGACGACGAACTCCATCGGAGTGTAGTCGTCGTTGAGCAGGATGACCCGGTAAAGGGGGGGCTGTTTGACCTCCGGCCGCGATTCCTCGACGACGACCCCGGCATCTGGACGGGCGGGATGCGAATCCGGCGTGGACATCCTGTCTTTATAGGGGTCGCCAAAGGCCAACACAAGAGCTTGCCTACACGCGAAAAAGCGGCATGCAACCGGGATTACGAAACAATCGCTTGAGAGCCAATCCACAGCACTCGTATCATGATTGGCTATCCTCATGGGCGGCTCGGGGGCGATCCCCGCTCCAATGACTGCCGTAAGGTCCTGGCTCGACACGATGATCTCGACCCGTGAGTGGCCCAGCACAGTGCGCGCCCGCGCACCCCAGGCCGCGGTGTGGGTCCTCGCGGCCGCGCTCGGCGTGCAAGCGGCGCTGATCGTGACCCGCTGGGCCGGCTCGGGCGCAGTCGCGCTCCCGGTCGCCGCGGCGCCCATCGCAAGCGCCTCCCGCGTCGATATCGCCTCCATCGTCAACCAGCACCTCTTCGGTGCGGCTCCCGAGGCGGCAGGCGGCCCGGCAGGCGCACCCCGAACGACGCTTCAGCTCGTGCTGACGGGCACCATCGCGGCGAGTCGCCCCAAGGACGGGCTCGCGATCCTCGGGGCAAGTCCGACCGCGGTGAAGGTATACGCGGTGGGCGACAGCGTCCCCGGCGGCGCACGTCTGCACGCGGTCTACGCGAACAGCGTACTCCTCGAGCGGGGTGCCGGGCGGCTCGAGTCGCTGACGCTCCTCAAGGGATTCCCGTCCTCGCAGCCCCGCCGCGGACGCGCCAGGACGGTAGTACGGCAGGCCGTCGCGCGCGTGCGCCAGATGATGACCAACGACCCGGGCGCGCTCGAGAAGGTGATGCGCCCGCAACCGGTGTTCTCGGGCGGCAAGCTCAAGGGCTACCGGCTTTATCCGGGGCCCAACTCGCGAGCGTTCGCGAGCCTCGGACTGAAGCCGGGGGATCTCGTCACCGAGATCGACGGAACGCCGCTCAACGACCCCTCGAGAGCCGAGGAGATCTTCCGCACGCTCGGCTCATCGAGCGAGGCGCACGTCACAGTCCTGCGCGGCGGGCGGCAGCAAGATCTCACTTTCAACCTGGCGAGTATCGCCTCGGAAGCGAACCAGCTCGCGAGCGGCGAGAATGGCCGCAAATAGCGGACCGGCTCGCCGCCGGCTGCGGGAGCTTCGATGAGACCACAGGTACGCATCATGCGACTCGCCCGCGCCCTGGGCCGAACGAGCTTCAGCTGCGCCGCCGTGCTCGCCGTCACCATCGCCGTGGCCTCGGCCCAGTCGAGCGGCGAGATGATCACTCCGAACTTCAAGAACGTGGACATCGGCCAGGTCGTCCAGGCCGTGAGCATGGTCACGCATAAGAATTTCATCCTCGATCCGCGGGTCCAGGCGCGGGTGACGATGCTCTCCTCGACGCCCGTCTCGCCCGCGGCCTTCTACCAGATCTTCCTCGCGATCCTGCAGGTCCATGGCTTCATCGCCGTCCCGGCGGCGGACAACGTCGTGAAGATCGTGCCTGATGCCGAGGAGCGCTACATGCCGGGCAAGACGCTGCCCTCGCACGTGAGCCCGACCTCCGATGAGATCGTGACTCAAGTCGTCAAGGTGCAGCACGTGAGCGCGGCTCAGCTCGTCCCGGTGCTGCGCCCGCTCGTGCCCAACCAAGGACAGCTCGCGGCCTATCCGCCCTCCAACATCCTCATCATCTCGGACCGCGCAGCCAACGTGAGCCGGCTCGTGAGCATCGTCCACCGCATCGACCAGGCGGACACCTCGAACGTCGATGTCATTCCGCTGCAGAATGCGTCGGCTGCCGAGGTCGCGCGCGTCGTGAGCTCGCTCTACCAGGGTGAGACGCAGGGCCGCATGGGCGGGACCCCGCTCAAGCTCGTCGCCGACGCGCGCTCGAACAGCATCCTCCTCAGCGGCGACGAGCAGGATCGCCTGCGGGTGAAGGCCCTCATCGCGCACCTCGATACGCCGTCCGCCTACGGAGGTGGCACGCAGGTGCGCTATCTGCGCTACGAGACTGCCAAGACTCTGGCGCCGAAGCTCAAGCAACAGCTACAAGGGATGGAGAAGGCGGCGGCCACCGCCAAAGGAGGACCGGCGGCCGGTGCCTCCGCGGAGCCGCAGGCCCAGATCTGGGCCGACGAGCAGAACAACGCGCTCGTCATCACCGCGCCTCCGAAGACGATGCATCAGATCGATGCGATCATCGACCGGCTCGACATCCGCCGGGCGCAGGTGCTCGTGCAGGCGATCATCGTCGATGTGGACTTCGACAAGTCCTCCGAGCTCGGGGTGAACTGGGCCCTCTATTCGCAGGGAGGCACCATTCCCGGCGCGACATTCCTCACTCCGGTCGGCGGCGCGAGCCTCGTCGACCTCGCGGACTCCATCCTCAGCCCTTCCAACCTGCCGAGCACGGGCCTGGTGAACGGCACCACGATCGCGCTCGGGCGCGTCGCCAAGACGGGCATCAGCTTCGCCGCCATGCTCCGGGCGCTCGAGAGCAACGACGACTCGAACATCATCGCGACGCCCTCCATGGTCACGATGGACCACCAGGAGGCGACGATCCAAGTCGCGCAGCAGGTGCCGTTCGTGACTGGCCAGTACACGAGCGCGAGCACCGCGGTCAACGGCACGGTGACGCCGTTCCAGACCATCGAGAACGAGACCGTCGGCACCATCCTCAAGATCACGCCGGACATCAACTCCCGCAACACGATCATCCTGAAAATCCACATCGAGAGCTCGAGCCTGCTTCCGGCGAGCGCCGCCGGGGGCTCGGCGGTGACGACGATCGACCCGACGACCAGCAAGCGCACCGTCGATACCGAGGTGCTGGTCCGCAATGGCGGCATCCTCGTGATCGGCGGCCTCATCAGCAATGAGTACCAGCGCAACCAGAGCGGAGTGCCGTTCCTCTCGCACATCCCGATCCTCGGACAGCTCTTCGAGGACCGCAACGGCAGCCTGCAGAAGAAGAACCTGATGATCTTCATCCGCCCGCAGATCCTCGATACCGCTGCGACGGAGGCCGAGGCGACCGACGCCGAATACCAGTTCATCCGCAAGCAGCAGCAGGCGGTCGGCGGCAAGGAGCTGCTGCCGCTCGTGCCCGGCGCCGAATCCTCGCTCCTGCCGCCGCCGCCGAAGTCCGCCAAGCCCCCGAAATTCATCGGGTGCTGCGACATCGCGCCGATTCCGCCTCCGCCTCCCGCCGGCTCGACCCCGAAGGCGCCGGTCACCACCCCGGAGAAGGAGCACGCAGCCCGCCAGGGAGCCGCCGAGAGCGCGCCGGCGAAGCGGCCGAGCCCGTCCCCAGGAAGCTCCCCGTGAGCGAGGGGAGCGGCGCAGGGATTGCCGCGGCAGCTCCCGAGAGGTCCGGGCGCCCCGACCAGCCGGAGAGGCCCGAGCGCCGCCTGTCCTTCGCCTACGCGAAGCGTCACGGCGTCCTCGTGAGGCACATCGCCGGCGGTTACGCTCAATGCGCCTACCGCACCGGCGCCTCGCCGCTTGCACTCGCGGAAGTGCGCCGCTTCCTCGGCCTGCCGCTCAAGATCGAGCGGGTGGACGAGGCCTCCTTCGACGCGATGCTGCGGCAATCCTACGAGGCGGGCGATGCGATGCAGGCCGTCGAGGGATTCGAGGAGACGACGGATCTCGCGCATCTCGCGCAGGTGCTGCCGGAGCAGGCGGACCTGCTGGAGAGCGAGGACGACGCCCCGATCATCCGTCTCATCAATGCCGTCTTCACCCAGGCGATCAAGGAGAACGCCTCGGACATCCACATCGAGCCGTTCGAGAACCGTCTGGTCGTGCGCTTTCGCATCGACGGGGTGCTCCGCGAGGTCCTGCAGTCAAAGCGCGCGGTTGCCCCGCTCGTCGTCTCCCGCATCAAGGTGATGTCGAAGCTCGACATCGCGGAGAAGCGCCTGCCGCAGGACGGCCGCATCAGCCTGCGCGTCGCCGGACGCGCGGTGGACGTGCGCGTCTCCACCATCCCCTCGAGCCACGGCGAGCGCACGGTCCTGCGCCTGCTCGACAAGCAGCCGGGGCGCTTCGACCTCGGCGCCCTCGGCATGGACCCGGCGACCGAGCAGCGGGTCGACGAGCTCATCCACAAGCCGCACGGCATCCTGCTCGTCACCGGACCGACCGGCTCCGGCAAGACGACGACGCTCTACGCCGCGCTCGAGCGCTTGAACGACGGCACGCGGAACATCATGACCGTCGAGGAGCCGATCGAGTACTACATCGACGGCATCGGCCAGACCCAGGTGAACACGAAAGTGGAACTCACCTTTGCCCGCGGCCTGCGTGCGATCTTGAGACAGGATCCGGACGTGGTGCTGGTCGGGGAGATTCGTGACCTCGAGACGGCCCAGATCGCGATCCAGGCGAGCCTCACCGGGCACCTGGTCATGTCGACCCTGCACACCAACACGGCCGTCGGCGCCATCACACGGCTGCGCGACATGGGCATCGAGCCGTTCCTGCTCTCGTCGAGCCTCATCGGAGTGCTGGCACAGCGCCTCGTGCGGGTCCTCAATCCCGACACGAAGGAGCCGCTTGCGGCCGGTGAATACGAGCGCCGGCTCTTGAACCTCGGGCCGGATGCCCCCTCCCCGACGCTATACCGGCCCGCGGGAGATGCCGCGGCGGGCTACCGGGGACGCACCGGGATCTATGAGTTGGTCATCGTCGATGATACCTTGCGCACGATGATCCACGACACGGCAGCCG